>JBAZJM010000148.1:0-10989 GCA_041651315.1 Lentisphaeria bacterium | reverse complement strand
GGTCGTGATGGTGCCTTCGTGGACATCCATGCCGCAGATGACGCTTTTGACGATACATTTGTTCATGGCCGGTCTCCTTACGTTAGGTGTTCGTTTCGACACTGAACCTTAATGTAGGCGACCGGCCCCTTTGTTTTTACTACATGATAACTCAAAAGGGGGTTCCCAACCCACATAAATGTCATGCACCCGCACGCCCGTTCCTACTTGACATTGGCCTGGCCATGCTCTATTATACCAATAAATGATAGCCATTTAACGCCACGAACAGAAAGGGCTGTCGGATGAAGAGCGCGCTTGTCCACTCCCTCACCGCCACCTTTGAGGCGCATGCCCGGCACACCGAAACCGGGGTCGAATTTTGGCTGGCCCGCGAGCTGCAATCGCTTCTGGGCTACGACGAGTGGCGCAATTTTACCGCCGTCATCGTGAAGGCAAAAATCGCCTGCGAGACTTCGGGCCACCCCATTGCGGACCATTTTGTTGGCGTCAACAAAATGGTCGATTTGGGCTCGGGAAGCCAGCGCGAAGTGGATGACCTCATGCTCACCCGTTACGCCTGCTATCTCATTGCGCAAAACGGCGATCCAAGAAAGCAGGAAATCGCCTTTGCCCAAACCTATTTCGCCATCCAAACCCGCCGCGCGGAGTTGATTGAGCAACGCTTGCTGGAGGCCGAGCGGGTATCCGCCCGCCGGAAACTTTGCACGACGGAAAAAGAGCTGTCCCAGGTCATCTACGAACAAACCGGCGGCAATGAGGACTTCGCCCTCATCCGCAGCAAGGGCGACCAAGCCCTCTTTAACAAAACCACCCAGGCCATGAAGACCCAGTGGAACGTGCCGGACAACCGGCCGCTGGCCGACTTTGCGCCGACCATTATTCTCAAGGCCAAAGACTTTGCCGCCGAGATCACCATCTTCAACACCCGTCAGCACGGGATGACGAGCGAATCCGCCATTTCCAACGAGCACATCACAAACAACCAGGCGGTTCGCAACACCCTGCTTGAACGCGGCATTCGTCCAGAGACACTATCCGCCGCCGAAGACGTGAAAAAGGTTGAACGCCGTCTCGTTTCCGAAGAAAAAAAGGCTTTGGTGAAGCCGGATGGATTGGACAAAAAGTCGCCGGTGCCCACCGCGGAGGAAGCATGATGCATCGAGCAGGGCGTCCGGATCGTCTCGTAAGCACGGTTTTTCTGGCCGAATGTTTCATGGTGTTGTGCGGCGTGGCCACCTACCTCGCCACGGGCATGAACGCCGCCACCCGGCTCTTGACCACGCTCGCCGGAGCCGCGTCGATCCTGTTTGTGGTGTGCCATGGCTGGCGCACCCTCGGAGGCTGGCGAACGGCCGCTCTGCTGGCCTTGGCCGCCACGGCCGGTTTCTTGGCGGAACTGGTGAGCGTGAATGGGCATTCCCTGTTCGGCGGCGCCTACCACTACCCGCCCGGGCGTTGGCACGGCATGATCGGGGGGGTGCCGCTCGCGGCCGCGGTATTCTGGGCCGTTTTCATCTACGCGGGTCATGCGGTCGTCAATGCCTTCCAGGCGTTCTCACGGCCGTCAGGCACGGGCGGTTCCGGAGCTTCGCCCCTCAGCAAGCTCATGCTCGTGCCGCTCCTGGCGGCGGCCGACGCGGGGGTCGTCACCACGATGGACCTCTACATGGACCCCATCACCACGTTGCGCGGCAACTGGGTCTGGGCGGATGGCGGCGCCTACTTTGGTGTGCCCGTCGGCAATTTCATGGGATGGTTTGCGGTCTCGTTCGTGGTCTGCGCGATCTTCCGCGCTTCCGGATGTTTCCAGTCGGGCGCACCGCGAACCGCGGGCGGATTCGTCCATCTGACGGCCGGGCTTTCCTATCTGCTGCTGGCCGTCATGTTCACCGTCTACAGCTGCTCGATCCGGCGTTTTGACATCGCCCTGGCCGGCCTGGCCGCGATGGGGCCGGTCTCCCTGCTGCTGCCGGTTTGTTTTTTCACTTCGCGCTCAGCGTAGCGGCGCTCGCGCTCGCCTCTCGCACGCGCAACGTTTTTGCGGATTCCGCAGGCCGCCCCTGCTGTCTTTCTTTGGGCTTTTGAACAGAAGGCAACAAAGGGAGCAAAGGGAAGACAAGCCGGCATTTTCCCCTTCGCTTCCTTCGCTGCCTTCTGTTCAAAAAAACGGTGGCAGGAGCAGCGCGCCGTACCGGATTCGCGCCGAGCTGGGGCTCGGCGGTCCCAGGGGGGCAGCCCAACGGGGCGGAAGGCCCGGCCGCGCGTCAGGGCGCGGGCGGGCGGCGGTCCGCGGTGCAGATTTCCGCGATCTCCGCCGCGGACAGGTCGGGATAGAGCTGGTGCATGCAGTCCCCGCAGAGGCCGTGGGAGAAGGTGACCGCGGTCTCCTTCTGCACATAGTCTTCGAGGGTGATCCAATGGTCGGGCGCCCCCACCGCGCCCGACTCAAGGCGGATGCGCTTGCAGTGGGCGCAGACGGGCAGCAACCCCTCCAGCTTGCGCACCCGGCCGAGGGTGGCCTCGAGTTTTTGGATCAGCGCCTCCTTCTCCCGTTCCACGACCTTGCGGCGTTCGATTTCCTGCTGGGCCAGGCCGAGTTCCTGGCGCACCGCGGCCATCTCCGTGAGAATGGTCAGCACCGGCCGGTTCTCAATCCCGCCGCCCGATTTCTGGTTTTGCCACTGCAGGTAGAGGTAGAGGAAGGGGCTGGCGAACAGGGCAATGAGGAAGCGGCTGACCAGGGCGCCCGTCAGGATCTCCCCGTAAGCCAGCCGGCCCGCGAAGGCGCCGGTGTTGAACAGCAGCACGTCGAGCAGCATCACCCCCAGCAGGGTAAGGAACGCCCGGAACCACAGGCGCAGGCGCCACGGCGGTTGCCCGAGGTATTCCCAAGCAATGGCCAGAAAGAACAGGTCGGCCACGGTGGCCAGCACCGACGCGGTGTTGATGCGCAGGCTCGGCACGGGCACATACCCCAGCGGGGCCTGGCCGGCCAGATCCATCTGCCAATGCAGGAGACAGGCGATCAGCGGCACCATGACGGACACCCCGGCAATGGTGGAGATGGCAACGCGGGTCGCCCGGGGACCGTCAAACACATAGACCACAAACACCCCCAGCAGCAGCGAGGTGTAAAAGACGGTGGAGCCGACCATGAAGGAGATGCCGGCAAAGTCAACCCGGACCCCGGCGTCGGTGACCCAGGACATGACTGCGGTGAGCCCGCCCAGCAGCGCGTAGAAATAGGCCAGCCCGGCACGGTGGCGCAGGGAATGCGTCCACAACACCAGGAAATAAACCGCCAGCGCCTCCAGAATGAGGATGATCAGTTCATGTTTCATGATGAACTATAGCCGTCTCCGGTTGCCTCGTGCCGCGGCATTGCCGAAGTATAGTCCGCCTGTCCCAACGGGTTTCGGCGCCAGGCGGAATGGCGGGAGTAATAAAGCCTATGAAGTCATTGGAACCCAAACTGTTGCTGGCGGCCGGGTTGGCCGCCCTGGCGGTTTCCGGAATCGCGCCGTACGACCGGATGACCTGGTTTTTGGAGGTACTGCCCGTGCTGCTGGCGGCTCCGATCCTGGTGCTGACCGCGCGACGGTTCCCGCTGACGCCGCTGCTGTACCGCCTGATCTTCCTGCACGCGCTGGTGCTCATCCTGGGCGGGCATTACACCTACGAGCGGGTGCCGCTCGGGGAATGGGTGCGCGACGCCTGCCATCTGGCGCGGAACCACTACGACCGCCTCGGTCATTTCATGCAGGGATTCGTGCCGGCCCTGGTGGCGCGGGAGTTGCTGCTGCGGACCTCGCCGCTGCGGCCGGGCAAGTGGCTGTTTGTGCTGATCACGGTGTCCTGCCTGGGGATCAGTGCCAGCTATGAACTGGTGGAATGGGCGGCGGCGTTGCTGCTCGGCCAGGGCGCCGACGCCTTCCTCGGCACCCAGGGCGACCCGTGGGACACGCAATGGGACATGTTTTTGGCCTTGATCGGCGCCGTCAGCGCGCAACTCCTGCTCGCCCGCCTCCAGGATCGCCAGCTGGCGCGCCTCGCCGTTTCGCGCCACCCCTAAAATCTCTTCACCACGAAGACGCGAAGGGCACGAAGCCCGAAGAAGAAGAACGTCTTCGATCCAACTTCGTGTGCTTCATGCCGTCACGGCCGGCACCCTTTTGCCGCCGGCCGCGGTTTGCGGATGGTCTGCGCGGGAATCGCCGGCTTATTTCCTCAACACCTCCCGCACATGCCTCGACATGCACGAGAACAGCTTGAGGATGTCCGGGTTGCGGATGCCGCAGTACTTCAGGGTCCCGGCCTTGCGCGTGGTAACCAGGCCCTGGTGCTCCAGCAGTTTGACCTGCTGCGAGACCATGGACTGCCCGCAGCCGAGCGCATCCTGCAGTTCGCCGCACGTCATCTCCCCCTGTTGCAGCACCTCCAGAATCCGCAACCGAAGCGGATGCGCCAAGGCCTGGAGCACCCTCGCGGTCGCGTCATAGTTCAGCGCCGGCCCACCGCCGGGGAGTTCTGCTTTTTCCTGAGCCGTGGGGCAGCGCATCGGTTTTTCCTGCCGGATGGAGTTCAATTTGCCGTCCACGCTTCCAATTCGTCTACGCTCATGGCGCCGACCACCTGTTTCACCGGCTTGCCGTTACGAAAAAGGAAGATGGCGGGAATGCTGGAGACACCATACTTCCGCGCCAGTTCCGAACAACTGTCCACGTTCACCTTGGCCACCGTCAAGTCCGCCCGGTGCCGGTCCGCGACCGTCGCCACCGCCGGACCAAAACGACGGCAGGGTCCGCACCAGTCGGCATAGAAATCCACCAGCACCGGTTTGCCGGCGTCCAGGAGCGTCGCGAACCCGGCTTGATCGGCCACCTGCACAATCGCGTCCTCGCCGAGAACCGCCATCGCCGGAGTCGTATCACCGCGCCGAAGCAGGCTGATGGCCAGCAGGCTGCCGAGCACCAGGCCAACCACCGCCCCGCGCCACGGTGTCGCCGTCAGCGGACACCCGCCGCTTGGACAACCAACCAACTTGGCCCAGCCGAACCCGACCGCGCCGCACACCAGGATCACTCCCGCCATGGTTAGGATTTTCATTGGTTTCCTGCTTTCTTTTGGCCGCCCAGATGGCGTTCAAGCCACCCCGCGGCAAAACCCACGCACTCCACGCAGGCCACCCCGGCGTTCCGGATGCCGCGGCAGTCCAGCGCGCCGCCGGCCGCGGCCGCGAACGCGGTTTCGGCCTGCTTGCGCGCTGCCCCGTCCGCCAAGATGCGTTGCACGGCGTGCAACGCGCCGCAAACCCCACCGGGGGCGCCGCCGCCCCCGCACCCCGCCAATTCTTCGACGAGACGAGTTCTTTGCCCGGTCTTGGCCGCCCAGGCGCTGGCCACGGCCTGGGCGCAATTCAGTCGTGAGGGCGGTTGCCGGAATACCTGTCTGGCCTGTTGTTCCATGGTTGATTCCTCGGATGGCTCATGTTCTGCCGTGGTTGCGGTGTGGGACCGCGTTCCCCTCCGGCCTTTTACATAAATATATCGCAATGTTTTAATATTTCAACTCCGCCCGGTCATTAACCGGCGGCACGTCCCCGTCTCAGGATGCGGGTGTCTTGGGCGGCGTTGCTGCTCGGCCAGAGCGCCGACGCCTTCCTCGGCACCCAGGGCGACCCGTGGGACACGCAATGGGACATGTTTTTGGCCTTGATCGGCGCCGTCAGCGCGCAACTCCTGCTCGCCCGCCTCCAGGACCGCCAACTGGCACGCCTCGCCGTTCCGCGCCAACCCTGAAATGCGTTCACCACGGAGGCACGGAGACACAGAACTGGTTCCTTTTGGCCTGAGCTACCGGAAGGGCCGGTCGAGCGGTGGAATCCAGTCGGGGTTGATGGTGAGTTCAAGGGCTCTTGCCTTGCCGGGGATGCGGCGGATGAAGCCCCGCTGTTCGAGCCGGATCAGCATGGAATTCACCGACGGAGGTGTGAGGTTGAAAAACCGCTGGCAATCGGCATGGCTGGGCGCCACTCCCGCCACATTCCGCATCATGTAGTCGCGGATAAAGGCCAGAAATTGCCCCTGTTGACGAGTTGGGCCGCCGGGAGGCGGCACTGCGGCGTGCTTGTCCTTTGTCATGGCGGACTTGAGCGTACAAAGTGCCGTGCGGATGGCCACCGTGGCGGAGTTCATGGCCGCTTCGGCCTCCAACGGGGTTTCCTCCATGACACACTCATCCAGAAGAATCGCCCGCAACTCCCTTGTTGCGTCATCCAGCAGTGCCATCACCTTGGCGTTCGCCTGACAGAGTTTGCGGTTCTTCGCCTCAATCTCTGCGATAGTGTGATGGGTAGGGGACATCGTGTGGTATTTTTTTACGGACAGGCAAGATATAGCCGAAAGGTTGGCGTCGTTTTTGCGAATGGCGACGGCCATGGAGGCGGGGATGACGGGGGTCAGTAGCCGTTTCTAGGCTGAAATAAAAATTTCTAGCAGTCAGCGAATACGGGAAAAACCTTGCATTCTTCTTGATCTACCAGAAGAATTTCACGAAAGGTTCCTCGGTCGGTGCGCCGCCGAATTTCATCCACCCAACGACTAATAACGGAGTCGTTTCCGTCTATGCCTTCAGGAATAGCGTAATTCCCAGAAAAGGCAACAATTAGAGATCGGTTATCGGCATATTTCTTTTCGTGCTTCGCTTTGATTTTTTCAATGATCACAGTTGGAAATTGAAATCGATCATTAATGTGGAAAATGAAAGGTATAAATCCTCCATCAATTGCTCCTCGAAAACCACATGTATGGCGCTTGCCGTCCACGTGAAAGCTTCTTTGCCCACCAACGCGAAGCTCGTGTTCATTTTTTGGCAATGCTTGTACGACTTCGTATATATCACGCCCTCCAATCATAGCGTCCCAAGTTTTTGTTTTCTTGCCTAATTCGATAATCTCTTCATCTCGAATGCGCTTATAGTTGACAACCGCTAAAATCGGGCGGTATTCCTCCCATAGAGCTTTATCCTCCGCCGTTTTTCCGCGACAATAATCGTCAAGTTTGTCAAGGCTCATGCTCTCGCAAAGGAGTACCATTACAGTTTTTTTAAATTCTTTCACGGTCATTATGTCAACCATATTGACACGTTCTCCGTGTGGAGCTTTATATCAGTAGTTCGTTCGCTACGCAATTGCAAATTGGGCGGCATTCACCGATTGGGGAGATGGGAGCGCTTGTTTGACACGGGTAATTTCATGCGCAATCTGATGTTCAGGGATGGGCGTTTCGATAATCAGCGGAACGTCTTCAGGAATCAGATTTGCAACTTCCTGAAAGGCTAGGATGGAAGCCAGGGAAAGCGGATCATGCTTACTTCGCGTGTTGACTTCGCTTACATGGACTTGCCGAAGCCGGTGGCCGAACTGTTTCAGCATGAGGTACGATTCGGTCATGGTGCTGTCAACCTGTCGGGCGTGACCAATGTCGAAACAGAATGATGCGTCAGGCAATTTATCGAAGAGTGCCTTCATTTCGGATACTGTTCTGCCAATCGGTTTGCGCCGATCCATGTTTTCAAGGCAAATCGACTCCCCTAATTTTTCCCACAGGGAGAAATCGTGAATGGCATCGGGGTGCAGAATAATGGGCCATTCCCGCCGGTATGTCATCTCTTGTAGTCTGGCCACAATGTTTTCTTCATCCGCGGTTGCGAACTCCGCCGGGGCATGAATGGCGATGTAGTCGAACTGTGAAAGATCAAGGTCGGCAATGCTGTCGAGCATCGGATAAAGCTCGGCTTGCCGCAACGCCGACAACTCGACGGCCCGAATGTCCTCTTTCCCGTGAAGCATAGCGACCCCTCGGCGGAAATCCGCGTAGGCCAAGGCCCCGGAAGAAAATCCAATCAGTCGCATTAGAAGACCCCGTATTCCTTTGTCAATTCAGACAAGTCCGAATTGTCACTAAAAAACAGTTTCAGCAAACCGTCCTGAAACACATGGCTTAATTCGCGTGCTCTTTGGAACGTTTCATGTTTTGACTCTGGATCTAGGGGAAGCGTTTCTAGGCATTGCCTTATTGTTGGGTCAGAAAGCATCCCTAAAAATTCATCGTATGCATCAAAAATATATCGTGCTGTGGCAAGTGAGTTGAACCGGATCAAGGTTCCGGCTAAAATCTCAATCGGCGTTTGGCGTAAAAAGTGTTGCAGGCATTCAATGCATTCTGGTGACCCTAATGGTTTTTGGCAAGTAGCGGGTGTGTTCCCTTCATTCAACCCCAAATGGCAACTAAAACAGGCCAATAAGCCTGAAACATAGATGAGTTTTCTGGACATCCTAAGTTTAAGATTGCGAATGATCGCCCCTTTTCCTGAACGATCCCTTTGCTTGTAGGCAAAATCAACGGCCATGGTACGCCAATATCGGGCAAAATCGTTCAGGAGAAAACGTGGGACATGATATTGAGTACTGCCGCGAGAGAAGCCGCCGTCCTCCGTCAAGTAGCGCTTAAGCAAATTTTTTACCACACGGTCATAGGCGTCCCGGCGTCCGATGGCCTCCGATTCCAGTAGCAATAGAACTCGGCGTGTCGTGTTGCTGTTGGTATCATCTTCGCCGCCGATGTGATGTATCAGGTTATGGCTGAATACCATGTTTCCAAAAGTGCCTTCTTTCCCGGGAGGCTTTGCGGATACCCGGTGGACAATGTCCCGGATTTGTTGTGTCAATTTCAAATGCTGAGGATCCGCAGAACCGTCAACGAGAAACGTCCAATCGATATCACTTCCCTCGGTGAATTCGCCTCGCGCCAAGGAACCAGAGATCACGACGCTGGTGTCGTCTGAAACAATCCCCTCCAGTGCCGTTTCCAATTCACCCTGCTTGGCCCGAGAGCGTGCTTGGGCAGCATGAATATTGAACCACTTGGCGCCGAGTTGGCTTTCCAAAAGATCAAATTTTGGCGAAGATTTTACCATCGGCCATGCTTCGGGGAATAAGATGTTTTTTCGGTTTTCGAGATGATGCCGACGAAGGATAAAGACGTCGATTCACCCCTTACTTGACGACTGTAGTTGGACAGCCAGAAAAAGTCAAACGGCGGGGACCACACTTCACACCCCAAAAACGCAGGCTTTGTGGGAAGGATGGCGGACGCAGTTATTCCAGCACGATGCGGCGGAGGTTCTTTTTGCCGGCGCGGAGGATCAGGGAGCCGGCGGCGAAGTCGGCCGGGGTGACGAGGCGCTTTTCGTCGGTGACACGGTCGTCGCCGAGATGGGCGCCGCCGCCCTTGATCAGCCGGCGGGCCTCGCTGGTGGAGGGGCACAGGCCGGTGTCGACCAGCAGCTTGCAGATGCCGATGCCGGCCTCGACCTCGGCCTTGGGAAGGACCGTGGTCGGCAGTTCGGCGGCGGCCTCGGCGGCCTGGATGCCGGCCACCGCGCTGGTGGTGGCGATGGCGCCCGCGGGATCGGCAAAGCCGAACTCGGTGCCGGCGGCGAGGTAGGCCTGGCGCGCCGCGGCGGGGCCGTGGGCCAGGGCGGTGGCCTCGTAGGCGAGGATTTCCTTGGCGCGGTTGATCTGGGGCGACGGCAGGGCGCCGAGGCGGCGGACCTCGTCCATGGGCAGGGCGGTGAAGAAGCCGAGCAGGCGGACGACCTCGCCGTCATCGACGTTGCGCCAGAACTGATAGTAGTGATAGGGCGTGGTGCGGGCGGCGTCGAGCCAGACGGCGCCGGAGGCGGTCTTGCCGAACTTCTGGCCGTCGCTCTTGAGCAGCAGCGGGAAGGTGGCGGCGTGGGCCTCCTTGCCGGTGAGCTTGCGGATGAGGCCGGTGCCGGCGACGATGTTGCCCCACTGGTCCTGGCCGCCGAGCTGCAATTCGCAGCCGTAGTCCTTGAACAGGACGTAGAAATCGTAGGCCTGCAGCAGCATGTAGTTGAACTCGAGGAACGACAGGCCGGTCTCCAGCCGTTGCTTGACCGACTCGGCGGCGAGCATCTGGTTGACGTTGAAGTGCCGGCCGATGTCACGCAGGAAATCGAGGTACTTGACGTGGCGCAGCCAGTCGGCGTTGTTGACCAGGCGGGCGCCGGCGGCGTCACTGAAGTCGAGGAAACGGGCGAGCTGCCCCTGGATGGCGCGGGCGTTGGCGTCGATCTCGTCGACGGTGAGGACGGGGCGCGCCTCGGACTTGCCGGAGGGGTCGCCGACCATGGCGGTGCCGCCGCCGACAATGGCGATGGGGCGGTGGCCGCACTGCTGCAGCCAGCGCATGGCCATCACCGGCAGCAGATGGCCGATGTGCAGGCTGCTGCCGGTGGGGTCGAAACCGACGTAAAAGGTGACCGGGCCTTGGGCGAGCCGGGCCCGCAGGCGCTCCAGGTCGGTGCTTTGGTAAAGGAACCCGCGTTCCTGCAAGACGGCAATGGCGTCCATGGCAATCATACCTTTCGAACCATCTTCAAAAATTCCGGGGCGGTCCCGGCGCCAAGAGGGGGAGAGAAACGGGCGGGCGGAACCAATGGGACTCCTGGAACCGCTAGCCTGCATTATTCATGACTTTGAACAGACGGCAGCAATGATCGCAAAGAAAATACCATACCCCCCGCATCCAGCCTTCGCTATCTTTGCGTCCTTCTGTTCAACATGCCAATCAATGTCGAATGTTGAATGCCGAATGCTGAATTTTGAAGGGAAAGGCAACGCACCAACCACCCGGGGGGGGTCACTTCGACATTCAACATTGGACATTCAAAATTCAATATTCATGAATAATCCAGGCCAGGCCCCTTGAGACCGCCGGCCGCCCGCCCCGCTTTTGCGCGGCCTATTTCTTGAACAGGTCGGCGAGGGCGGCCCCCAGGCGTTCATTCTCGGGCATGGTGCCGAAGCTGACGCGGATGAACTGGGGCAGGCCGTAGCCGGCCATGGGGCGGACGATGATGCCGCGCTTGGCCAGCTTGGCGGTGACCTTGAGGCCATCG
>JBAZJM010000147.1:0-11005 GCA_041651315.1 Lentisphaeria bacterium | reverse complement strand
GCGATCCCGATTCCGACCCCGATCCCGAGGACATTCCTCATCCCCGTCTGCCACGGCCGCCCCCCGCCACGGGCGACACGCCCGTGCCTACAGGAAACCCGGTCCGTCCTGTAGGCGCGGGGTTGCCCCCGCGCTGGAGTTTGGCAAAAGTACGAGGTTTAGGGGCGGCTTCGTCCCGTAGGGACTGAATGAAAATAGGCAGGGGCTTCAGCCCCTGTTCCGAAAAATGAAACGATGGCGTGCCGTAGGTACGCCGCGATTCGCCGCGTACCTGACGGCACGCGAAACGAGGGGGGGCGGGCAAAACAGGGGCTGAAGCCCCTGCCTATTCCCGCCCCGTCCCGCTGGGACGGGAAAACCGCAACCGTTGGGTTTCGCCAAACTCCAGCGCGGGGTTGCCCCCCGCGGAGAGGCGCGGCCGGTCAGGGAGTTGCCAAACGGATCACCAAGGAATCCCGACGGAAGCGACCTACGCCCCGCCAGCCCCCCCGGTTTGCACTCCGGCGGTCGGCCGTTATGTTATGCTCTTTCATCGCGCGGCAGGATAATCCGGCTGCCCCCTGGTTGGGAGGCCGCCATTTCGCAGCATGAGGAATTTGCCCCATGGCACATAAAAAAGGTCAATCCAGCAGCCGTAACGGGCGCGACAGCAATCCCAAGTATCGCGGCGTCAAGGCCTACGGCAGCGAGACGGTGACGGCTGGCAGCATCATCATCCGCCAGGTGGGCACCAGGTACCACGCCGGCGAGAATGTCGGCATGGGCCGCGACTTCACGCTGTTCGCCACCTGTGACGGCACCGTCAAGTTCTGCAAGGCCCAGCGCAAGGTCAGCATCGTGCCGGTCGCCGTGACGGCCTGAGCTTGCAAGCGCCGGTTGTGGCGCTATAGTTTCTTTGGTTCTGATTGCGGGGTGGAGCAGCCCGGTAGCTCGTCAGGCTCATAACCTGAAGGTCGCAGGTTCAAATCCTGCCCCCGCTACCATATAAAGACCCCTGCAAGCCGCTGGCTTGCAGGGGTTTTTTGTTTCAGAAATTGCTTTCCGCGAAGGGGCGGAAGGTCAACTCGTGGACCACCAGGTCGGCGGGGGCGAAGAGCACGCTGGCAATCGCCTCCGCCACGCTCTCCGGCCGCAGGTAGTCGGGGCGCGGCTGGGCGCGGAACGCCGTGTCGGTGCCCCCGGGGTAGACCGCCGTCACCTTGACCGAATACGGCCGCGCCTCCTTCACCAGCACCCCGGTCAGGCCGCGCAGCCCCCATTTCATGGCCGAGTAGACGCCCATGGTCTCGTTGGCGTGCAGGGCGCAACTGCTGATGACGTTGACCATGTGGCCGCACCGGCGCCGGCTCATGTCCCGCAGGGCCTCCCGGCACAACAGGTAGGGGGCGCGCAGGTTGACGGCGTACTGGGCCTCGAACTCGTCAAGGCCGGTCTCCGCGAGCGGCGCCTTGCGGTTGTTGAAGCCGGCGTTGTTGACCAGCCAGTCGACCTCCCCCAGAGCGGCCTTGGCGGCGGCATAAAGGGCCAGCACCGCCTCCGGGTCGCGCAGGTCGCCGGCCCAGGTGCGGCAGCCGGCTTCGGCGCGCAGGCGGTCCAGCAAGGCGGCATCACGCCCGGCGGCAAAGACCGTGACGCCGCGCGCCGCCAGCAGTTTCGCCAGCGCGCAGCCGATGCCGCGGCTGGCCCCGGTGATCAGGGCGGTTGGCATGGGAGCCCCCCTTCTATTGCCTGAGTCGCTTTCAAGAGTCCATGGCGCATGTCGTTTGAGTTCACGCTTTAGCGTGCGGCTATGAGCGGCACGCACATAGAATTTGACAGAACTCAACGGTTGCGGTTTTCCCGTCCCAGCGGGACGGGGCGGGAATAGGCAGGGGCTTCAGCCCCTGTTTTGTCACCCGCGATTTCGCGTGCCGTCAGGTACGCGGCGAATCGCGGCGTACCTGCGGCACGCCAGCGTTTCATTTTTCGGAACAGGGGCTGAAGCCCCTGTCTATTGTCATTCAGTCCCTCCGGGACGAAGGCGCGACTGGAGCCAGGCGGTGACGGCGGCGGCGGGCACCGCCTCCTGGGTCCCGGCAGCCATGTCCTTGCACTGGACGGTGCCGCCGTCGAGTTCGGTGTCGCCACGGATGAGGGTGAAGCGGGAGCGGGCCTTGTCGGCGGAGCGCATCTGGGCCTTCATGCTGCGCCCCGCCGTGTCGGCCAGGACGCGCAGGCCGGCCCGGCGCAGCTCCATGGCCAGCGCCTGCGAAGCGGCCAGGGCGCGCTCGCCCAGGCTGACCAGGTACGCATCCATGCCGGCGGCCTCAGCGGCCGCCTGGCCGAGGCTGGCGCGCGCCAGCAGCAGCCGTTCCAGGCCGGCGGCAAAGCCGACCCCGCGCAGGGGCCGGTCGTTGCCCGGCAGGTAAAGGGCGTAGCGGCCGCCGCCGGCCAGGGCGTTTTGGGCGCCCAGGCCGCCGTGGACGACCTCAAACACGGTATGTTCGTAATAGTCCAGGCCGCGCACCAGCCGCGGCTCGACCCGGTAGCGCACGCCGAGGCTGTCGAGGCAGCGGCGGACCGCCGCGAAATAGGCGGTGCTTTCCGGTCCCAGCAGGTTGGTGACCGCGGGGGCGCCGAGAATCGTCTCCTGGCAGCCTTCGACCTTGCAGTCCAACATGCGCCAGACATTGGTCTCGAAGCGGCGGCGGCAGTCCTCGCACAGGCCGGCCAGGCGCGGCGCAAAATACTCCTTCAGGGCGGCGGCGGCGACCGGCCGGTCCTCGGCCGAGCCGCGGGTGTTGAGCAGCAGTTCGCCGTCGGGGATCCCCACGCTTTCCAGGAAATGCAGCAGCATGGCGATGCATTCGGCGTCCAGCAACGGAGAGGCGCGGCCAACTGCCTCGACGCCAACCTGGTGGAACTGCCGGCGGCGGCCGGCGGCCGGCCGTTCGCCGCGAAACATCGGCCCCAGGTAGAACACCCGGCGCTCCTCGCCTTCCGCCAGCCCCTGGTTGGCAATGGCGCGCATCACGCCGGCCGTGCCTTCAGGGCGCAGGGTGACGCTGCGGCCGCCGCGGTCCTCGAAGGTGTACATCTCCTTCTTCACCACGTCGGTCTCGTCGCCCAGGCCGCGCACGAACACGTCGGTGCGTTCGATCACCGGGGTGCGGAGTTCGCCGTAGCCGTAGCGGGCAAAGAGCTCCCGCGCCCGGTTCTCCAGCAGCACCCATTCACGGACTTCCGGCTCGGCGATGTCCGCCGTGCCCAACAACGGTTCCGACTGGCTGGCCATGATGCGTCATTCCTTCGAACATCTGGAAAAGCGAAAAGCCGGCGGGGACGCCGCCGGCTCTCGCCATCGTTGACCGCCGCGCGGCAAGGCGCGGCCGGGGGCAGGATCACTTCTTCAGCTTGCCCGGACGGATCTTGCCGACCTTGGCTTCCATCACCCGGCCCGGCTTGAACTTGACCACCACGCGCTCGGGGATCTTCACCGTGTGGGTCGGGCTGTTCGGGTTGCGGCCGATGCGCGCCTTGCGCACGGTCGGCTCAAACACGCCGAAATTGCGGAACTCGACATTGCGCCCGCCCGCGACTTCCGTGACGATCATGTCCAGCGTCAGCTGGATCACTTTCATCACGTCCTGTTGTTTCAGATCGGTCTGGTCGGCGATGCGGATCGCCAGGTCGCGCTTGGTCATCGGGCTTCTCCTTGGAATATTGGGGGGTATCGGGTGCGTCGTCAAAAATGTCAATGCTGTTGCCGTAATATGGGCGCGGTTGTAACAATTTCCAACCGAGAAGATAACCTAACCTTGTTTTGCCGCACCGCAACCACGGGCCGGCGGGCGCTTGCGCAGGCCGGTTCCGCAGAGGCATCCCGCAGGGTGCCCAGCCTATACTTCAGGGTGGAGATGAATCATGGATTGCCATCCGGGTTCCGGCAGGTTACACTTCAGGCATCTGGCGGCCCGCCGCAGGGACGCACATGCTGAAGCCTGAACACCGGCGCCGCCAGCTCCCCCCGTTGCCCCTCCCCTGGAGATTCGCCATGGAAAACTTCACCTATCACAATCCCGTCAAAATCGTGTTCGGCAAAGGGATGATCGCCGAACTGGCCAACCTGGTGCCGGCAACGGCCCGGGTCCTGATGACCTACGGCGGCGGTTCCATCAAACGGAACGGCGTCTACGACCAGGTGCTGGCGGCACTGCCGGGGCGCGCCCTGACGGAGTTTGGCGGGATCGAGGCCAATCCGTGCTATGAGACGCTGATGCGGGCGGTGGCCCTGGCCCGCCGGGAGGGCTGCGATTTCCTGCTGGCCGTCGGCGGCGGTTCGGTGGTTGACGGCAGCAAGTTCATCGCCGCGGCCATGCCGTGGACCGCCGGCGACCCGTGGCGCATCCTGAGTGAACCGGCGCCGGTGCCCGCCGCCGTGCCGCTGGGGGTGGTGCTCACCCTGCCGGCCACCGGTTCCGAGATGAACAGCACCGCCGTGGTTTCCCGGCTGGCGACCCACGAAAAACGCTTTTTCAGCAGCGACCAGGTGTATCCGCGGTTTTCCATTCTCGATCCGGAAACCACCTACAGCCTGCCGCCGCGGCAGGTTGCCAACGGCATTGTCGACACGTTTGTCCATGTCGTGGAACAGTACCTGACGTTCCCCGCCGGCGCGCCGCTGCAGGAGCGGCAGGCGGAGGCGATCCTGGCCACCCTGCTGGAGGAGGCGCCCAAGGTGGCGGCGGCGCCCCGCGACTACGCGGTCCGGGCCAACCTGATGTGGTGCGCCACCCACGGCTTGAACGGCCTCATCGGCCTGGGGGTGCCGCAGGACTGGGCGACCCACATGATCGGCCACGAACTGACCGCCTTCTACGGCCTGGACCATGGCCAGACACT
Source organism: Lentisphaeria bacterium (assembly GCA_041651315.1). GTDB lineage: Bacteria > Verrucomicrobiota > Lentisphaeria > Oligosphaerales > CAITYL01 > CAITYL01. The sequence goes on along the minus strand of JBAZJM010000147.1, from coordinate 6,124 downwards.
GGCGGTGATCCTGCCCGGCGTCCTGCGCGCGGAAGCGGCGGCCAAGCAGGCCATGCTGGTCCAGTACGGCCGGCGAATCTGGGGGCTGGCCGGAACCGATCCGGCGGCGGTGGCCGAAGCCGCCATCGCCAAAACCGAGGCCTTTTTCGAGGCTGTCGGCGTGCCCACGCGGTTGGCGGCCTACCAGGTGAATGCCGAGGAGGCCGCGGAGAAGATCCGCGCCCGGCTGGCCGAGCGCGGCCAGGCGTTCGGGGAACACGCCGACATCACCCCCGACCGCGCCGCCGGGATCATCCGTTCCCGGGCCTGACGGCCGGCGGGCCGCCGGACGTCTGGACGGTGACGTGCCGAGCGCAGAATTGGTGAAGGTAAAATAATGGTGCTCTGAACGCTGCTCTCGATGATGCCGGCCGCAATCGCGTAACGGGTCAGGCCGGCGGTGTCATGGATGCCCAGCTTGTTCATCGCGCCCTGCCGGTGCTTCTCCACCGTTTTGATGCTGATGCCAAGGTCGGTGGCAATCTCTTTGTTGGCATGCCCCTCCGCGATCAGCTGGAGAACTTCGCGTTCGCGCGAGGTCAGGTGCGGCGCGACTTCCCGGGCATGACCGGCCCGGGTGAACCGGTGGGCCGGCTCCGGTGCGCCCGGGTGATGGCCGCTTAGGCGCGTGGAAACGGCCGCCCCGTAGACCACCTTCCCTTGGTGAATTTCCCGAATGGCCTTGGCCAGCAGGTGGGCGGAGGTTTGCTTGACCAGATAGCCCACCACGCCCAGTGCGGCCACCTGCTCGATATAGGCGTCATCGCTGTGCGCGGAGAGGATCAGCACCTTCGGCGCGGGGGCAACCTGCTGGAGAATCCGCCGGGCGGCCTCCAGCCCATTGAGATGCGGCATCGCGAGATCCAGGACCACCACGGCGGGGTGCAGGGTCAGGGCCAACTCCACGGCCTGCAGGCCGTTGGCGGCCTCGCCGACCACCTCAAAGCCGCCTTCCATTTCCAACAGGGCCCGAAGCCCCTGCCGGACAATCGTGTGGTCGTCAGCCAGCAACACGGTAATGGGCGTCATGGATTTTTCCCGATCAATTTCCCGGCCCCGTTAACGAGCGGGATTTGCACCTCAACGGTGGTGCCCTTGTCCGCGACGGACGTGATGGCAAAGGTGCCGCCGACAATTTCCACCCGCTCACGCATCCCGGTTATCCCCAAACAATTGCGCCGCCGGGCGCCCAGCGTGCGCGTCACATCAAAGGCGGTGCCGTTGTCATTTATCTCCATGCAGATGCGGTCTTCTTGAACCCGAATGGAAACCTTCACCAGGTTGGCGTGGGCATGCTTGGTGATATTGGTGAGCGCTTCCTGGGCAACCCGGTAGAGCACCGTTCGCTTGAGGCTGTCCAACGCCGCAATCTTGTCCGCCGTCACCGAGGAGAAGCGGATCCGCAAGCCGGTCCGCTTGCCGAACTCCTTCATATAAGCCAGGAGTGCGGGAATCAGCCCCAGGTCATCCAGCATGGCCGGGCGCAACTCCCGCGCGAAGCGATGCACGGCCTCCACTGATTTTTCCACCAGGCGTTGCGTGGTGACGATCTTCTTCTTGAGGTTGCCGGTATTGGTCGAGGCCTCCAGTTTCAGGGCGGCCAGCCGGACATTGATGCCGGTCAGGATCTGGCTGATCTCGTCATGCAATTCCCGGCTGATGTGCTTGCGCTCCTCTTCCTGGGCCAGCAGAATTTGGTGGGACAGATGCCGCAACTGCTTCTGCATGAGGCGCGATTTTGCCAGCAACAGGTCATCCCGCTGACGGTTTTCCTTGAGGGTGACCTCCGCCGCCCGGCGCCGGGCAACCTCCCGTTGCAACCGTTGTTTCACGGCGGTCAGTTCCACGCGGAGAGACGTTGGGTTCGGTTGCTTCATTGGACATGGTCCTTGGCGTATGACGCCCTCGGCCGGCCCGGCGCACGATGGCGTGTTGCGGGTGGAGGCTCCCCGGCCAGCCACTTATTCTACCTACCCTTAACTATACCGGCGCTACCGTCCCTTTGTCTATGGGGTGTAACCCTAGTCTGGATTATTCATGAACCCCGTGTGAACAGAAGGCAACGAAGACCGCATCGGAATGGCAACCTTGAATCCTTCGATACCGATACCGATAGCGACCCCGATACCGATGAAAAACATCGTGGGAAACCCGAGCCGCGGGAGCCTTCAACGTTCATCGGTTGCTCTCGGGGTCGGTATCGCTATCGGTATCGGCATCGTTTTTGTAGTCTTCGCTCTTCGGTTCAGGAGGAATTCCCGCCGTTCACGAACGGCACCCTTGAGCGGGACTTTTGAAAACGGCTCAATTTTAAATTGTTTTTTTAAGTGGGCGTTACGCCAATAGTCGAACGCGGGCAGGAATGCCCGCGACACGTTTCTGGCAAGCAGGAATGCCGGCCCCACGTTCTTGGCAGCCATCATGAATAATCCGGGCTAGGCCCTGGCCATCGCCTCCCCGGCCATCGGGACAAGCCGTCCCGGGCACCAAGGTAGGGATTTACCCCATGCAAAAGTAGGGTTTTACCCCATAATAATCTGACCGGCAACGCCCTATACTTCACTGTAAACCGCAAGCGGCGGGTTTAGAAAGAAGGGAAACCCGTCACCGGTTTTTCATTCAACCGCGCCGAAAACAACCCAATCCATGGGGGAAAATCCTCCGCCACCTCGAAAGATCAAGAAACATGAAAAACCTCCACCTCAAACAACTGTTCAACGGGCTGGCCACGCTACTGGCCATGGTCATGCCATCGGTGGTCTTGGCGGCGAGACCGTCGCCGGTCGTCTTGGGCGAGGCCGCCCACTTCACCCTCCTCTCGGGAGCCGCGATCACCACCACCGGGGGCGGCATCGTCACGGGCGATGTCGGGGCCAGCCCGATCGCCGGTTCCGCCATTGGGCTGACCGCCGCCCAAGTGATCGGCACCATTTACGCGGTTGATGTCAGCGGGCCGGCCGGTTCCGTGATGGACCCGGTCATGTTAACCACGGCCAAGTCGGGAGCACGCTGACGACCTCCGGCAGTTCGCAGGTGACCGTGATCAATCCCCGGGTTGCCGGGAATAACGGCGCCGACATCGGTGTCTTCTGGATCGTCGGCAGCTCGGCAACGCTTGGCGTCGACTCGACGTTTGCAGGGAACATCCTGGCCTATGAGAGCATCACGCTAAACACCAGCGCCGCCATTTTAAACGGCCGGGCATTGGCGCGGACCGCCGCGGTGACCCTGAACACCAACAGCATCACCGACTACAGCCCGCTCTACAACAACGGGCCCGGCTTCAGTGGCGGCCTGGTGTTTGCCAGCGAGAGCAGTGACACGCTCGTCCCCATCCCGGAACCGTCCCTGCTTGGCGCGCTTGCCCTTGCCCTGGCGGTGCGCTTCAAACAACGTCCCCAACTGCCGCGCCGTACCCGCCCGCAACCCGATCCAGGAGAAAGCACATGAGCCTCTCAAACAACCGCTTGATCACGTGGAGCCTACGGCTGCTGGTGGTCCTGGCAACCGGTTGCCTTGCCGGATGCCGCCTGCTCACCGTCAACTGATCGCCAGGAAATGAACGGAAAACGGAAAGCACACAGGGTATGAACACGAAAACAATCGTCTTGGCCGGGGCGCTGACGCCGCTCCTGTTCGGGGGGTGCCTGGTGGTGCCGGAACATCGCGACCGGAATGTGGTCCTGGTGCCACCGTTGCCGGCAATTGTGGTGTTGGACACCGAGCCCTACTATGTCACCGGCGGCTATCACTATCATTACCAGAATAATGGCTGGTACTACTCGCGCTCCAGAAGCGGCCCTTGGGCGCCGCTGCCCAGAGACCGCTACCCCAAAGAGGTCAAATACAAGCATGGCGGCGACGGACGCGATGGGGGACGAACCCCCGGGCATCAGGGACGATGACGTCCTTGCCGGAAGGCGCGGCGAGGTGTGCACATGAATGTTTTACTGGTTTATCCTGAGTTTCCGGACACCTTTTGGAGCTTCCGGTACGCGCTCGAATTCGTGGGCAAACGGGCGGCCCATCCGCCCCTGGGCCTGCTGACCGTGGCGGCCATGCTGCCGCCGGAATGGTCGCTGCGCCTCGTCGACACCAACGTGCGCGGGCTCCGGCAATCGGACCTGGAGTGGGCCGACATGGCGTTCATCAGCGCCATGGCCGTCCAACGCGAGTCGGCGCAACACGCCATTGCCCGCTGCAAGGCGGCGAACGTGTGCGTCGTGGCCGGCGGCCCGCTGTTCACGGGCGACCACGACGCGTTTGCCGCCGTGGACCATTTCGTGCTGAACGAGGCGGAACTGACCCTGCCGCCGTTCCTGGCCGACCTGGCGCAGGGCCGGGTGCAGCGCGTCTACGCGTCCGACCAGTTTGCCGACCTGCACCAAACCCCCGTCCCCCGGTGGGATTTGCTCGACCTCCGGCGCTACGCCAGCATGAGCATCCAGTTCTGCCGCGGCTGTCCGTTCGGCTGTGATTTCTGCAGTGTCACCGCGCTGCTGGGGCACCAGGTACGCATGAAAACCGTGCCGCAAATCCTGGCCGAACTGGACCGCCTGTATGCCTTGGGCTGGCGTGAAGACGTGTTCTTCGTCGATGACAATTTCATCGGCAACAAGGCGTTCTTGAAAAGCGACCTCCTGCCGGCCCTGATCGCCTGGCGGAAAGGCAAGCGCGGGACCACCTTCTACACCGAGGCGTCCATCAATTTGGCCGAGGATGAACCGCTGATGGCGATGATGGTCGAGGCCGGATTTACCAAGGTCTTCATCGGCATCGAAACGCCGGATGAAAGCTGCCTGGGTGAATGCCGGAAGTTTCAGAACCGGCACCGTGACCTGCTGGCCGATGTCAAGCACATCCAGCGCAGCGGACTGGAGGTGCAGGCCGGCTTCATTGTCGGCTTTGACCACGACCGCCCGTCCATCTTCCAGAGGCAGATTGACTTCATCCAGCAGAGCGGCATCGTCACCGCCATGGTGGGGATGTTGCAGGCCCCGCCGGGGACGCGGCTGTATGCACGCCTGGCGAAGGAGGGGCGGCTGAGCGGGGAATCGTCGGGCGACAACGTGGACGGCACCACCAACATCCTGCCGGCCATGGGCTTGGAGGCGTTGCGCAACGGTTACCGGCGCATTCTGCAGCACATCTACGCCCCGAAGCACTACTACCAGCGGCTGCGGACGCTTCTGCGCAATTCCGCCCCGCCCCGGACCAAAACCCCGCTTCGCTGGTCGGACCTTCACGCGCTCATCCTGTCCTTTTGGCGGCTCGGCATTGTCGGACGGGAGCGGTTCCATTATTGGCGGTTGCTGCTGTGGACGCAATGCCGCCATCCCCGGCTGTTGCACCAGGCCGTCACCCTGGCCATCTACGGGTACCACTTCCGCAAAATGTGCGACCGGCACGTCGTCTGATGCATCGGGACCGGGAAACCATCATAAAAACGAAAATCGGCGTCTGCATAACCAGGAGAACGGCCATGACGTTATGTCCCATTGCGTTGCTGATCGGCTGCAAAAAATGTCCCGTCTTCGCCATCTGCCCGGTAAAGGGCGTGATTGGCGACTACCGGCCACCGGCAGAAAACCGGCCCAAAGAAAAGGACGGCCCCAAACCGGGTGCCACAAGCCAAATGAAATGAGCGGGCGTCCCGACGCCCGTCGCATGGCCGGCAGAGACCGGCCATCCAAAGCGGCGCCGGGTCGCCGCACTCCCCAATTAACCTCTTCACCCTAACGCCGTATAACGAGATTAAAGGAGATGCAAGATGATGGTCGACAACAAGGCGGTGGACGGTCGTGACTCTCCGGTAGGGGGGGCATGACTCAAGAACAACAACGCGAGTCATTGTCCAAACGGCAGTTTTGGACGCGGTTTTTTGATTCTGCCCGGGCCGATTCTTATGGGCCGGCGTTGGAGGCAAAATCCCCCAAACTTTCACATGAAGAAGAGACGGCATGATGAATACGATTACGATTGACGAGTGAGAACGCGCGCATTATTTTGGACTATCAGAACCGCCGCGCGGACTATGTCAACGCCATGTTGGACAAACTAATCAATTGGGATTTCGCAGCCGCGC
>JBAZJM010000146.1:0-11029 GCA_041651315.1 Lentisphaeria bacterium | reverse complement strand
GTTTGTCGCTTTGGTTGCCGCAGTTTTCGTTTGGCACGGAAGTGAAGCAGCCGGTCGACACTTATCACTTTCGCAGCGCCCTGGCAGGCGGTGTGGTCGTTACGCGCCTGTTCGCCGGTGAGTGGTCCCTCGGCGACCGGAACTACCCATGTCAGTGGCTGCGTGACCGGCTGGACGAATTCCATCGGGCAAAAGCCTATTTTTCCGGCGACTTCTATCCCTTGCTGGAACAGAGCGACTCGTTCAAGGACTGGAGCGCGTATCAGTTCCACCGCCCTGACCTTGATGGTGGTCTGCTGCTGGTCTTCCGCAAGCGCGAAAGCAATATTGAAAAAATACGGTTCCCGTTGCAAGGCGTTGCAACCGATGCGGAATACGAGCTGGATGATCGCGACGGCGGGAAAACGCGTACGGTTTCTGGAGCCGCGCTGGCCACGGAAGGCGTAGCCGTGGAATTGCTCTCACGGCGTGAGTCCCGGTTGTTCTTCTATCATCGGAAATCTGCTTGAAATAAAAACGTGACATCGCGACCGACAACTACAAACAACTATAAGGTATAACATGTTTTTGCCTTCCCAACGTTTTCTATTGTCTTCTTGTCTGGTGGCGGGGTTGACTGCGGCGGCGGAACCGTCGCCGCTGCCAGCAACCGGCGGCTTTACGGTCGGCATCTGCACCCATCTGGGGCAGATGCGCGAGCCGCAGACGGAACTGATCAGCCTGGCCCGGCAGGCGGGGATTAATTCCCTGCGCGACGAGGTGTATTGGGGGGAGGTGGAGAAGGAAAAAGGGCGGCTGGCGGTGCCGGAGGCCTATGAACGGTATGTGCAGCAGGCGATCCAGGCCGGTGTCGCGCCGCTGCTGGATCTTACCTATGGCAACGGCTTTTACAATGACAACGGTTCACCGGTGACCCCCGACTCGTTGGAAGGCTATGCCCGATATGCCGAATCCGTGGCGCGTCATTTCAAGGGACGGGTGCACCGGTACGAAATTTGGAACGAGTGGGGCGGGTATCTGGGGATTCCGGCCGCCAAGGCCCAGGGGCAGACGCCCGAGAATTACGTGGCCCTGATCAAAAAGGTTTATCCGCGCCTCAAGGCGGTGGACCCCACCTGTGAGGTGATTGGCGGCTGGATGATCGGGGATTATCTGGACCGCATCATTGAATTGGGTGGGCTGAACTATCTCGACGGTGTGTCCATTCATGGCTATCCCTACAATGCCGGCAGCGGGCGTTATCTGCCGGAAGGCTGGATCGAGTGGGTTCGTACGGTTGATTTGGCGTTGGCCAAGGCCAGTCCGCAGCGGCGCATCCCGTTTTATGTCACGGAAACTTCCTGGCCGACCCATGTCGCGGCCGACGGCACCGCGCCCGAACGGGCGGCGGCCTATGTGGCGCGGATGTACCTGCTGGCGCCGACCGTGTCGCGGTTGAAGGGGATTTATTACTACGACTTGCAGGATGACGGCATGGACTATTTGAACGCGGAGTATAGCTTTGGTTTGCTTGACGTGTCCATGACCCCCAAGCCGGCCTGGTTCACCTTGCGTGATGTGGCCGGCCTGGTGGCCAACGGCCGGTATTTGGGCCGGGTGCCGACCGCTGATCCCGAGATTTGGATCGTGCGCTACCAGCGTCCCGACGGGGCTGAGGTGTGGGCATTGTGGAGCGCTCATGACGATGATCGCTGGCGCATCACCCTGCAGACCGACCGGAGCCAACCCACGCCGTTGTTGTTGCAGAAGGTTGGCACGGGCGTGCCGGTCCGGCGTGCATGGGGGACGCCGGCATGGCTGGATGAGGCCAAGGCCGCCAACCGGATGGTGGTCACGGTGACGGAGACGCCATGGCTGCTCTCCGGCGACTTGCGGGGGGTGTCGGTGCTGCCCAACGGCATCCGGCGCCAGGAGTTCCCGGAAGCCAAACGCCCCACCAAGCAGACCCTGCATCTGCCGGCGGCCATGGCGTTTGCCACGCCGCTGGCGGCGCGAGCCTCCGTGAACGAGGTGGAAGTGGCGCCGGGACGTCCCACGGCCGTAACCACGCTGGATGATTTCGAGACGGTTCAGGGCTGGCAGATTGGCGGCAGCCATCACGGTGCGAAGACCGCCATCCGCGCGGTAGCGGAACCGGTGGCCGTGGGCAAGGGCGCGGCGGAACTGGCCTATGACTTCACTGGCGTCAAAAGTGCCCTCAATACCTGCGATTACGCGAAACGGCTGCCGTTGCCGCCGGGGGCAAAACAATTGTCGCTGCGCGTGTTCGGGGACGGTTCCGGCCTTTCGCTGTGGTTCCGGCTGGTGGACGGCACAGGGCAGTACTTCAGTTATTACTTGGGCGCCGTAGACTGGCGGGGCTGGAAATGTTGCGCCCTGGACTTGGGCCGGCCCGCCTCATCGCATTGGGACGGCGCCAACGACGGCAAGATGCACCTCCCCCTGGCCTTCGATGCCGTGGTACTCGAAGGCGCCACCTCATTTGTCGGGTCGGGTCGGATCGTGGTGGATGACTTGACCGTGCAGGCTGACAAGGCGGGGACCGCCGATGACCTGGCCGGTTCCTTCCATGCCCAATGGAATGCCGGGCATCTGTATCTGACCGTGACGGTGACCGACGATATTCATTCCCAAACCTTCAGCGACACGGATCTGTGGCGCGGCGATTCATTGCAGTTGGCGCTGCAGGCGCTGCCCAAGGACGGCCCCATTCCCCAAACCTTTACCGAGTTGACGGTGGCGCTGACCAAGGCCGGGCCGAAGGTCTACCGGCACTCCGCCCAAAAACGCGCCGATCCCGGCCTGCTGTCCGGCGCCACGGCGCAGATTGAACGGCGCGGGGAGCGGACGGTGTATCGGATCACCCTGCCGGTCAAGGCGGTGGACTTGCCGGAACTGACGGCGGGGACGGTGATCGGCTTCTCTCTGGTGATCAACGACTGCGACGGCGGGGAGCGGAAATATCTGGCCTGGGGCGACGGCATTGTCGCGCAGAAAAACCCGCAAACCTATAACTGGCTGGTCCTGAGGCCATGACGGGAGACACGATGAAAAGCCGACATTGTTTTGCTGTGGTCAAACAGCTGGCCTGCCCAGCCGTAGTTCCGAGCCGCGACGACGGGCGAAGGCACGTTCGATCAAGGTTCACCTTGATCGAACTGTTGGTGGTGATTGCCATTATCGCTATTTTGGCCGCCATGTTGCTGCCGTCCCTCGGTAAGGCCAGGGACACGGCCAAGGCCGCCGCTTGCGTCAATAATCAGAAGCAGATCATGCTCGCCTTTTCGTTGTACGCCGGCGATTACAACGGCTGGGTGCTGAACAAGGGCAACAACTGGTGGGACATGTGGCGTGACACGCTGTCCGGCGGCTGGTCTGACCCCGGCTCCAGCGCCGAATACCTTCCGTTCCGTTCCAAGGTGTTCAACTGCCCGGCCAACAAAACCATCAACTCCAGTTCATCACCCTGGATGGATGTGCGCTGGTACTGCTACGGGATGTATGACGTTTCTTATGACACTTGGGCGGCCAGCAAGTATGCGAGTGTTTTCTGGACGAGCAATGGGTATCAGGGTTCCGGCGTCTATTATCAATTGGAGAAGGTGCCGAGCCCGGCTCAGTTTTTCCTGTTGGCCGACACCTCGCAAAATCTGACCACCGATTTCTTCATGTTTGCGCCGGACACTGATTGCGGGCAGGGCACCTATGTCTATACCCTGCACAACAACCGCGCCAACACCGGCTTTGTTGACGGGCACGTCGGCCGGCAGGATGCCGTGGAGTTGTCCAAGAGTCCATTGGCGGTCCGCGTGACCTGGGCGATGGATGGCGCCTATACCTATCATTGAAAAACCGCGAGTGACCGGCAATGGCCTCGTGGTGGATTGTGCATCGCCATCGGATTAAGGTTTTTCGAACGTGCCGTGACCGGTGTATAGGCAGGGCCAACGGCCCGATTTTATAATAGCCTGGGCAACGCCCCAGGTTGGCGATTAGGAGCAAATGAGGGCTGAAGGCCCGTTTCATGAAACGCCCCTTCAGGGCTCAATTGGCCGCCGTGTCAAGCGTGCGATGAACCTTATGTTACCAAGCCGGCTCCCGTTGGGGGCTGGAACCTCAAACAAGCGAATTCAAGACTCATGCAGCCTCAAAAACAGACGTTTGACTTGTCTTCATTACCGTGGCGGGTGGCGGGATTTGTCCCGCACGAATGGGAACTCCAAAACAGCATGGAGATCGGCGCGGCGCCGGCGGCGGAAATCCCCAGCGTGCCCGCGCCGGTGCCGGGTTCGGTGCAGCAGGCGCTGCGTCAGGCCGGGGTGCTGCCCGATTGGAATCTGGGGCTGGACGCCCGGTCCTGCGAATGGGTGGAAAACCGCCATTGGCTTTACGAAACCCGGCTTCCCGACGCGTGGTTTGCCAGCGGCGCGGGCGCGGCGTACCGCCTGCGCTGCCTGGGGCTGGACTATGCCGGTGTCGTCCGCCTCAACGGCCAAGCGGTGGGAACCTTCGCCAACAGCCTCATGCCCCACGTTTTTGATCTGGGGCCGGCGGTGCGCCCGGCCAACAACATCCTGCAAATCGTTTTTGAATGCCCGCCGCGCTGGCTGGGGCAGTTCGGCTATACCTCGCGGATGCGCGAGCCGAAGCCGCGCTTCAATTATTTCTGGGATTGGACCTCGCGCCTGGTCCAGGCCGGCATCTGGGACGCCATCACCCTGGAGGTTGCGGAGTCCGCCACGCTGGCCGGGGTGTGGGTGAAAAGTGATTACGATCCCGGCACCGGCCAGGGCGCGCTGCGGGTGTCGGGGAACTGGCATGGCGAGGCGGCAGCCGGCCGGGTGCGGGTGTGCCTGGAAGGCGCCGGTGGCGTCCTGGTGCGCCAGGCGGAAGTGCCGGCCGTGGCGTTCCGGGACGGCGCGCTGGCCTGGGAGGGGCTGGCGGTGGCGCCGTGGTGGCCGAACGGGCAGGGGGCGCAGCCGCTTTACACCGTGCGCACCACCCTGTTCGGAGCGGACGGCGGCGTGCTGGACGAGGACGTGCGCCAGGTCGGCTTCAAGCATGTGGAATGGCGCACCAATCTCGGTGCGCCGGCGGGGGCTGACCCGTGGTTGTGCGTGGTCAACGGCCGGCCGCTGTTTCTCCAAGGGGTCAACTGGACGCCGATCCGACCCAATTTCGCGGACCTCACCGCGGATGATTACCGGCAGCGCCTTGATACCTACAAGGAGTTGGGGATTAATTTGTTGCGGGTGTGGGGCGGCGGTTTTCTGGAGCCGGAGCACTTTTTCCGGCAGTGTGACGAGCGGGGGCTGCTGGTCTGGCAGGAATTCCCCCTGTCCTCCTCCGGGGTCGATAACTGGCCACCGGAGGATTCGGAATTCATCGCTGGTTTTGCGGAGATCGCACGGCATTATGTGGAGCGGTGCCGGCATCATGCCTGCCTGCTGATGTGGTGCGGCGGCAACGAGCTGCAGGGGACGCTGGACGGCGGCAAACAGGGGTGCGGCAAGCCGGTCGGCCTGGACCATCCGCTGATGCAGCGGCTGCAGGCGCTGGTGGCCGAGCTGGATCCGGGGCGCCGGTTCGTGCCGTCCTCCTCTTCCGGGCCGCGGTTCATGGCCAATGCCGCCGACTTTGGTCGCGGGCTGCACTGGGACGTGCACGGTCCGTGGAAGCCGGAAGGCACGCTGGCGGAATGGGCCGCTTACTGGGAGCAGGACGACGCCCTGTTCCGCTCCGAGACCGGGGCGCCGGGGGCCAGTCCGCTGGACATCCTGGAACGGTACCGGGGTGACGGTGACCCGTGGCCGCCGGCCCATGCCAATCCGTTGTGGCGCCGCGCACCCTGGTGGGTGGAGAACGACCGCTTCCAGGCCGAGCATGACGGCCGGGCGCCGGCGGACCTCGCCGAGTACGTGGCCTGGAGCCAGGCCCGGCAGGCGGAGGCATTGGTCATTGCCGCCCGCGCCTGCAAACGGCGCTTCCCCGCTTGCGGCGGCTTCCTGGTGTGGATGGGGCACGACAGTTTCCCCTGCACGGCCAATACCGCCATTCTCGACTTCGAGGGCCGTCCCAAACCCGCCGCGCTCCGCCTGGCGGAAGACGTGTTCCGGGTGCCCAGCTAAATCCATGTGGGGCTCTGCCCCAAGCCCCGCTCAAGGACCCAGTTCCTTGAGAATCCTTGATTCGCCGATTTTGCGATGGCCGGTACTGGGCGCCGCTGAGGGTCGCGACGTTTTATTTTTTCACTGAAGGCGGCGCGCAGTACCGGCCATCGCAAAATGGAACGTTTCGGGGATTCCAAAGGGACAGGGCCCTTTGGCAGGGGCTTGGGGGCGGCGCCCCATCTGCGGTTTCAGAGTGCGGCAATGTCTTTGCCGTTCACCCCGCATTTGCTTTTTTTTAGGCGCCGGCTATACTGTCTCGTGTAATAGTTACACAAGATTACTAATTGGCGATTGGCGAGCCGCCGGCAGGCGGAAAGGAGGTGCGGGCAGCAAGACGTTTTTCGGGGGGGGCCTGGCGCCGGTTCGGATTCTTCCGGGGAACTCCGTTTAAAACCCGGCGCGCAGAACGAGTGGCGAGCAAAGTTGTAGTCCGAAGCATTCATGAACGAGGAGTGATGAACAATGAAAACAATCTCTGTTGTCAAAACCATGATAGCCGGTGCTGTCCTGCTGGCCGCGGTCACGGCCGCCCAGGCTGCCATCGTCTATGATTTCTCGAGCAATGCCAATGGCTGGTCGGTGATTCGGAACGGAATCGATCTCTATCAGAGTACGTTTGGCAACACCGCCGGCAGCATCGGTATCACGCCCACGAATCCGTGGGATGATGGGCCGGTTGTGACACTGGATGCGGTGACGTTTGGTAAAGACTTTGATATCGTTTTTGACTGGTATGCAACTCAGAGAACCATGTTCTATATGGGAAATGTCTATATCGGCCTTGACAGTAGCGGTGGTCCCTTGAGCTATGGCACTGATCTTCCCAACATGTACACTCGCCCTTATTCGTTCTCTGCGGCTGGGTGGACCTCCGTGGAATGGAAGTCGGTAGGAGGTCTGACGACGTTGACCATCGGTGGCGTTGACCTGTATACCGACAAGGATTACTCCTCGGTGTTGGCTGACAGTGGTAATAAATTCAAGGCCAGGATATGGAGTGAGGATACGGCGTATTTGGACAACTTTACCGTGATTCCCGAACCGGCATCGCTGGCCCTGCTGGCGGTGGCGGGGACCGTGATGCTGCGCCGGCGCCGCGCGTGAGCGTAATACGGCGTTAGGCTGAAGCTTATTAGTTCTACTTTGCTAGATTGAAAATCATCGTCGTTCTCGTGCTCGTCATCGAATCGAGTACGAAGGACGAGAACGACGACGAGCACAAGAATCAAGAATGTAACAAAGTAGAATTAGGCTGTAGGTAATGAAAAGTTCATCCTAACGCAGTATATCTTAACCGCATGCAACTTAAACTGGCAATTTCCTTGGGGGTGGCCGTTTTGGCGCAACTGGCGCACGGGCAGGACGGACAGGTTTCCATTGCCAACGCCGTCGTGCGGCTGACGGCCTCCGCCGCGGGCGGACGCGTGGTCTGGTTCGGTTTTGCCGATGGGGCCAACGTGCTGCAAGGCCCGCCGTCGGGCGCAGAGCAGCGGGGCACGGGCTGGGCCCGGGTGTATCCGACGCTGGACAGCTTGGGTGCCGCCATGGGCGGAAGCGTGTGCGAGCCGGAGTCACCATTCCAGGGGACTTGGCATCTGGAAAAGATCAGTGCCGGTGAACTGAAGATGACCAGTCCGGCCTGTGCCCGGACGGGGGTGCGGATGGTGCGGCGCGTCCGCCTGTGTCCGGGCGAACCGGCGGTTCAACTGCTGACGCGGGTGGAGGCGGTGGGGGACCCCACTTGGCCGTGCTGCGTGTGGAGTGTGGCGGGGCTGCCGGTGCCGGAGGCCATTTTGCTGGACGCACTGCCATTGCGGCACCAGCCGGGCGGTTCCCGGGTGGTTGACTGGTGGATGGCCAAGCCGGAGTGCCAGGGCATCACGCTGGACGCGCGGCCGCTGGATGAGCGGACGGTCGTGTTTGCGCCCAAGGGCGCACGCTTGGGCAAGCTGGGCACCCAGGGCGGATGGATCGCGGCGGTGTACGACTGGGGCGTGTTCGTGATGTCCGCCCCTTACGATCCGGCCGGGAGTTATGCCGACGGCGCGGCGCTGGAGGCGTTTGCCTGTCCCGCCTATGTTGAGATTGAGACGGTGGGGCCGCTGGCGGTGCTGAAGCGCGGGGCGAGCATCGAAGTTATGGAAGAATGGCGGCTGTTGCGGGGGGCAAAGCTGACCCCGGCCGCCGCGGCCAACCTGATACGTCAAGAGCTGAAGCAAAATTAGGGACCCGTAAATGAGCAGTATGGCCATCCATGGACGACATGTTTTGACCCTGGTCTTGGGACTGGCGCCGCTGTTTGGGCTGGCGGCCGAACCGGTGGCCAAAATTCCCTATTTGACGACTCCCGTTCAGGTGGACGGTGTGGTTGGGGCGGCGGAATGGGAGGACGCGGCCAAGCTCGCGGTTGCGTCCCTGGACGGGAAGAAAGAGGCGGTGCCGCAGGAGGCTGAGTTTTTCGTCAAGTATGACGACCGCAACCTGTATGTCGCGGCGGTGTGCCATGAAACAGTCCCCGGTTTTCCCCAGGCTTTTCCGCGGGCCTGGGACGACACGCTGATCTTCAATGACGACGCGGTCGAAGTGGTGATTGGCGTGGCGGACACCCGGCGGACCACGACGGAAAAGATCGCGGTTGGCGGGTATGTGGGCGGTTATGGCACGGCCACGCCGGCGGATTTCTATTACCAGTTTGTCGTCAACAGCATGGGCGCCCAGTTGCGCTCCTTCAATGAGACGCCGCTGAAGCAGGCGCTCTTTGCGGCCAAGGTCGGCAAGGGGCGGGCGGCATGGACCGCCGAAATGGCAATCCCCCTGGCGGCTTTTGGGGTGGAGAAGATGACGGGGCGGCGGTTTTTTGCCAATCTCGTGCGTTTTCGTCCGCCGGACTTGATCGGCTGGGTGTATCCGCGCGTCGGCGGATATGCGACCATGCCGTTCGGCATCTTCGAGATGCTGCCGCCGGGGCAGGCCGGAGAGCGGACGCTTGAGGATCGCCGGCCGGCAGTCAGCGGGACTGCGGAGTCCGCGCCGGCGAAAACGGCTGCCGCGCCCGAACCTGCTTCCGTCCTCCGTCCTTCGCTCACGCTTGACTATTATCCGCTTTCGGGGGCGGTGGTGGGGCACCTTGCCGGAGTGGCCGGCGGGGCGGGCGTGAAGGCGGTGCTGAATGTTGACGGGCTGTCCGCCGCCACCCAGGAGGTGGGCGATGCCAAGAGCCGGAGCCACGTGCTGCGCTTTCCCGTGCCGGTGGGCGGTTTGGATGGACGGCGGGCGGTCATGACCCTGGTGTCGGCCGACGGCCGGACGCTGGTGTCGGGCCAGCTCAAGCTCAAATGCCCGCCGCTCCCGGAGTGGGCCACCGCCAAGACCGCTGCCGACTATGCGACGACGAAAGTGGCGCCGCCATGGACCCGGCCGGTGCTCGGCACCGACCATTCCGTGCGGCTGCTGACGAAGACGCTGAGGTTTGGCGCCAATGCCCTGTTCGCCTCGGTGTCCGGGGCGGATGGGGAATTGCTGGCGGCGCCCATGCGGATCAAGGTCGGAACACCACAGGGGGAACTGGTGTTTTCCCCCAAGTCGCTCGAGGTGCGGCAGGAAGATAATCGGGTTCGGGCCAGGGCAGCTTTGGTCTCCGCTGACGGCGCCACCACCTTGGAGGTGGAAAACCTGGTTGACTATGACGGGTTCAGTGTCGTGAAGTTCCGCCTGCTCGGGGAGCGGTGCCCGGCAGTATCGTCCGTTCGATTGGAGATACCGGTCCGATCCGGCCGTGCGGCCTTTCTTTACCGGGACATCGGTCAGAACGTGGAGGCCCTGACCCCGTCGGGCTATTCCGGCGAGGCCGGGCCGTTGTGGCTGGGCGACCATGATGGCGGTTTGGGGTTTGGCTGTGATACGCGCGACGTCTTTCTATCCCAATCGCGCCGGAACCAAGTGTCGGTGCGTTCCGCTGCCCCTGCCGGCGGCATGGTCTTTCGTGCCACTTTGGTGGATGGGCCGGGACAGCTGACGGCCGGGCAGGTGTTTCGGGTTCTTCTCCTCCCGACGCCCACCAAACCGGTGGGGCAGCGGCGGATCATGGATCTTGCCGCCTGGCAATGGGAGAACTGGACGGAGTACATGGGGTTTCCCGACCTCGGCAAAATCTCGACGTTGAAGGTGTGGTCGGAGGAAAATCACAAGCGCGGTATCCGGAGCCTGCTTTACACCTGCCAGGGCATTGCGGAAAATGAGCCGACCTTCAAGACGTGGCGCCGGGAATTCATCAACTTGCCGGAGTGGGTATTCTACAAGCGCGCCTATGAGCCGGGGAAAAACGTTGACTGCTATTGCACCAGCAAGCACGGGCCGGAAGGCGAACTTCAATTGTGGGCGTATTCCCAACTGGCGGCGAAGGCCGGGATTGACGGCATTGTCAGTGACGGCATGAGTCTGGCCTGGGACGACGCAAATCCCGCCCATGAGGGCAGTGTGTTTGTCCGGGCGGCCTGGGGGGTGGATGAGGCGTCGAGCATGGTGGCCCAGCGCCAGTTCCTCAAGCGCTTGCGCGGCGTGTTTGCGGATGCCGGGCGCGACGTCTACCTGGCGGCTCACACGGGCGGCGCGGTTGACTGGAACACCCTGTCATTTTTTGAAGGTTATATGGAGGGCGAGACGCTGTGCCGCTACCGGCCGGGGTACAACCTGACGCCAGGCAAATATTTTGCCTATACCGGCCGGCCGTGGGGGTTGCGGACCATCTTCTGGGAGAAGCATTGGCGGCGGGATCGCGGCCTGTTTTGGAGCTATGCGTATGTGTTGCCGCATGACAACGAGTTGTCCGGCGACCTGAACAATCCAGGGGTGGCGGCCGA
>JBAZJM010000145.1:0-11040 GCA_041651315.1 Lentisphaeria bacterium | reverse complement strand
CCCGTCCCAGCGGGACGGGGCGGGAATAGGCAGGGGCTTCAGCCCCTGTTTTGCCCGCCCCCCATTTCGCGTGCCGTCAGGTACGCGGCGAATCGCGGCGTACCTACGGCACGCCATCGTTTCATTTTTCGGAACAGGGGCTGAGGCCCCTGCCTATTGTCATTCAGTCCCTACGGGACGAAACCGCCTCCAAGCCCCGTACTTGTGCCAAACTCCAGAGGCGGCATTCCATGCCGCTTGCCGGGCACGAGCGGGAGCGGTCATGCCGGGCCAATGGGCATTACCCGTTGCCGCCGGTGGTGGCGATTCCCTGGACGAAGGTCTTCTGGGCCAGGAAGAAGAGGGCCACCACCGGCAGGACCAGCAGGACGGACGCCGCCATCAGCAGGTGCCATTCACTGCCGCCATGCTGGGACTGGTACTGTTGCAGCCCCAGGGCCATGGTGAAGGTTTCGGGCTCGGTCAGGAAGATCAGGGGCGCCAGGAAATCGTTCCAGGCATAGAGGAAATGGAAGAGCGCCACCACGGCCAGGGCCGGCTTGACCAGCGGCAGCATGATCCGCCAGTAAATGCCGAACTCCGAACAGCCGTCGATGCGCGCCGCATCCGTCAGTTCCGCCGGAATGGTCAGGAAAAACTGCCGCAGGAGAAAGATGTTGAAGGCGCTGCCGCACCAGGCGGGCACCCACAGCGGCATCAGCGTGCCGATCCAGCCCAGGGAGCGGAACAGGCCGTAGAGCGGGACCATCAGCACGGGGAACGGGACCATCATGGTGGCCAGGATGAGGGTGAACAGCAGGCCGCGGCCGCGCCACTGGATGCGCGCGAGACCGTAGGCGACCAGCGAACTCGAAAGGAGGGTGCCGATCATGCCGAGCACCGCCACCACCAGGGAGTTGGCCAGATAGGTCAGGAAGGTGACCGTGTGTTCCGGGGCGTCCTTGGGCGTCCAGGGCCAGCGGGTCCGGCCAAGCAGCTCGCGCAGCGGCAGTTTTTTGGCGTCCTCGCCGGCCGTCAGCGCCCGGACGGCTTCCGGATAATTGCCCCAGACCGGTTGGATGCGGACGGACAGCCGGTCTGGGGAGACGTAGAATTCCCGCGGCGTGTCGGTGCGGTATTTGGACGGCGCCCATTCCCGGACATACCGGGAGCCGGCCGGCACGGCCTGGATCAGTTCCGCGGGAAAAACCCGTTCCTCCCGCCGGCCGTCGGTGAACACGGTCTGCGTCAGCTGGCCGTCCCGGTAGCGCCCGGCGGCCACCAGCCGCCGCCGGCCGCGGTCGGGGCCGTCCAGCGGTTTCACCAGCCGCTGTTCCGAGAGAATGGGTTCCGGCGGGGTGACGGGGAAGGTCCGGCCGTCCAGGGTGAGGTAATGCCGGCGCGGCAGCCATTGCGGGGGGATCAGGCCGACCTGCTCCCGGGGCTGCAGGGAGCTGACCACCAGCCAGACCAGGGGAAACAGGAACAGCAGGCCGAGCAGCACCAGCGGCAGGTGCAGCCACGGACTGGTTCGGTGTAAGGGATTCTTATCGCTCATACTGAACCCACTTGCCGGAGAACCGGATCAGCAACGCCGTCAAGCCCAAAATGACCAGGAACAGGATCCAGGCCATGGCGCAGCCGTAGCCCATGCGCAAGTCGCGGAACGCCACCTGGTACAGGCGCAGGACATAGAACAGCGTCGCCCGTTCCGGCGCCCCGCTGGCGCCGGTCATGATGAACGCCTGGGTGAACACCTGCAGACTGACAATGAGCCCCATGACCAGGTTGAACAGGATGACCGGCGTGACCAGGGGCACGGTGACATGGCGCAGGCGCTGCCACCAGCCGGCACCGTCAATGACGGCGGCTTCATAGAGGGCGGTGGGAATGTCCTGCAGGCCGGCCAGCAGAATGACCATTGCATGCCCGGCCCCCCACATGGACATCAGGATCAGGGCGGGCTTGGCGAAGCGCGGATCCGCCAGCCAGGCCGGCCCGGGAAGGCCCACGGCTTTCAGGGCGGTGTTGATGATGCCGCCGTCGCCGGCATACATCCACATCCACAGGATGCTGCCGGCCACCACCGGCATCAGCGACGGCAGGAAAAACACGGTCCGGTAGAAGGCCAGCCCGCGGACCCGGCAGTTGAGGAGCAGGGCCAGCACCAGCGAAGTCAGCAGCCCGAGCAGCACGGCGCCGGCGGCAAAATACAGGGTGTTGTAGAGGCTGCGCCAAAACAGGGCGTCGGCCAGCAGTTCCCGATAATTGGCCAGCCCGATGAAGGCCGGGGCCTGGACGATGCTGTAGTCGCAAAAGGAATAGTACAGCGCCGCCCCCATCGGCAGCAGCATGAAGACCAGGAACCCCAGCAGCCACGGGGCGCAGAACAACAGTCCGACCAGGTCGCGGCGTTTCATGGGGTGGGGGTCGCCTGTGACGTGCGGCGGTTGCGCTCCACCGCCCCGCTCAGGCGGGCCTGGACGCCGGCCAGCGCCGCGGCGGGCGTCACATTCAGGTCCTGGACGCCCCCGGCCGCGTTTTCCATTTCCCGCTGATACTCGTTCCAGGTGCCGCTTTTGGGCATGGCCACCACCGTCGGGCTGAAGGCAAGATCCCGGAACAGGGCCACATACGGATGCGGATGGGCCGACACAAAACCGCTGCTGACCTTCATCAGCGGCGAAAATTTGCGGTGCCCCAGGCACAGCATTTCCATGCCCTCCTGGGAGTTCAGGTAGCGCATGAAGGCAAAAGCCTCCTGGGGATGCCTGGCGCCTTTGGGAATGACCACCATGTCAACATCGGCCAGGGTCGTCCGGGCCAGCTCCGGCCGGGACTTCGGATAGGGGAAGGGGGCCACCCCCCACTGCAGGCCGGGGGCGTACTTGTCAATGAAGTTGTACATCCAGACCCCTTGGATTTCCATGGCCACCTTGCCGCTCAAAAACGGATTCTGCGGGCTGGAAAAATTGCCGAAGCCGGAGATGAACCGCTGCAGGTGGGCCACCCCCAGTTTTTTCGAGTAGGACGCCAGCCACTCGAAGGCCTGGACGTTTTCCGGGGCCGCGGCGGTGACGTTGCCGTTTTCATCGAACAGCCGGCCGCCAAAATGATAACACCAAAGGAACGGCCACCAGCCCGGTTCGGCGGGCAGAAATCCCACCTGGACCAGCCGCTTGTCCGCATCGGGGATGTTGGTGCAGAACCCCGTGCGGATCTCTTTGGTGCCGTCGCCGCCGACGACTTCCCAGCGGGTCAGCTTCTCCGCCCAGGCGTCCAGTTCCTCAAGCGTGGCCGGCGGCACGTCGGGATTCAGGCCGGCCTCGCTGAACAGGCGCTTGTTCCAGTGCAGGGCCGTGGTGGACGGGGTGGTGGGCAGGGCCCACTGGCGGCCATGGTGTTCGCACATGTTCCAAAAGACGGGGATGTAATCGGCTTTGCTGATGCCCGCCCCGGCAATCATCTCCGTGAGGTCCAGGAGCGCCCCCTTGTCGATGTACGGATAGAGCATTTTGGTCTCGATCCCGGCGACGTCCGGCGGGTTGCCGCCGGCAATGGCCACCATCAGTTTCTGCTCGATCTCCGCCACCGACACCAGCTGCACCTGGATCGGACGGTAGGCCGGAGTCGTCCGCGCCTTCTGCTGTTCCTGGGCATTGAAGGTCTTGACGACCTGTTCCGCCGCTTCACCCTCGAAACCGGTCCATTTTTCCCAATAAATGATCTTGCGCGGGCCGGTGCCCGCATCCGGCGGGACGGCGCCCTTGCCGCAGCCGGCGGCCAACCCCACGACTGCGGCGGCCGGCAGGGCCAACGCCGCCACCCCCCTCAAAAACCGGAACGCCTGTCGTGGATGGTGCATCGCTCAGTCTCCTATTGGCCGGCGGCGGCGCGGCCGGCGGCGAACGCGCCCAAGTTGGCCTGGACCACGGCGTCGCCCTTGCGCCCGAACAGCCCGCGCACCACCTCGGCATAGGCGGTTTCGGGGAACGGCAGCCGCGCCGACAGCGCGCCCAGCAGCACCATGTTGGCGCCGCGCGGCGACCCGGCCTTGGCCGCCAGGTCGGCCACCGGCAGCAGCAGCTTGCGCGGCAGGGCGTTGAGTTCGGCCAGCAGCGCGGCATCCTCGGGGTATCCGGCGCAGTTGCGCACCGGTTCCGTGGCGGTGATCACCCAGCCGTCGGGCGCCAAAAACGGCAGCTGCCGCAACGCCTCCAGCGGCTCCATGGCCAAAATCAGGTCGGCGCCGCCGCGCGGAATCAGGTCGGAATGGATCGGCGCCTCGGACAGCCGCACCGACGCCTCCACGGCACCACCGCGCTGCGCCATGCCGTGCACTTCCGGCTGCTTCACCCGCCAGCCGGCCCGGCGCGCCACCTCCCCCACCAACAGCCCAATCGTCAAAATCCCCTGCCCCCCAACCCCACACAACAAAATGTCATATTTCATGGCTGAATTTCCTTTCAATCCGGTTGGGAACCCCCTTTTGAGGAAAGGCGGTTCCCAAGCCCTCCGTCAAACCTGTTTGTACCTTTTGCGGATTCCGCAGGCCGCCCCTGCCGTCCCAATTGTGCCTTGTCGCGCGCGAGCGGCCTGCGGAATCCGCAAAAAGCAACAAACGTTTTGGGAAGGGGGATGCAGAGCGAACATGTGAGCGACCCGGCAAAGCCGGGGCTGCTGAGCGCGAAGCGCGGGGGGAGCACCCTTTTCCAAAAGGGTGGCCCCAACCTGATTTCAGACTATTTCTTCTGGGTTTTGGCGGTTTGGATGCATTCACGGCGGGCGATGACGACGGCGGGGCCCTGGGTGTCGAAGATGGCGTGGCGCAAGGCGGCGACATTGGCGGCGTGCTGTTTGGGCAGCGGCGTGATGACCTGGAGGTTGGCGGCGGGGATGCCGAGGCCGGCGACCAGGGCGTCGAGGCGGCCGCTGGCGGCCGAGGCCTGGCCGCCGGTCATGCCGGTGGTGCCGTTGTCGAGGATGAGCACCGTCATGCGGGTGTTTTCGACCACGGCGTCGAGCAGCGAGGTCATGCCGGAATGGGTGAACGTCGAGTCGCCGATCACCGCCACGGCCGGGTGCAGGCCGGCATCGGCCGCGCCCTTGGCCATGGAGATGGAGGCGCCCATGTCGACGCAGGAATGAATCGCCTCGAAGGGGGGCAGGGCGCCCAGGGTATAGCAGCCGATGTCGGCGAAGACGCGGCTGGCGGGGCTGTCGGCCAGGGCGGCCTGGAGGGCCTTGTAGGAGTCGATGTGCGGGCAGCCGTCGCAGAGGCGGGGCGGGCGCGCCACCGCCAGGGACGAGGCGGGGCGGGCGGCCGCCGGCGGCCGCCCGAGGGCGGCGGCAACCGTGTCGGGCGAGAGCTCGCCGGTGCGTGGCAGCTGGCCGGAGAGGCGGCCCAAGATGCGGGCATCGTCGCCGAGCGGGCCGCGGAGGCTTTCCTCGAGCAGCGGCATGCCGTCCTCGAGTACCAGCACACGGTCGCAGCTGTCCAGGAGCTGGCGCAGCAGGTCGGGCGGCACGGGGTACTGGCCGACCTTGAGCAGCGGGTGCGGACAGGCGCCGCCGGGGAAGCTTTCATAGAGGTAATTGAGGGTCAGGCCGGCGGCGAGAATGCCTAGGGAGCGGTCCGGGCCGGGGCGGAACTCGGTGAAGCCGGTCTGGGCGGCCTTGACCAGCTCCGGCTGGCGCGCCACCAGGGCGGCGTAATTGCGGCGGGCGTTGCCGGGAAGCAGCACGAAGCGGCGGGCGTCGGCGGGCATGGCGAGGTCGTTGGGGGCGCGGCGCGGGCCGGGGCGCACATCGGCGCGGGAGTGGGCCAGGCGGGTGGCCAGGCGCAGCAGCACCGGCAGGCGCAGCTCCTCCGACAGCGCCAGGCCGTACCCCGCCATGTCGTAGGCCTCCTGCTGGGTGGCCGGTTCCAGGCAGGGTACCAGGGCGAACTTGGCGTAAAAGCGCGAGTCCTGCTCGTTCTGCGAGGAGTGCATCGACGGATCGTCGGCCACCACCACCACCAGGCCGCCGTTGACCCCGGTGACGCCGGCGTTGATGAAGGCGTCGGCCGCCACGTTCAGCCCGACGTGCTTCATGCAGACGATGGCGCGCCGGCCGGCATAGGACATGCCCAGCCCCGCCTCCATCGCCGTTTTTTCATTGACCGACCACTGGGCGTGCAGCGGCCGTTCGCGCCGTTCCGGGCAGCGCTGGATGAACTCCATGATCTCGGTCGAAGGCGTGCCGGGATAGGCGTAACAGCCGGAAATCCCGGCATCCAGCGCCCCCTGGGCCAGCGCCTCGTCGCCCAGCAGCAAACGGGTGTCAGAACTCATCGGTGATGGTTTCCTGGAACGGGCTTGTGAATCAGAACTGGTGCAGGAACCGGGTGTCGTTCTCATAGAGGAAACGGATGTCGGGAATGGCGTAGCGGATCATGGCGATGCGCTCGATGCCCATGCCGAAGGCGTACCCCGTCCATACGGCCGGGTCATACTTGACCGCCTCGAACACCTTGGGGTTGACCATGCCGGCGCCGGCGATCTCGAGCCAGCCGGACTGCTTGCAGACGCGGCAGCCCTTGCCGCCGCAGATGATGCAGGAGAAGTCGCATTCCACGCTCGGCTCGGTGAAGGGGAAGAAGTGCGGGCGGAAGCGGATTTTGGTGTCCGAGCCGAGCATTTCCGCGGCAAAGGCGGCGAGGGTGCCCTTGAGGTCGGCCAGGGAGACGTTGCGGTCGACGTACAACCCCTCGATCTGGTGGAAATTCATGCCGTGGGTGGCGTCGGGCGTGTCCCGGCGGTAAACGCGGCCGGGGCAGACGATGCGCACCGGGGGTTGCTGCTTTTCCATCGTCCGGATCTGCACCGGCGAGGTCTGGGTGCGCAGGATCCGGCCGTCGGGGAAATAGAAGGTGTCCTTGGGCTCGCGCGACGGATGGTCCGGCGGCGTGTTGAGGGCGTCGAAGTTGTGCCAGATCGTCTCGACTTCGGGGCCTTCGGCGACGATGAAGCCCATGCGCCGGAACACCGCCACGGCATCGTCCATGACCAGGCTGATGGGGTGCTTGCGGCCGAGGCGGCGGCGGCGGCCGGGCAGGGTGACGTCGAGCGGCGGCACGGCGGCGGTCTGGGCGGCGGTGAGCCGTTCGGCGGCGGCGGCCAGGGCGGCGTCAATCTCACCCTTCACCTGGTTGGCCGTCTGGCCGACCCGGGGCCGTTCCTCGGCCGACAGGGCGCCCAGCCCGCGCATCAGTTCCGACACGACCCCGCGGCGGCCCACATACTTCACCTTCAGGGCGTCCACGGCGGCGGCGTCCGCGGCGGCGGCAATCGCCGTCCGCGCTTCCGCCAAAACGGCTTCCAATTGTTCGATCAGGTTCATGGTGCGTATCCCAAAAACGGCCGGAATCCCGGATTTTGACACAAACTAAAAAGATAATCCCTGCCGCCCCCCTTTTCCATTTGCGGATTTCGCAGGCCGTCCACCCCGTTTCAGACAAGGTCTTCGGCGTGGGGGCGGCCTGCGAAATCCGCAAAGGTACAAACTGGCTTGATGGCGGGTTGGGCGTGGATCGCGGGGGTCAACGGCGCGGTTTCTGCGCGTCCACGGGAGCCGTTCGCGTGGGTTTGGTTCTCTCTCGCCTCAGCATCATCACCGCCACTATCAACGGCACGGCGAACCAAACAACCAGGAACGTCGTCGGTGTTGATAACCGGATGTCTGAAACTGCCATCGGTATGGCCACCGAACACAACGCCGCCGGAATGAACACCAGCAACCTGCACCCCTCACACTTTCGCATCGGCAGCCAGAAGACAAGCCACCATGCAACGAAGTAGACCAGCAGAGCGATGGCCGCAAGGATCTTCATCTCATCATCATTTCTTGGCAGACATCCTATCGGTGACCCAACACAACATTGCGGACGCCACGCTAAGAAGAGCGGGTTCGGGACAGGTACGTTAAGCATAATACACCCATCCCTAACCACACTACACCAGCAGCAGCGACAGCATTACATAGGCGGCAATCAGGCAAATCGGCAGTACGGCGGTGCCTGCCTCTCTCCTTACTAATGGAAACACCCCAGGCGACGCAGCCGACTACCGCAGCGACCATCCCGGCGACCGCAAACACATTCCCCGCTTGAAGATGTCTCTGGGCAGTCGCGGCAATCAATGCGCGAACCGCCTGATCACTGGCAATGGCCTGGGCCTTCACCATGACAGCGCTGCCGTGGTAATATTTCGCCGCTGCCACAAGGATGATCGCCGCCGCGAGCAAAAGCCAGCACATTGTCCATGGGCGCCTGATGTTCATTATTTGAACAATAGCATACAGGTATCCCAACCGCGCCCGAGTGGAATTTTGATGACCTTCAGCCTACAGCCTAAACCGCTTCCGCCTAACTGTCTCATGGTTTACGATCCCGCCATTCACCACCGGCGTTCCATCCGGTTGCCGACGCATGATTATGCGGCCGGCGGGCTTTATTACGTCACCCTTTCCACGGCGGGGCGCCGGCGGCTTTTCGGCACGGTCGTCAACGGCCGGATGGCGGTGAACGAGGCCGGCCGCGCGGTGCGTGACGAATGGCTGCGCTCGGCCGCGATCCGCGCGGAAATCGCCTTGGATGAATGGGTGGTCATGCCGGATCATTTCCATGCGATTGTGATGATCCGCGCGGATGGGCCGCCAACCGTACGGGCGACCGGCCGGTCGCCCACAACGGATGGCCCCCCGACGGAAAGGGCGACCGGCCGGTCGCCCCTACGGCAATTCCCCTCGCCGCCCGCCTGCATCATCAGCGGGTTTCTGAGCCCCCTGGAACGGGCGGTGTTCGATGAGGGGCTGGTCGCGGCCATTCCCATGGTCTGGGTCTTGGCCTGCGGCCTGCCGGGGACGTTTCCGCCGCGCCTTCAAGGCGCCATTGATGCGGGGCGGTTGTTGGTCATCACGCCCTTTGCCCCGGCCGTTGCGGCCGTCTCCACCCAGCGCGCGGCGTGGTGCAGCCAATACGTCCTTCATGCGGCGGCCACGGTGGTCATCGGGCATCTGGCGCCAGACGGCATGCTGGCCTGCTTGTTGGCGGATCTTCCTGAGGATCGCCCCATTCATTTTTTTCCATCGTAGGGGCGACCGGCCGGTCGCCCCTACAGGGCCCGGCGCGGGTTGCCATCCGGCGGCCGGCAGGTTAGAATGCCGCATCCCCATGAATGACACGACCATCAAAAAATGCTCCGTGAAAAAGCTCGATGCCGAGCTGTTCACCCCGTTTACGATTGCCAGCGGCAGCCACCGCTGCCTGGAGAACGCGGTGTTCACCCTGGAGACGGCCGGGGGCGAGCGGGGGCGTGGGGAGGCGGCCATTGCCACGCACATCACCGGCGAAACGCGCACCGGCACGATGAAGAGCCTGGAGACGGCCGGCCGCGTTCTGGCCGGGGCGGATGCGGCCGACTATCTCGGGGCGCTGTGCCGGCTGGAGGGGCTGCTTGACGGCAACCGGGCCGCCCTGGCCGCCGCCGAAATGGCCGTCCTGGATTTGGCCTGCCGCCTGCAAAAAATCTCCCTGTGGCAATTCTTCGGCGCCCGCGTGCCGGTGCTCAAGACCGACGTGACCGTGGTGATCGGCAACGCGGCGGCGGCGCGGACGTTCACCACCAAGATGCGCCGGCGCGGTTTTGACACCTTCAAGGTCAAGACCGGCGCGGACATGGACGAGGATGTCCGGCGGCTGGAGGCGGTGAGCAAGGCCGCGCCCGGCTGTCCCATCTACCTGGATGCCAACTGCGCCTGCACGGCCAAGGAAGCCGAGGGCTTCATCAAACAACTGGCCCGCCTGGGCATTCATCCCGCGGTCTTGGAGCAGCCGGTGAAGAGGGACGACATCGACGGCCTGGCCTACCTGTCGCGCAAGCTGCCCATGCCGGTCTGCGCCGACGAGTCGGCGTATTCGCTCGACGACGTGTTCCGCCTGATCCGCCGGCGGGCGGTGACGGCGGTGAACATCAAGCTGACCAAGCTCGGCTTTCTGCGGGCCCGCGAGGTGTGGTCGCTGGCGCGGGCGGCGGGCATCAAGCTGATGATCGGCGAGATGGTGGAGAGCGAGCTCGCCTCGTGTGCGGCGGCCCAGTTCGCCGGCGGGCTGGGCGGTTTCGACTTCATCGACCTCGACATCCCCTTCTTCATCCGGAACAGCGGGATGAAGGGCGCCTCGTACCTTTCCGCCGACGGGGTTTACACCTTGTCCGGCGTGAAGGCCGGCATCGGCATTGTCCCTGGCTGGGAATGAGCGTCGCGGGCCGCCAACCGGCTAACCCAAAATTAACCGTCCGGTAACCGGCGGGTAATGATCCGGGGGCAAATTACAGTTCAGGGACCAATAGTTGAAACACGGGCCTGAAGTGGGGCAAGGAGAGACCGGCCATGGCGCGGGAACATGTCTTGGTGGTGGATGACGAGAAGAACATCCTGGAATTGGTCGAGTACAACCTGACCAAGAACGGGTACCAGGTAAACTGCGTCATGACGGGCGAGGACGCCTTGCGTTCCGCGGGCGGCCAACCGCCGAACCTCATCCTGCTGGACCTGATGCTGCCGGGCATCGACGGGCTGGAGGTGTGCCGCCTGCTCAAGCGCGACCCCCGCACGGCGGCGATTCCGGTGATCATCGTCTCCGCCAAGGGCGAGGAGGCGGACGTGGTGACGGGGCTGGAGCTGGGGGCGGACGACTACATCACCAAGCCGTTCAGTCCGCGGGTGCTGGTGGCGCGGGTGCGGGCGGTCTTGCGCAAACACAGCGCCGCGGCCGCCGAGGAGGGCGCCGGCGCGGTGCTGCGCCGGGGCGCCCTGGTGATCGATCCCGGCCGGCGGCTGGTGACGGTGGGGGAGCAGCCGGTGGACCTGACCTTTACCGAGTTTGCCATTTTGCAGGTCCTGGCGCACCGGCCGGGGTGGGTGCGGACGCGCAACCAGATCATTGACGCCGTCCGCGGCGGGGACTATCCGGTGACCGAGCGGGCGGTGGACGTGCAGATTGTCAGCCTGCGGCGCAAG
>JBAZJM010000144.1:0-11196 GCA_041651315.1 Lentisphaeria bacterium | reverse complement strand
TGTTTCGGCCCCTGCCGCCGCCCCCTGCCGCCCCCGTGGCGCCGCCGGCGGCGCCCTGAGCCGGGCCCGGCTGTGTTGGGAACCCCCTTTTGAGGAAAGGCGGTTCCCAAACCCTCCGTCAAACCTGTTTGTTCCTTAAACGCGGCGGGCGCTTCCGCCACAAGCCCACAAACGAGAAGGCCATGGTTTGCCAGAACGGCTTGTGGCGGAAGCGCCCGCCGGCTTTAGTGACAAAAGTTTTGGGAAGGGGTTTGGGGAGCACCCTTTTTCAAAAGGGTGGCCCCAACAACAAGTTGTGTTAATGTTGCGCGCTACCGCGTCATCACCGTTCCGCCTGTCGCTGGATTCGCCGCTGTACGGGCTGGCGGGGTTCGGGCTTGGGCTGGTGCTGGCCTGGCATTATGGCTGGCAGGCACGTGACCTGGTGTGGTCGCTGTGGCTGTCGAGCCTGGTGCTCGGTTACGCGACCATCGTCCTGGGAATTGTGGGCAGTGCGCGGCAGCTTGCCGCCGGCGGCTCCGCGACGGCGGTGGCGGTGGCCGCGGGGCTCGGCCTGTTCCTGCTGGCCTTCTTCACTGTCCATTTCGGGATGTTCCACGTTGTCCACTCGGTGTTCCTGAACTTCTTCTTCCCGCTGGTGCAAAAGCGCGATGGCGATCCGTTGCCCTCGCCGGCGCTTTACGGGCGGGTGTTGGCCAGTTACTGGCCGTGGCTGCTGGCGGCCGCGATAGCCGAGCGGACGGCGTTGCGGGCGGCCTGGCAGGCCGAACCCAAGCCCGGGGCGAAGACGCCGCTGGCCTTCTCGCCCGATGCGGCCTACCGCAACGTCGTCCGCATGCACCTGCTGATCTTCTTCTTTTTCTTCACGTCGTTCCTGCGGATCGAAAACCGCTTCATTTACGCCGTGGTCTACGTGGTCTATTTCTTCCCGCCCGCCGCTCTGTTTGGGGCCACCCTTTTGAAAAAGGGTGCTCCCCAAGCCCCTTCCTAAAACGTTTGTTTCATTTTGCGGATTCCGCAGGCCGCTTTCGCGCAACAATCCACGACTGGAGCAACCGGGGCGGCCTGCGGAATCCGCAAAAGGCACAAACAGGTTTGACGGAAGGTTTGGGAACCGCCTTTCCTCAAAAGGGGGTTCCCAACCGGGTTGTCACGTACCTGGCGTCGCCGGGTTGAACAGTTCCTCGCCGATCAGGGCGGTGAAGAAGGAGCCGGTGAAGACCAGGGGGCGGCCGGCCGGCAGGTCGGCGGCGGATTGAAGGTCCGGGATGACCCGGTACGGCACCCCGGCCGTCGCGGCCAGCGCCTCCAGGGTCTCCAGTTCAGAACCGCGGTCGGCGTTGCGGGGGTGGGTGAGAATGAATTCCGCGGCCGCCGGGCGGAGTTCGCGGAAAATCCCCGCCGCATCCTTGCCCTGGACGACGCCGAGCACGACGGTGAACGGCCGGTTCGGCCAGGCGGCGCGCAACGCCTCCGCGAGGCGGCGTGCGGAGTCCGCATTGTGGGCGGCGTCGAGCAGCACGGGCGGCTCTTGGCGCAGCAGCTCGAAGCGCCCCCGCAACCGCGGCCGGCGGAAGCGGGCCGGATCGGGCCGGATCCCCAGCACCTCGCAGGTGGCCAGGGCGGTGCGAAAATTCTCCTGCAGGAAGGCGGGCCAGTGCCGGTACTCCGGCCAGCGGCCGGCATCCCCGGCGGGCCGGGTGGCGGCCCCGGTCACCGGGCAGTGCAATTGTGCGGCGGCGGCGCGGATGACCGCCTCCGCCTCGGGGAACGGCTGGGGCGCCAGCACCAGCGGCACGCCCCGCTTGAGGATGCCGGCCTTTTCGGCGGCGATCTCGGCGGCGGTGGTGCCCAGCAGCGGCATATGGTCGAGGCTGACCGGGGTGATGACGCAGGCGGCGGGCGGCGGGATGAAATTGGTGGCGTCGAGGCGGCCGCCGATGCCGGCTTCGAGCACGCACCACCGGCAGCCGGCATCGGCCGCCAGGCGCAGGCCGAGCACCGTCAGAACCTCAAAAAAAGTCGGGTGCAGGCCGCCGGCATGCATGGCGTTGCGGAGTTCGCGGGCCGCGCTTTCCAGGGCGTCATAGCCCACTGGGGCGTCGCGCCGCCAGAAGCGTTCACGGACGGAGGCGAGGTGGGGCGAGGTGTAGACGGCGGCGCTTTCGCCGGCCGCCTCCAGCAGGGCGCCCAGGAAGAAACTGGTCGAGCCCTTGCCCTTGGTGCCGGCGACGTGGACCAGCTTCAGGCGCTGCTCGGGATGCCCGGCGAGGGCGGCCAGGAGCGGCATGCGGTCCAGGGTGAAAACGCCCTGGCCGGCCCGGCGCAGGGTCTCGCGCTCCAGATCGCGGCAGTCGGCGAAGAGGTCAAAAAAAGCGGTTTCGCGTTGGGGATCCCAGTCACGCAATGGCTTATGGACCTCGCGCCCGTAGATGTCGGCGGCGGCCGGCCGGTGTTACTTGCCGCAGGTGCAGCCGGCATCGCCGGCGGGCGGCGGGCAGCCGCTGGCGGCCTCGAGCTTGGCCAGCCGCTGCTCGATGGCGGTCAGCTTCTGGCAGCAGGGCAGGCGCTTGGCGGCGGCCTCGACCAGGCTGTCGACCTGGGCCTTGAGCTGGTCGCGCGCCTTTTGGGATTCGGTTTCAAGGTCGCCGGCCAGTTTGCGGCCTTCCTCTTCGGAGAGCTTGGCGCTCTTGGCGACTTCGGCGGCGACGGCGGCAAGCTTGTCCTTGGTCAGGCTGGCCAGCCCCAGGCCGATGTAGATGCCCTTTTTTAACAGATTGTCGCTCATGGCGGAACCCTTTCTGTGTGGAAGACCCTTACGCTGGCAGTATAGCCGCTGCCACGAAAAAATGACAATCCAAACGCTTTGGACCTCGTGAACAACGGTTACGGCGTCGGGGGGGGCGGGGCGGTTTCGCCCAGCAACTCCCGTACGGTGCTCAGGATGATCTGGCGGCTGCACGGCTTGGGCAGGATGCGGTTGGCCCCCAGGTGCCGGGCGGTGTCGAGGTAGGGCGAGTCGATGAAGCCGGAGATGGCGATGATCTTGACCTGGCGGTCGGCGCGCCGGATCTCCATGATGGTTTCGATGCCCTCCTTGTCCGGCATGACCAGGTCGGTCATGATCAGGTCGAACGGCTCAGCCTCATGCAGACGGATGCCGGCGTCGCCGTTGGAGGCAACCGCGACTTCGTAACCGTTGCCGGCCAGGATGCGCTGCATGATCTCCCGGATTTCCGGTTGATCGTCGATGACCAGGATACGTGCCATAAATAATGGGGTCTTCGGGTGCGGGACGGGAACTGCCCACAAGGGCGAATATAGGCGAAAATCCGTCGTGGCGCAAATGGTTGTTTTTGGGGGGGGCGCGCTTACATTCCCTTTTCCGAATTTGAAACCCGGGGCGAAAAACGCCTGGTGCCAGAGGTTGCGCTGCCATGATCGACATTCATCTGTTGCGAAACGAACCCGAACGGGTCAAGGCCAATTGCCGCCGGCGTGGGTGCGAGGTGGACCTTGACGCCTTGTGCCAAAAGGATGCCGAGTATGTGGCGCTGATCCGTGAGGTCGAGGAGCTGCGCTCCGAACGGAACCGGCTGAGCAAGGACTGCAAGGACAAGCCGGAGGCGCGCGACCGGGTCCGTGCCATCAAGGAAGAGGTTGCCGCCAAGGAAAAGCGCCAGGAAGAAGTGAAGGCGGAGGTGGACGCCGGCCTGGCCTGGCTGCCCAATTTCCTGGCCGACGACGTTCCCGTCGGCGGCACCGATGCGGACAATACGCAGCTGCGGTTTTGGGGCGACAAGCCCGCGTTCGGCTTCCAGGCGTTGGACCACCAGGATTTGGGCGACAAGCTCAACATCATCGACACCGCCCGCGGCGCCAAGGTGGCGCAGGCCGGCTATTATTACTGGCGCGGCGCCGGCGCCCAGCTCACCCAGGCGATGTTCTTTTGGGCGCAGCGTGAACTGGTGAACCGCGGCTTCACCCTGTTCATGAGCCCCTGCCTGGCCAAGGAGCGCACCTTGTTCGGCACCGGGTACCTGCCGTTCTTTGCCGACCAGACCTACAAGCTGGCCGGCGAGGACCTGTCGCTGATCGGCACCTCCGAGCAGACGCTGGTCGGCTACCACGCCGACGAGACGCTGGAGGCGGCGTCCCTGCCGCTGCGCTACACCTCCTACACCCCGTGCTTCCGCACCGAAGCCGGCAGCTACGGCAAGGTCAATCGCGGCATCTTCCGCGTCCACCAGTTCCACAAAGTCGAGCAGATCATCTTCTGCCGCCCCGAGGATTCGGTGGCGCGCCATGAGGAATGCCTGGCCAACGAGGAATACCTGCTGCAACAGCTCGGCATCCCCTACCGCGTCGTGCTGGTCTGCGACGGCGACATGGGCGCCCCCGGTTACCGCAAGTACGACATCGAGGCGTGGTACCCCGGCTTTGGCAACTACCGCGAGGTGACCTCGAACACCAACCTCACCGACTTCCAGGCCCGGCGTCTGGGCATCCGCTACCAGGACAAGGCGACCGGCCAAAAGGGCTTTGTCCACACCATTTCCGCCACCGGCGTCACCGACCGCGTGGTGTGCGCCATCCTCGAAAACTACCAGCAGGCCGACGGCAGCGTCATCGTGCCCGAAGTCCTGCGGCCGTTCACCGGCTTTGACCGCATCTCGCCATGAGTCGCCGGAGGCATCCATGAGACTCGAATTGGACGCGTTGGCGGGAGCGGCGGCCCAACTGGAGAAAAGCCTGGCGTATGCCGGGTCGGCCCAGGCGGGCGCCGACTCCGGTCTGGCCGAGCAGTTCCGAAACTCGGTCATCCAATGTTTTGAGTTCACCTACGAATTGGCGTGGAAAATGTTGCGGCGCCAATTGGCGCTGGATCTGCCCACGCCCGAACTGGTGGAACGGCTGGCCTATCGCGACTTGGTGCGTACCGGCGTGGAGCGCGGCTTGTTGCGGGAGGCCCAGGCCTGGTTCGATTATCGCGAACTCCGCAACCAAACGGCGCACACCGATGACGCGAGCAAAGCGGACAAGGTGGCCGCCGCCGCGCCGCAGTTGCTGGCGGATGTCCAGTTCCTGCTGGCGCAGCTGCGAGCATGCAATGGCGGGGCCGGATGAACGCCACGCCGCTTCATCTTAGCCCGGATGAGCTGGCCATGGTGCGGGAAATCCTGCAACGCCGGGTTCCTGGCCGCGAGGTGTGGGCGTTTGGATCGCGGGCGGGCGGAACACCGCGGGCGTCCTCCGACCTGGACTTGGCGGTCTTGGGTGACGCGCCATTGTCCGTGGCGGTGAGCGGCGATCTTCGCGAGGCGTTCACGGAGTCGGCGTTGCCGTTCCGGGTGGATGTGGTGGACTGGGCGGAAACGGGTGCGCCCTTCCGCGAAGTCATCCGCCGCCGGCATATGGTAATTCAGCCCGCGAGCCCTGTAATCGTCCACCAGATCCCCCACTGATGCATCTGGGAAAAAGCGAAAGTATGATGTATAATACTGCTGTATAAATTGGGGTGCATGCATGGTGAGGACACAAATCTATCTGACGGAAGAGGAACGAGACGGGCTGGAGATGGTCGCCAAAGCTGCTGACAAGAAACAGTCGGAGATTATCCGCGAGGCGGTTGATCAGTTTCTGGACTTGGCCATGGGCAGTCGCCGAAAGGCCGTTTTGCACGCCGCCGCCGGCATGTGGCGGCACCGGAGCGACCTGCCTGATTTCGCGGCGGCCCGGCGTTCCTGGGACAGGGATTGATCCCATGGCGCACCCGGTCTTGGCCGACACCGACGTGATGGTTGACTTCCTTCGGGGGCATCCGCAGGCCGTCACCTTGATTCAGGCACAATCCGACCGGATCATTCTGTCGAGTATCGTGGTGGCGGAACTCTACGCGGGCGTTAGAGGCGATGCGGAGTTGAGCACCCTCGACAGCCTCGTGAATCTGTTCCGTGTCATTTCCGTCTCCCCGGAAATTGCCAGGAGAGCCGGCCTCTATAAGCGGGACTATGCACGTTCTCATGGCATCGGTTTGGCCGATGCCATTCTTGCCGCCACGGTTCAGGCCGAAAACGCCGAACTGTGTACCCTTAATGTCAAACATTACCCCATGGTCAAGGGGTTGAAACCGGCCTACGCCAAGACATCATGAAACAGACTCCTTTGTGTGAACAGCACCGGGCCCTGGGCGGGCGGATGGTGGAGTTTGGCGGCTGGGAAATGCCGGTCCAGTACCCGGCCGGCATCCTGGCCGAGCATCGGCAATGCCGCGAGGCGGCGGCGCTGTTCGACACCTGCCACATGGGGGTGTTCCGGGTCTCCGGCCCGACGGTGGGCGCGGCGCTCGACGCTTTGCTGCCACGGCCGGTCGCCGGCCAGGCGCCCGGCAGTTGCCGCTACAATTTTCTGGTGAACGAACAGGGCGGGGTGCTGGACGACCTGTTGACCTACCGGATGGATGCCGACACCTTCCTGCTGGTGGTCAACGCCGGCACCGCCGAAGGCGATGCGGTTTGGATTCGCGCGCACCTGCCGCCAACGGTGCAATTCGAAGACCTGCGCGAGGCCTGGGGCAAGCTCGACTTGCAGGGGCCGCAGGCCTTTGAAGTCCTGGCCGTTTTGGGCGTGCCGGTTGCCGCCTTGCCGGCCTATTACCATTGGACTCAACTGTCGTTGTTTGGGCTGGAGATGCTGGTCAGCCGCACCGGGTATACCGGCGAACGCGGGGTTGAGTTGTACTTTCCGCGGGAGCAGGCGCCCCTGGTCTGGGACCGGCTGCTGGCCCATCCACTGGTCAAGCCCGCCGGGCTCGGCGCCCGCGACACGCTCCGGCTGGAAATGGGGTATCCGCTTTACGGCCATGAATTGAATGAGACCACCACGCCGGTTGAGGCCGGTTTCGGCCGCCTGCTGAACCTCCGCGACCGCGAGTGCATCGGCGCCGCCGCCCTGCGCCGGCCGCCGGTCCGGCGCCTGGCCGGCCTGCGTCTGGCCGGCCGCCGCGCCGCCCGTGCCGGCATGACGGTGGCCGACCCGGTCTCCGGAAAAGTGATTGGCACGATCACCTCCGGGGCGTTCAGCCCGAATCTGGGGGTGGCGGTGGCCATGGCCTATTTGGCCGGCGTCGAACCGCCCGCCACCGGCACGCCGGTGCGGGTGACCGATCCCGCCTCCGGCACCGTCCTGGACGCCACGGTCACCCCGCTGCCCTTCTACCGCCAGGGCACGGCGTTGCTGTAAATGCAGGTGGGGGCGCCGCCCCCACGACCCCTGCCAAAGGGACCAGTCCCTTTGGAATCCCCGAGACCTTCCATTTTGCGCAGGCCGGCACTGGGCGCCACGGATGGCCGCGACGTTGGATTTGGCCTCTGACGGCGGCGCCCAGTGCCGGCCTGCGCAAAATCGGCATGTCGGGATTCTCAAGGGACGGAGTTCCTTGAGCGGGGCCTGGGGCAGAGCCCCACATGGCTTTCAAGACGCGGCGTTAGGGGGACGTCTCGCGTTCCAGGCGGGCGACGGTTTCGCGGATGCAGTCGGCGGCGAAGCCGCGGGCGGCGAGGAAGCGGAACAGTTTGCCGCGGGCCTTGAAGCGGTCGGGTTCGCGGGCGAGGCCGGTCCATTTGCGGCGGGCGGCGTCCAAGGCGCGGCCGAGTTCGGCGTCGCGGGCGTCCGGGTCGGAACCCGGGTCGGGGGCGGCGGCCTCAATCAGTTCGGAGGCGACCCCGCGTTTGCGGAGTTCGCGCACCACCCGGCCTTGGCCCCAGTGTGCCTTTTCGCTGGCCAGGGCGCGGGCGAACGCCGCGTCGTTGACGAGGCGGAGGCGGCGCAGTTCGGCGAGGACCCAGGCCAGGGCGGGCGGGGGGCAGCCGCGCTGGCGCAGTTTGCGCGCCAGTTCCGCCTCGGCATGGCCCCGCTGGTCCAGCAGGCGCAGGGCGCGGTCCAGCCAGGCTTGGGGCGTCCGTTCAACCGGATTGCCGGAGGTGCGTCGTTGGAAGAGGCTCATGCCGGCTCCTGCGCGCGGCGGGCGCGACGTGTTGGGATGCAACATTCCATGTAGGGGCGGTCCCGGCTTCGGCCAGCGGCCGGCTGAAAGCCTGGCCGCTTCCCTTTCCACCGGCAATATGCTTGAAAAAAGCGGCGGAATCCAGCCGACAGCCGGCCAATTTCCGGTCGCGGCCAGTTCGCCTCGTTTCTGGGGTCGAAACCGCCATGAGATCATCTTGCTTTGTTATTGCGGATCAACACCGTCCTGGCACGTTTCGGATCGGCCATACGGTCCCTGTCGCCATGGCCAAACACAGGGCGGCTCCGATTTCTCCTTCCCGAGAAGGCAACGCCGCTGGCGCCGCCAGGAGCAGGTGGTAGCCGCTGCCACAGACCTGGAGGAGCGTCATCCTGACAACGTAGAGCCGGGAAAGGCGGTTGGCGAAGCGCAGCAGTTGCGTCCGACAGGGTGGGGCAAGCTTATTTTCTTCTTCTTTGCCGACCTGCTGGTTGGAGATCGTGTAGAAGGTGTCATCGCGGTCGTTTCGTTGCCGGCACGTACGCATGGGGGACCTCTTTTTTGCTAAAAAATAGTAGTATTTATGAAAAAGTCAAGGCGTGTTTTTTGCGCTTCCTTCGGGACTCGCCTATATTTTAAGTTTCGTTTTTCATCAAGAAATCATAAGGCGTCATCTGCCCCGGCCCTTTGCGGGCTTTCGGTCGGGCGCCCGGAACGGATCGCATGAAGACCTCGCTCAACTGGCTTCGGAATTATGTCGACATTCCTTGGGCTCCCAAGGAGCTGGCCGAACGGCTGACCCTGGCCGGTCTGGAGGTCGAGGGGATTGAGACGACGGGCGCCATTCCCGCCGGCGTGGTGGTGGCCGAGATCCTGTCGCGCCAGCCCCATCCCAACGCGGACAAGCTCAGCGTGTGCCAGGTCAGCACCGGCGTGGGCGAGCCGCTGCAAATTGTCTGCGGTGCCCCCAACTGCGACGCCGGCAAACGCGTGCCGCTGGCTACCATCGGCACCGTTTTCCCCGACTTCAAGATCAAGAAAGCCAAGCTGCGCGGCGTGGAATCCAACGGCATGATGTGCAGCGCCCGCGAACTGGGGCTGAGCGAGGACCATGACGGCCTGCTGATCCTGCCGGCCGACACGCCGCTCGGCAAGCCGCTGACCGACCTGTTCACCTGCGACACCGTGATCGACTGGGAAGTGACCCCGAACCGCCCCGACTGGCTGTCGCACCTCGGCATCGCCCGCGAGATCGCCGCGCTCACCGGCGGCCAGCAGTTGCTGCGCCGGCCCGCGGTGGAACTCAAGCCCGTTCCCGGCACCCGCGTCACCGACGTGGCCGCCGTGGAGGTGCGCGAGCCCGAGCTCTGCCCGCGCTACACCGCCCGGGTCATCCGCAACGTCAAGATCGGCCCCAGCCCCGACTGGCTGCGCCGCGACCTGGAGGCGGTCGGCCTGCGTTCCATCAACAACGTGGTGGACATCACCAATTTCGTCATGCTGGAATACGGCGAGCCGCTGCACGCTTTCGACCACGCCCTGCTCGCCGGCGGCCGCATCGTCGTGCGCCGCGCCGCGCCCGGCGAAACGTTCACCACCCTGGACGGCCGCCAGCACAAATTGACCGCCGACAACCTGCTCATCGCCGACGCCGCCAAGGGCGTCGCCCTGGCCGGCATCATGGGCGGCGAGAACAGCGGCATCCGCGACACCACCACCACCGTGCTGGTCGAGAGCGCCCAGTTCCTGCCGTCCAACATCCGGGCCACCGCCCGCCAGCTCGGCCTGGCCACCGATTCCTCGCACCGCTTCGAGCGCGGCGTGTCGCGCCAAATGGTCGCGGACGCCGGTGCCCGCGCCGCCGCCCTCATCTGCGAACTGGCCGGAGGTGAACTGCTGGACGGCGTCATCGATATTTCCGCGCCGGTGTCGCCGTTGAAGCGTATTCCGTTGCGTTTCGCCCGCATCAACGCCCTGCTCGGGCTCGACCTGAATGCCGACACCCTGCTCGGCTGCCTCACCCGGCTCGGTTTC
Organism: Lentisphaeria bacterium; assembly: GCA_041651315.1. Lineage (GTDB taxonomy): Bacteria > Verrucomicrobiota > Lentisphaeria > Oligosphaerales > CAITYL01 > CAITYL01. Next base: position 1,157 of record JBAZJM010000144.1, on the reverse strand, counting down.
ACCCTGGTCAGCCGCGACGCTACCGGCGCGGTGGTCGAAGTCCCCGAGTTCCGTCTGGATCTGGCCGGCGAGGCCGACCTGGCGGAAGAAGTGGTCCGCATGCACGGCCTGGACCGCGTGCCGGCGGCCGTGGCCACCGCCCGTTTGGGCGGCCGCCTGGCCGACGACGCCTTCGTCCCGCTGGAAGAGGCGCGCGCCCAGCTGCTCGGGCTCGGCCTGGACGAGGCGGTCACCTACAGCATGTTCCCGCCCAAGACCGCCGTCAGCGGCACCGGCGTGGCCGAGAATGAACTGGTGATCCTCAGCAACCCGATCAGCGCCGACACCGCCGCCATGCGCCCCTCGCTGCTGCCGGGCATCGTGCAGAGCGTGGCCAACAACCTGGCCCGCAACACCGCCGACCTGGCCCTGTTCGAGTTCGGCCGTGTCCATGTGCGGAGTCCGCAATTGCCGGAAGAGCGCTGGCAGGCGGCCATCGCCCTCACCGGCCGGCCACACGCCGAACGCTTCGGCGACGAACGCCGCGCCGTCTATGACTTTTCCGACCTCAAGGGCGTGCTGGAAGGCTGGCTGGACGCCCGCCGCCTAACCGGCTGGCGTTGCCAGGCCGTGCAGCACCCGGCGTTCGCCGCCGGCCGCGGCGCCGAGATCCGGCTCGGCGACGAGCAACTGGCCGTGTTCGGCGAGGCGGCGCCCGAATTGACCCGCGACCTGCGCCTCAAGGCGCCCCTGTTCATCGCCATCGTCGAGCTCGGCCGGCTGGTGGCCCTGCCCGCCGTGCCGCGGCGCTGCCAGCCGCTGCCCCAGTTCCCCGCCACCACCCGCGACATTTCCCTGGTCGCCGCCGCCACCCTCACCACCCAGGAAATCCTCGACACCATCCGCGCCGCCGGTTGCCCGTGGCTCGAAAAGGCCGAATTGTTCGACCTGTTCAGTGACGACAAGGTGCTCGGCGCCGGCCAGCGCAGCCTGGCGTTCTCCCTTACCTACCGCCATCCCGAGCGCACCCTCACCGACGACGAGGCCACCGCCGCCCACGAAAAGGTCAAGGCGTTCCTGGCGGGCAAACTGGCGGTGCAGTACCGGTAAGCGGACAATCGCCCGATGCCATCTCAAAGCTCTTGGGCATGCGCGAGTTTGGCCATCCGCCGGTCAAG
>JBAZJM010000143.1:0-11228 GCA_041651315.1 Lentisphaeria bacterium | reverse complement strand
GAGTGACGACGATGCCGGCCACCAGAAGAGCGGCCGGGAGCAGCAAACGGCTGGGCGTGACGTGCGGCATGGTGCGGACTATTCCTGGTTCATCTCGGAAAACAGGCCGGAGAAAGGTGCCGCCGGCCCCCTCGGTTCCGCGGCGGCCTCTCCCCGGCCTGTGATGAGTGAAGCTCCGATGACGGTTACTTGGTGGCCGGTGCGGGCGTCAGTGCCGGTCCGGCGGCCGGCTTCGCGGCGGGAGCCGGCGGGGGCGGCGGCTCGGGCAGCAGAATCTTGATGTTGGCCGCTTCGCGCAGCTTGGTGATCGTGCTCTTGAGGAGGCTTTGCATCTCCTGCTGTTCCAGTGCCGGCCGGATCTTGTCCTTCACGCTGTCCAGCGAGGCCGTTTCCGCCGGCGTGTGCTCCACGGTCTTGATGATGTGGTAGCCATACTTGGTCTCGACCACGCCGCTGACCTCGCCGGCCTTCAACTTGAACGCGGCTTCCTCAAACTCCGGCACCATGGCACCGCGGGCAAAGGCCCCCAGATCGCCGCCATCCTTCTTGCTCGGGCAGTCGCTCTTCTCCTTGGCCAGGGCCGCAAAGTCGGCACCGCCCTGGATCTGCTTGAGGATGCCCTCGGCCTTGGCTTTGGCAGCGGCCTTGGCGGCGGCATCGGCGCCGGCGTCAATCTTGACCAGGATATGCGACGCCCGCACCTGCTCGGGTTTCTGGAAGTCGGCAATCCGTTCCTGATAGAGCTTGGCGACGGCTTCGTCGCTGACCTTGACCTGCGGCTTGATCTTGGTGCTGACCCATTTGTCAATGGCCATGCTGAAGGCCAGTTCCTTGAGCAGTTCATCCCGCGTCATGCCCTGGGCCTGCAGCCCCTTTTCGATCTGTTCCTTGCCGTTTTGGGCTTCCAGTTCGTCCAGCTTTTTCTGGCCTTCGGCGAGGTCGCTCTTGATGCCGTCAGCCTCCACCTGCTTCATGATCAGGTTTTTGGTGACCAGGGATTCGGTCATCTGCCGGGCCAGCATCAACGTTTCGGCGGCGGTGGGGGCGCGGCCCATCTGCTGGGCCCGGGCCGCCACAAAGGAACGCACGGCTTTCACCACTTCGGCACTGGGGAGGGTCTGCTTGTCGCCATAGGTGGCGGCCACTGCCGGGAACTTGGCCAGGACGGCGTCCATGGCGGTGGTGTCCGGGGCGGCAACCGAGACGGCGGTGGCAGTCTTGGGCAGTTGCGGGGGGGCGGCGGGATCGGCAGCCTGGACCGAGGCAAGGGTACAGGCGGCAACAGATGCATACAGGAAATGACGCATGGTTGTTCCTTCCGGACAATGGGCGGCGCGCCGGATGCGAGTCATGGCGTGCCGCGGGTAATGGCGCCCGGCATCCGAAAGATCCGGGCATGTAGATAATGTTGCTCCGACCCCGAAAAATACCAACGGTTCCCGAAGTCAGATTCAAAATCCCCAAAATCGCTTCAAAATGGGGCGGGGCCGCGCCATCAAACCGGCGGGGGACCGCCGGCGCGCCAGCGGGCGTGCAGGCGGCGGACGGCGGCCAGGGCGGCCGCGGCCGCGGCCGGGCCGGTTCCGGCCGCGGTGAACCGTTCCTGGGTGAAAGCGGCGAAAACCGTCAGCAGGTCGGCGCCCACCGCCGCATCCTTCCGGGCCAGCCAATCCCCGTATTCCATCAGGTCGAAATTGCCGGGGCGGCGGCAGTCCCACAGTGCCAGCAGGTTGCAGCAGAAGGCATGACAGCGCAGGACCGTGGCCGACGGCGCCGCCGTTTCGGCCTGGCGCAAGGCGGCCCAACTGCGGACACAGCAGCGGTGCCGCCGCCATTTCCGCCACCGGCGCGCCACTGTCCGGCGCAGCAGGCAGCCGGCCAGGCAGAGCATGCCGGCCAGGGCCAGGCCGGCATAGGCGCGGTTGCCGAGCCGGAGCAGGGCGTCGGTCGACAGCTGCCAACTGCGTGCCAGGTGCTGGCCGAGGTCGTGCAGCCATTGCCGCCAGTCGCCTGCCGCCTGCGCCAGAAGTTGTTTGACGCTTTCCCAGGTGACGGTGCCGCTGGCCTTGAGCAGGCTGGAGGGGGCCGGTTCAACCCGGCGGCTTTCCTGCTGGGCGCGGGCGACGATGCGTTCCTGGAACTGCTCCACCGCGGCCATCATCCCCCCGGGGGCCGGTGCGGCATCGGGACTGGCGGTTGCCCGGCCCCGGTCGCTGCTGCTCAACTCCGGCACCGCCGCCTCCCAATCATCGCCGAAGGGGTCGCGCAATTTGCCCAGCACGGGGGGCTGGGACTGCAGCTGGAGATTGCCCGGCGCCACACCGTCAAAAGTGAGCCAACCGTAGGGATGGATGAGAATCTGGCACCAGGCATGGGCATGATATTGGTACACCTCAAACATGCCGGTCACCACGTTGTAGTTGCCGGGGGCGTAGCCGGTGGCGATCCGGGCCGGCAGGCCGGCGGCGCGGGCCAGCACGGTCAGCGCCTGGGCAAACTGGGAGCAGGCGCCTTCCCGGCCGACAAACAGGAAGTGGTCGACCGGATCCGCTTCGGCCGGCGGCGCCGCCGCCGTCAGGGAATAGCGGTAGTTGAGGCGCAGGTAGTCGCGCAGGGCCAGCGCCTTGCGGTACGGCGTCGGACGCTGGGCGGTCAGCCGTTCCGCAAGCTGCCGGACCCGCGGTGTGGCGAAGCGCGGCGGCAGCTCGCGGAGCCGTTGCAGGTCGGTGCTCCACTGGGCCGGGGCGGCCGACTGGTCGCCGGCAAACAGCGGCAGCCGTGACCGGCAATGGTATTGCCAGGGCAGGGGCGGACGGTGCCCCCCATCCTCCAGCCGAATGCCGTGCTGGGACATGCTGATCAGGGGCAGCAACCGTTCCCCGGTGCCGGGACTGGACGGATCGTCCCATTCGATGAAGTCCACCTTGAACGCTCCCGGCAGCCAGGGAGAGTCGCCCGTTTCGATCTGAAAGTACTGTTCGATGCTGCGGGACGGCCGGTGGAGCGCGGGCGGATAATCCGTGCCGGTGCTGTTGGAGAGGAAGCGGGAGGAGCGCCAGTGCGTGCCGTCGTGCTCCTCGTAGACCCGGATCAGCCAGTACAGCTTTTCAACACACTTGACCCGGAACACCAGCTCCTGGCCGATGGCGGCGCCGCTGCCGTTGAAAACCGATGCCGCCGCGGCCCCGCGGCCACCCGCGTCAACCGTCCGTTGGGAGCGGGGGTTGATTTCCCGCACCGCCTGACGGCCCTCCTCGGTGACCCGGCGGCCGTCGGCGGCCTCCTGGAGCCAGGGGCTTTGCCACCAGTCCTTCCACAATTTCGGATACCGCATGACGCGGTTGGTGGCGAAACTGACCGGGAAGATGCCGATGCCGCCGCGGCCGCCCGGGGGCAGCAGGGCGAAGACACCGGCGGCCACCGTCAAAAAGAGCAGAAAATGAATGATCCGGAACCCCCGTTCCTGGCGGAAGGTGCGCAAGTGCCGGACGGTGTGGGTGCGCTGTTCCGCCAGTCCCGCCGCCCGGGTCCGGTACAGCATCCAGACGCCGGTGGCCAGGAACAGGCAGGCGCAGGGCAGGTACATGCCCCGGGCCGGGATGAAGCCGCCATAGGCCAGCAGGATGACGGTCATCACGGCCAGCACGTTATAGCCGGTCTGGGGCGGTTCCAGCAGCAGCGCCAGCCCCATGATGGCCGTCCCTTCGATCAGGGCCAGGTCGATGGCGGTGCTGGAGAGCCGCCAGGGCACCCAGACCAGCGCCAGGCCGATCAGGGCGCTCTGGACCGCCCAGCGGACCCCCTGCCCGGCACCGCGGGCGGGCAGGAACGACAACGCCAGGGCCGGCAGCGCCCCCGCCAGCACGCCCACCGTCAGCCACGAGTTGGCATACTGCCACAGGCCGCCCGCCGCCCCGCACAGGAAGAGGACCAGGATGCCGAGGCGGCTCGGCAGTGGCATGCGGTCGTCGCTGGCGGCTGACGGCAGGTTACGCCCCATGGCACAAGACTCCGGCCAGCGAGGTTTCCGGACGCAGCGGGACGATGTCGAAGCGGGGCGGGGCCGGCACGGCGGCGGGCGGGCGGCGGCGCGCCGCCGGTTTCCGGAAGGCGTCCGGTTCGGCGCAGAACCAGCGCACCGTCATGCCCTGGCTGGCGAGGAGCTCCAGGGTTCCGGCCAGGGCGGCGTCCGGGGACAGGCTCAGGCAGATCACCGCACCGTCCCGCGGCAGCTGTCCGGCCAGTTCCAGGGCAGCGGCCGCCAGTGGCAACGGTCCCGGTTTCAGCATGGCCAGTTCATACAGCAGGACCGGCTTGGCCGGTGAGGCCGGGGCGGAGGGGATCACCCGCTGGCGGGCGCCGCCCGCCGCCAATGCCACCTGGCAGTAAAGGCCCGCCAGATGCTCCACCAGGCTGGCGGCCGCCCGAACCAGGTATTCCAGGTTGCTGTCGTCGTCCGGGCCGCCCAAATGGGCGGCATCCGCATCGATGAGCAGGGCGACGGACATGACGGCGTCGCGCTCAAACTCCCGCACCATCAGCCGGCCGAAGCGGGCGCTGCTTTTCCAGTGGATGTTGCGCAGGCCGTCGGCCGCCCGGTGTTCCCGGATGCCGTACAGTTCCTGGCTGGTGCCGGCCATGCTCAACGGCGAGCCGACGGTGGCGATCCGGGCCGGCCGCGGCCGCCAGGGGATGTCCGACAACGGCTCGGTGGCCGGGGTGATCACCAGCGACTGCGGCAGGACCACGACCCGTTCGCGGTAGAAAAGCCCGGCCGGATCCCCCCCCCGCAGAATGATCTGGCGCTGCTGAAAGCCGCCCCGGCGCCGGGTGAGGATGCGGCGGCTTACCACCCGCTCCTCCCGCGGGGCCAGGGCGTCCACCAGGGTGAACACGTCAGGCACCGCGGCGAACGGACAATGCTCCCGGATGATGAACGTCTGCCGCCGCCGGTTCAGCAGGTTGGTGACCACCAGCGGCAGCGACAGCAGCTGTCCGGCCGCCGCCGCCCCCGCCGGCCCCCGGCGCACCGTCAGCCCGCGCAGGGACAGCAGGGTGCATACCAGGCTGGCCGCTCCCAGGGCGATGGCGCTGCTGGCAAACACGCACACCACGAAACTGTCGTACATGGCGGCCGTCAGCAGCAGGTAGACGGCTCCCGCGCCAAGAACCCAGCCACGCCTGGTCGGCCACAGCCACCGCATGGTCAGGGTTTCTCCCATTTCTCCAGCGGATGCTGTTCCAAAATGGTGGCCACCACCTGTTCGGCGCTTTCCCATTCCGCCCGCGCCTGCATCTTCAACGGCATGCGGTGGCTGAGCACCGACACCGCCAGGTCGCGCACATCCCGCGGCAGCACGTGGGAGCGCCCGTTCAGGGCGGCCAGGCTTTGGCTGGCCCGCATCAGCGCCACCGCCGCCCGGGTGCTGCACCCGAAGGCGAACGCCGGATGCCGGCGGGTGGCGTCAATCAGGGTGACGACATAGTCCTTCACCGGCTCCGACACGTGGACCGTCCGCGCCAGCGCCTGGCACTGGAGGACCTCGTTGGCGCGCACGACATAGGAGATGCCGTTGATGGGATGGCTGGCCACCTGGCTGGAGAGGATGTCGCGCTCCACGTCGGCCGCCGGATAGCCCATGCGCAGGCGCATCAGGAAACGGTCCAGCTGCGGCTCCGGCAACGGGTAGGTGCCGTGGAAGTCCACCGGATTCTGGGTGGCAATGACAAAGAACGGCTTGGGCAGCACGTGGGTCTGGCCGTCCACCGTCACCACCGCCTCCGACATGCACTCGAGCAGGCTCGACTGGGTGCGCGGCGTGCCGCGGTTGATCTCGTCGGCCAGGATCACGTTGGCGAAGATGGGGCCGGGGGAGAAGGTGAACTGCTTGCTGCGGTCGTCATAGACGGTGACGCCGGTGATGTCGCTGGGCAGCATGTCCGGGGTGAATTGGATGCGCTTGAATTCGGCGCGGATCGACTTGGCCAGGGCCTGGCAAAGCATGGTCTTGCCGACCCCCGGCACGTCCTCGATGAGCACATGCCCGTCACTGAGCAGCCCCACCAGGACGTTGCGGATCACCTCGTCCTTGCCGCGGATCACCTTGCGGATGTTGTCCCGGACCAGCCCCATGGCGGACTGGAGATAGGCCAGGGTGGTGATCGCCTCGCTCTCCCGCTGGTCCGCCAGGGTGTCGTTTTCCACCTCGTCGTAGATCAGGATCACCTCGCCCAGCTGAATCACGTCCTTGTGCTTGAGCGGCACCGTGCCGGCCACCCGCTGGGAGTTGAGGAAGCTGCCGTTGGAACTCCCCTGGTCTTCCAGGGTGACCGTGCCTTCGCGGCGGCAGGCCAGGGCATGCCGCCGGGACACGCCGTTCCCGGTCAGCACCAGGTCGTTGTCCTCGGGGCTGCGCCCGATCCGGGTCGTGCCTTCCGGCAGGACGAATTCACTGCGGTCCCGGTATCCGCGCTGGACGATGAACTTGGGCATGGGGCCTCGCTGGCGTCCTAAAAGTTGTTGCGATCTTGAAGTAGTATAACACGCTCGAAGCTGGCCTGGTCGGTTCAGGCCAAAGCCAAGGCATGAACCTCAAGCTCCAGGCGGGCGCTCAGCCGGTCCTCTTCCCGGGCCAGGTCATAGCAGGCCTGAAGATTCATCCAAAACTGGGGAGCGACGCTGAAATAGCGTCCCAGGCGCAGGGCGGTGTCGGGCGTGATGTTCCTCTCGCCATGGACGATCTCGTTGATTCGCCCGGGAGGAACCTTGATGTCTCTGGCCAGGCGGTACTGGGAGATTTTCATGGGGGCAAGGAATTCCTCCATGAGCACCTCCCCGGGATGGATGGGGGATAGTTTTTTCATCATTGGTTCCTTAGTGGTAATCCACGATTTCCACGTCGTGCGCGTTTCCGTCCCGCCACCGGAAACAGATGCGCCATTGGTCGTTGATCCGAATGCTGTACTGCCCCGACCGGTTTCCGGACAAGGCCTCCAGCCGGTTTCCCGGCGGCACCCGCAATGAATGGAGGTCCGGCGCCGCGTCGAGCATCCACAACTTGCGCAAGGCTGTACGCTGCAGATCCGGCGGCAGCTTCCGGACACGCTCTCGCCGAAAGAGCTGTTGCGTGTTCGGACACCGGAATGATTGTATCATGATTTATAACATAACGCGCCGCGTTAATAACGCCAGGCGTTATGCCTCCGGCCGGCGATGCGCCAGGGCGATGGCGATGGTATCGCGGACGACGGCGCTGCCGGTGGCGGCAGCGGCGTGGACGAGCAGCCGGCGGGCATCCGCGCCGGGGTGGCCGGCCAGGATGGCGGCGGCGTTGCGCTTGAGCAGGGTCGGGCCGGCATGGGCCAGCGCGGTGCCGTGCAGGCGGCGGCGCAGGTCGCCGGCCGGGACGCTCAGCAGCCATTGCAAATCGACCGCCTGCCCCGGCGTGGCGAGGGCGGGCGGGCAGATGGCGGTGCAGGCATCGCAACCGAACAGGGCATCGCCGAGCCAGCCCTGCTGGCAGGCGTCCAGGACGCCGCGATATTCCATGCTCAGATAACTGCGGCAGGCGGCCAGCCGCAAGGGGACGTCATCGTGCAGGGCACCGGTGGGGCAGGCGTCGAGGCAGCGGCGGCAACCGGCGCAGGGGGGGGGCGCGGCCCCGGCGGTGGCGGAGTCCGCCGGCGTCGGCCAGGCCCCGGCGGGCAGTTCCGCGTCCACGAACAGGGCTCCCAGGAAAAAGCGGCAGCCCCGGCCGCCGGCCAGCTGCAGCATCCGGTTGCGGCCGGTTTGCCCGAGACCGGCCCGCACGGCCAGGAACCGTTCGGGAACGGGCCAGGCGTCGGCCCCGCCCTCATGCCGGAGGGGACGGGCGAGCCGGGTTTCAAGCCGGCGGTGCAGTTCCGCCAGCAACGGCCGGGCGGCCAGGTGATAGTCGGGGCCGCAGGCGTAGCGGGAGATGCGGCCGGCCGGGGCGCCGGCGGCGGGCGCCGGCAGATCCGGAAGGTTTGCCGGCCGGTCCCAAAGGTGAGGAAAGGCAAAGACCAGGACCGTCCGGGCCCACGGGCGGCCGGCGAACGGGTCCAGGCGCGCCGCCAGCGTCCGTTCCAGCCAGGGCAGCCGGCCCGCGTTGTCAGCCGCCCCCCAGGCGGCCTGCCAAGCCGCCTGCTCGCCGGCGGTCGTGCGATAGGCCGGCAGGCTGGCCGCCGCGGCCAGTCCCAGGTCGTGCGCCGTTGCTTCCAACCAGCCGGCCAGTTCGTGCCGGGTCATGGCCGGAGGCCCGGGGTGGCCTGCAACCATTGGCGGAGGGCCTCATACAGGGGAACCGCGGCGCAGTTGCCGACGTTGACCGAGTTTTTTTGGCCGAGACAGGGCAGGGCGATGGCTTCGTCGCACAGTTCAAGGGCCTCGGGACTGATGCCGAGCGCCTCATTGCCCAGCACCAGGGCGGCGGGGAAGTGGAACACCGTGTCCCAACTCCAACGGGCCTCCCGTACGGTATCCACGGCGTAGAGGCGCCAGCCTTGACTGCGAAGTTCGCGCAGGGCGGCGGGGGTGTCGGCGAAATGGCGGCACGGCACCAGGCGGTCGCAGCCGCGCGCCGTTTTTTCAAGCTTGGGATGGGGGGGCGTGGCGGTGTAACCGCAGGTCCAGACGCCGCTGGCACGGACCGCTTCCGCCAGCCGGAACAGGTTGCCCACATTATGGGCGGAACGCAGGCGGTCAAGCACCAGCACGAGCGGCAGGCGCGGCGTTTCCGGCGCGGCGGCACGGTCGCCGGTCAGCGGGTGGAAGCGTGGCGATGGATCGGGCATGGCATGGGGAGTGTTCAGGGTTTAGGAAAAAACAAGGGTAGGGGCAGGCGCCTCTGCCTGCCCCCTCTCCAGGAAACGCATCATGCATCCGTCACAGGAAAGCCCATCACGGCAATGCCGGCGCGGTCGAGGGCGGCCAGGGTGTCGTCCCGGTTGAGAAAGAGGGTTTTGCCGCTCTGCACCGCCAGGCCGTGAGCACGGGCGGCGATCAACGACTCCACTGTGCGCTGGCCGATGCAGGGAATGTCAAAGCGCATGTCATGCCGCGGTTTGGCGGCCTTGGCCACGGTGACCCTGCCGCCGCCCAGTTCACCGCCGCGTCGGATAGCCTTGTCGGTGCCCTCGAAGCCCTCGACGGCGAGCACCGTGCCGCGCTTGACGACCACGGTCTGGCCGATGTCGAGGCGGGCCACCTCGCGGGCCAGCCGCATGCCGAAAGTCATTTCCTCGCGTTGGCGGGAGGACGGCCTGAGCCGGCCGAGCACCCCTTCGCCGGCCAGCCAGTCTTCCAAAAAGGTGCTGGCCGGCAGCACGGTGATGCCGGCGGCCTCAAAGGCACCGGCAACGGCACCGAACAGGGAATGGGCGTTGCGTTCGGGGAGCTGCCAGAGCAGCCGCAGTGCCAGCAGGTCGGGTTTGAAGCCGCTGAACAGGCGTCCCGGTTTGATCTGGCCGGCAAAGATGACCCGGCGCACGTCCTGCTCCAGAAAGGCGTTGATGGTGCGGCGGAGCTGGCCGACCGCCACCGTGTCCAGACTGTCGGCCAAATCGCGGATGGCGGCATCCGTCTCGTCCTGCAAGGCCACCACGGCCAGGCGGGCCACACCGGCCCGGCGCGCCGCCCGGCAGACGGCCAGCGGATAGTCGCCGCGCCCGGCCACCAGTCCGACGGCCGGCAGAGGGCCGGCCGCCGCCGGGGCAGGCGGAGCTGGTGATGGACAACGACGGCCAAACAGGGACAGCAGGCTCATGATTGACCTTCACCTTAATCCGGCAACCGGCAAAGACAACCAAGGGGGCGCCAGCCATCAATCATGGCGCCGTCCAAGAGGCGGAGGGGTAATCGTTTACCCGTCGCCTCGTTCCGGCCCAGGCTTGCCCCCGCTCAACGGCCGGTTGCCGCACGATGGCATGGTTTGACAAAAGGCCGTTTTGGTGTTATATAAACAGTGAGGTTGGAGACAACCTCAGCCTTGGCCAGTTTCCCCCTCCTCTTCCCCTCTGGCCAAGGCTCCTTTTTTTTGCCCTGATTCTTGCCGCGCCGCCACCGCCGGGCTAGATTGCCCCTCCTATGGAAGCAGACGACATGCGGGTGGGCTGCGGCTGGGACGTGCATCAGATCGTGCCGGGCCGCGCCCTGGTGCTGGGCGGCGTGACCATCCCCTGGGATCGCGGCCTGCTGGGGCACTCCGATGCCGACGTGCTGTTGCACGCCATTTTGGATGCCGTGCTCGGGGCCACCGGACTGGGCGACATCGGCCAGTGGTTTCCTGACCACGACCCGGCCTACAAGGGAATAGCCAGCCGTGAACTGGCGCACCGGGTGATGCGGAGTCCGCAACTGGCCGGCTGGCGGCTGGTCAATCTGGACTGCGTGCTGCTGGCCCAGGCACCGAAAATCGCCCCGTACCGGGAGGCCATCCGCAGCTCCCTGGCCGAGCTCTTCGGCGTGCCGCCGGAGCGGGTGTCCGTGAAGGCGACCACGACCGAGCGGCTGGGGTTTGCCGGCCGCGAGGAGGGCATGGCGGCCCAGGCCGTGGTGTTGCTGGTCAAGTCGTGCTGACGAAGACCCCCGGGAACCGGGGCGGGAGCAGCTCCATGCAAAACTTTTGGCGACGACTGGGCGGGGTGCTGTTTCTGCTGGCCGGGGTGGCCTCGGCACAGGAGGCCAAGCCGGCGGGGGCGTTGGCGGCGGGAGTGGCCTCCGCGGGGGCCACCGTCAACGACGGCTTGCGGAGCGGCCGGGTTTTGGTGGTGGCCAACGCCTCCAGCCCGGCCTCTCTGGAACTGGCCGCCGCCTACCGGGAGGCGCGCGGGCTGCCGCTGGTCAACCAGCTTGCGGTCAAGGTTTCAAACCCCGCTACCCTGTCGGCCGCCGAATTCACAAAAGCGTTGCAGCAGCCGGTGCAGCAACGGCTGGCGGCACTGGGCGGCGCGGTGGATTATGTGGTGTTGTGCCGTGACGTTCCCTACCGGGTGGAGACGGTGTCAGCCACCACGGCGCTGATGTTCGGCGGCCTGGAGGAAATCCAGCCCACCCAGGGGTATTACCAGCAGGACCGCGCCTTTGAGGGAGATATTCCCTGTCATCTCCGGCGGTTGTTGCCGGGCACCGTGCTGTCCGCCTGCACGGTTGACGAGGGACTGGCGCTGATCCGCAACAGCCAGGTCCGTTATCCCGACGCCCGGCAGGC
>JBAZJM010000142.1:0-11359 GCA_041651315.1 Lentisphaeria bacterium | reverse complement strand
ACACCACCGCGCTGGTCGTCCACGGCCTGCAAGTCGGCCGCGAATGCGGCGCCCCGGTGCCCGACGCCCTGCTCAACGGCGGCGTCGCCTGGCTCAAAGGCCACCAGGCCGAACAGGTGCGCCGGCTGAAACTGGCGCCCGGCACGCCGGACTACAAGCAGTTTGCCGACGACCTCGACGCCTTCATCTTCACCGTGCTCACCGACGCCAAGGTGAAAAACCCGGAGATGGACGCGTTCCTCTACCGCGACCGCAACCACCTGTCGGTCTATGCCAAGGCGATGTTCGCCCTGGCCTGCCACCGGCTCGGGGAGTTGGAGCAGCGCGACATGCTGCGCCGCAACGTCGAGCAGTACCTGGTCCGCGACACCGAGAACCAGACCGCCTACTTGAAGCTGCCCGAGGGCACCTGGTGGTGGTGCTGGTACGGCAGCGACATCGAGGCCATGGCCTGGTACCTGAAACTGCTCGCCGCCGTTGAACCCAAGGGCGAGACCGCCGCCGGCCTGGTCAAGTACCTGGTCAACAACCGCAAGCACGCCACCTACTGGAACAGCACCCGCGACACCGCCTTCGTCCTGGAGGCCTTTGCCGACTACCTCCAGGCCAGCGGCGAGGCCGAACCGGCGATGACCGTGGCCCTGCTGGTGGACGGCCGCGAGGCGAAGCGCGTGACGGTCGGCCGCGACAACCTGTTCAGCTTCGACAACACTCTGGTCCTGGCCGGCGACGCCGTCACCACCGGCAAGCACACCGTCGAGCTGCGCCGCGAGGGCACGGGCCCGGTGTACTTCAACGCCTACCTGACCAATTTCACCCTGGAGGACCCGATCACCCGCGCCGGCCTGGAGGTGAAGGTCAACCGGCACGTCTACCGGCTGGAGCGCGTGGACAAGAACATCAAGGTGGAGAACGTCCGCGGCAACGCCATTGACCAGAAGGCCGAGAAGTACGAGCGCCGGCCGCTGGCCAATCTGGCGGAACTGAAGAGCGGCGACCTGGTCGAGGTCGAGCTGGTGGTCGAGAGCAAGAACGACTACGAGTACGTCCTGCTCGACGATCTGAAGGCCGCCGGCTGCGAGCCGGTGGAGGTGCGCAGCGGCTACACCGGCAACGAGATGGGCGCCTATGTCGAGTTCCGCGACGAGCGCGTGACCTTCTTCGTCCGCGCCCTGCCCCGCGGCACCCACAGCGTCAGCTACCGGCTGCGGGCGGAGATCCCCGGCACCTTCAGCGCGCTCCCCGCCAAGGCCGCGGCCATGTACGCCCCCGAACTCCGCGCCAACTCCGACGAGTTCAAACTGCGCATCCGCGACTGACGGGGGAGTGCGAGAGGCGGGGAAGGAAAAACCTTTTGAGGATAAGGTTGTTTCCTTCCCCGCGCCCCATCCTTTTCCAAACCTTTTTCCTGCCGTCTCGCGGCAGGAAAAAGACCTGGGACCGCCGAGCCCCAGCTCGGCGTGAAACCGCATGCGAGAGCATGCCATGGAGTGCGGTGAGGATCACCGCCTTGGCTTTGGGCGCTGGAAGCGCCCCCCCCATGGCAGACAGCGGAGGGCGGCTCCGCCGCCCCAACCAAGGCGGCATTCCATGCCGCACTCCATGGCGCTTGGCGCGTATTATTGCACTGGCGTGCTTCCAGCCCCGGGAGCCGCCCGGCCTCGGGCGGATCCATCGACACCCCGTTTTCGGAGTGCGGCAATGCCTTTGCCGCTTTTGATTGCCCCCGCCGGGCATCGGCGAAACAGACGTCCCCGCCCACCGTTGCGGGGCGTCCTCTCCGTCCTCCTTGTCCTCCTCTGCGCGCCTGTCCTCAACGTCCTCGCCCCGCCGCCCACCCAACGCGGCCGCCGCCTGCCGCCGCTGAGGACGGGGAGGACATAGCCCCGAGCCCCAACCCGAGGACATTGAGGACAAAGAGGACGCGGCGGCCAGAACCTTTTGAGTGGCAGTGGCGCGACACCGCTTTCACCAGCCCTTCGCGCTCAGCGTAGCGGCGCTCGCGCTCGCTTCTCGCATTCGAATGGTGCGCCAGTTGCAACCGGTTTTACCGTTAGGCACAACTCGGCTTGCCTTTCCCCGCGCCGCCGGATATAATCACCAAAATTCCAACCACCACAGTTTCGGCGAAGGATAAACGGTCACGGCAATGCCCCCCACCCGGCAAGAACGCAAATCTATGCCGGCGATGCCGGCGCCCGAGCGCATACAATATGTCAATCAAACCTGTTATTGGGTGAGATGAAGCTGATTGAAGAGGTGTGGCCCCCTATTTTCCCATCTTGAACGAAGCGCCAATTACGAAGGTGTCATACCCCCGTCCCTTCCAGTTTTCTTGGCGATCAAAAACCTTTCCCTTGCTGATGATTTCCGGGACAGCCGCAAACGCCGCGGCCTTTTCGCGTCCCATGCCGTGGCCAAGGGATGACTTCACTCCCTCCTTGTCGAGCACGACCTTTCCAATTTCCTGGTTCTCAGCCCCGCCTCTTATTCCCCCCTTCCGATCCAAAGCCTGAAATCAAAATTCCTATCAGTTCATGAAAACGTGTTTCAATCGCACTTTGGCGGCAACGGTTCTTGCGTCGTCGTTGGCGGGATGCCGATTGCCGGGTCCCCGGACGCATGAGGCGGACATCGTGGTGTACGGCGGCACGTCGGCGGGCGTGGTGGCGGCGGTCCAGGCCGCGAAGATGGGCAAGACGGTGATCCTCGTGGGGCCGGACCGCCATTTGGGTGGTCTCTCTTCGGGCGGTCTCGGCTATACGGATTCGGGCAACACCAAGGCGGTTGGCGGGCTGGCACGCGAATTCTACGAACGGATCTACGCCTACTACGGGAAGACGTCGGCGTGGCGCTGGCAGCGGATGGACGCGTTCCGGAATGAGGGCCAGGGCAGCCGTTCGCGCGTGGACGCGGAGCGGGCGATGTGGACCTTCGAGCCGCACGTGGCCGAGTCGATTTTCGACGCGTGGATTGTCGAACACCGCGTGCCGGTCTACCGGGACGAGTGGCTCGACCGCGAGAAGGGTGTGGTCGTGCGCGACGGACGCATCGTCGCCATCACCATGCTGAGCGGCAAGACGTTCGTAGGCGAGGTGTTCATCGACGCCACCTACGAGGGCGACCTGATGGCTGCGGCGGGCGTGTCGTACACCGTCGGGCGCGAGGCGAACGGCGTGTACGGCGAACGCTGGAACGGCGTTCAGCTCGAAGGCATCAAGCACCACCGTCACTGCTTCATGTCGCCGGTGTCGCCCTACAAGGTGCCGGGCGATCCGACGAGCGGGCTGTTGCCGTACGTGTCGGCCGAGCCGCCGGGCGGGGACGGCGAGGGCGACCGCCGCGTACAGGCCTACTGCTACCGCACCTGTCTCACGCGACACGCGCCGAACCGCGTACCGTTCCCAAAGCCGGAGGGGTACGACCCCGCGAACTACGAATTGCTGCTGCGCGATCTGTTGACGGGACGCAAGGACTTCTTCGAGAAATTCGACCTGATCCCGAACCTCAAGACCGACACAAACAACCACGGCGCGTTCAGCTCGGACTTCATCGGGATGAATTATGACTATCCCGACGCGTCGTACGCGCGCCGCCGCGAAATTCTGAAGGCGCACGCGAACTACCAGAAAGGCCTGTACTACTTCGTGGCGAACGATCCGCGCGTGCCGGCGGCGATTCGCGAGGAGATGGCGCAGTGGGGGCTGGCGGCGGACGAGTTCAAGGACAACGGCCACTGGCCGCATCAGATCTACGTGCGCGAGGCGCGCCGCATGATCGGCCGGCACGTGATGACCGAGCGCGATACGCTCAACGAGACGGTCGTGGCGGACCCCGTGGGCATGGGCTCTTACACGCTCGATTCGCACAACGTGCAACGCTACGTGACGCCCGGGGGGTTCGTGCAGAACGAGGGCGACATCGGTGTGCGAACGAAGGGGCCTTACAAGATCTCGTACGGCTCGATCGTCCCGCGGAAAAGCGAATGCCGCAACCTGCTGGTGCCGGTGTGCCTATCGAGTTCGCATATCGCGTACGGATCGATCCGCATGGAGCCGGTTTTCATGATCCTCGGGCAGAGTGCGGCCACGGCGGCGGCCTTCGCCGTCGAGGACGGGGCGGCCGTTCAGGACGTCGACTATGCCAAGCTGCGCGAACGCCTCATGGCGGACAAGCAGCGGCTCTGACGCCGCATGCTTTCGTTCTTGTGCGGCATTTGTTGCACTGGGGACGTTTGCACTGTGCACTGGTTGCACTGGCATGGTTGCACTGGGGACGTAGCTACGCATGAATTTGTAATTCAACGTATAGCATCGTTTTCTAGTGCTAATAAAGCCGTTAGAATGATTTTTTGACCACCAAAAATGCGTTTAAGGATTTGCCGTTGCCCTCGCGCCGGCCGTTCGCATGGGGCGGCGAGGAAAGGAACGACCATGAGTCTGGGAGCGACCTTGTACGTGCGGGGAAGCGTCGAAGCGGTGGAGGTCTACCGAGAGGCCTTCGGGATGACGCTGGGGTACCACGTGCGTTACGACGACGGATCCTTCCTGCACGCCGAACTGGCCCGCGACGGCGCGACCGGGTTCGCCGTGAGCGAATCGGCCGACGCGGCGATACCGACGACCGGCCGCCCCACGACGAGCCTGGGCGTGGAATTGGCCGACGACGACGAAGTGCGGCGCGCCTACCGCTTGTTGAGCGAGGGAGGACGGGTGCTGCGGCCGTTGGGGCCGTTGCCGTGGTCGCCGTTATCGGCCGACCTCGTCGACCGGTTCGGCGTCTGCTGGTACCTCTACGCGCGGCAGGCCAGACCCGACGACGCGGCGATGGAAGACTGGCTCCGGGAGGGGAACCACCTGAAGGGATAACGACGCGTGAACCGGACGGTCACGGAGGAAGTCCTTCAGGCCCACCTGAAATCCAGGGGTCACCTCCGCACCGGCCATTCGCACCATGAAGGCCATGAAGCGCATGAAGCGGCAAGGCAACTCCGGGCTGAAAACGAACATTCAACATCGAACATTCAACGTCCAACGTCGAATCATCCACGTTGAATGTTGAACGTTGAATGTTCAATGTTCGGTTCGCGCAAAAAATAAGGTTTCACCCTAACGCGGTATAACCTTCATGGCCTTCATGCGCTTCATGGTGCCAATGCGGGTTTGCCCTGGCGAGCTTGGCGAGAGAACCGGCGAGTCCCCCAGTCAAGCGTAAATCTTCACCACGAAGGCACGAAGGACACGAAGCTGGATCGAAGCGTTTCAATAAACGCGCGTCGGGGAGGGGGGCGACAGGGACGGAAACACGCCGAGCTGGGGCTCGGCGTTCCCAGGGTGGGAGTCCTTGGGGGCACACCTCCGCCATCCGGCACGTCTTGTCAATACGGTCGGTCAATGCGCGGAACTGGGAGCGGGCGCCGTGTGTTTTATCAGGGGAAGAAGATTTTGGTGCAGTTCTGGAATCGCGGTCTGGATGGTTGTCCAGATCAACGGCAGACTGATGCCAAAATAGGCATGAATCAGGCGGTTGCGCATGCCGCGAATCTGATTCCAGGGGATGTTTGGATGCTCGTCGGTGAACTCTCCGGGCAAGCGTCCGGCGGCTTCCCCGATGATTTCAATGTTTCGTAAGACGGCATCAATGGTCTTGGAATCCGCCGCAAATTTTTCCTGGGTCATACCTGCCGTGTAACTTGTTATCTTCTCAATGCTTTCGAGAATATCCAGCAACAGCAACTCCGGGGTTCGTCTAGACATAGAGAAGGTCCTTCTCTATTTCCCGGCGGTATCGGGGTTTGACGGCGTCTGCCGATACCAGATCCACGGGGCGTCCGAGCTTGGCTTCGAGGTAGTCGCCCAATTCCACAAAGCCAAGGCCGATGGCAGGGTCAACATCGACGAGCACATCGATATCGCTGACGTCGGTCTGATCGCCGCGGGCGTACGAGCCGAATAGCGCCAGTGACCGGACGCGGTATTTGGCGACCAGTTCAGGACGCAAAACCCGCAGGATGGAAAGGATGGTGTCGCGTGTTGACATGAGAAGAGTATCCACGGTCTACCAATAACCGTAAGGCCAATTTATCTTTTTTGCAACACGTATATTTCACCCGTCCCCTGTCGTTTTTTCGTCCCCTGTCGTTTTTTCCGTGCTCATGAGAACAGCCATCGTCCGACCAGTCTCGCGTACCGGGGCATGACCACGTACACCATGAGAAGGACGATGACGGCGGTGACGGCGAGGGTCTTGAGGTAGAAATTATCGGCGAGCCCCAGCCAGGAAAGCGCCGGGCCGAGGGCGAGCGGAACGCCCAGCGCCAGCGGATAGATCGCGGACCAGGTGACCAGATACTGTTTCCAACGGACCGGGACTTGGGCCCTGGCGCCCGTCGGCGCAAACCAGAAATCCAGTCCGCTGTGCCAGTCAAGATGGCCGGGCGACGCTTCGCAGGCCGGCCGAATTTCCTTGATCCACGCTGCGTATTGTGCGCTTTTGCCGTCGCGCACACGGTGGGTGATGACCGCGGTTGCGCCCAGGCTGGCGGCCGGTTCCGGCGATGAGGCTGTGGTCATCTTCCATCTTTCTTTTTTTGGGGACGACGCCCCCGTCTTCGTTCGGGAGCAACTTTACCGGGGGACGGAAAAAAAGACAAATTCCCCCAGAGGCACGGAGGCACAAAAGAGAACGCCCAAAACACCTCTTCGAAGGGGGGCGACAGGGACGGAAACACGCCGGGCTGGGGCTCGGCGTTCCCAGGGATTGGCGCCCTGCGGGTGATGGGGTTGCATCCAAGTGTACGACGGGTTAACATGCTCGATGGTCAGGATCAGTTTGCTGGAGAAACCGCTCTGATGACGGATGCTGTCCGACGCCAACCCGATGCCGCCCCGGACGCGTGGAAGCACCGCCGCGATGCCTTTGAACCCGCGGGATCCCCCTTCTGGTGGGCCAGGATTCCCATTCTGGCCTGGGGCGCCTGGACCTGGATCCGCCACTTGCGTGACGACCAGTACCAGGATCTCGTCAAAGGACTCAATCTCGGGCTCCATGAGATGGGCCATCTGATCTTCGGCGGGCTCGGCGAGTTCCCCGGCATCCTGGGCGGCAGCCTTTTTCAATGCCTGTGCCCCGCGATCGCCTTCGTCGTGTTTCTGCGGCAGCGCGACCGCTTCGGCCTTGCCTTCTGCTTCGCCTGGCTCGGCAGCAACTTGTTCGATGTCGCGGCCTACATCGGCGACGCCCGCGCCATGGAACTGCCCCTCGTCTCGCCCTTTGGCGGCGACGGAGAGGTCATTCACGATTGGAACTGGATCCTTGGCCGCCTCGGCTGGCTCCCGTATGACCAGACCCTTGCGGGCACCGCCAGGCTCCTCGGCTCAGCCGCGTTTCTGCTGTTCCTGATCTGGGGAAGCCGCGAAGTTTGGCGGCTTCGCAAATCGTGAACAGAAGATCGCCAAGGCAGCCGCGGCCGGCCGGCGGCGACAGGAGGGCAACGGGTGATGAGAATGACTCCAATCGCACCCCTGATCATGCTGGCAACGGCAGGGCTCCCTGCCGGGGGCCGGGCGGCGGAGCCGTGGCCGGCGGAGCCCTGCACCGCGGCCACCACGCTGACGCACCTGGATCCCGCCTTCAAGAAAAACATGAGCGGCGCCTGCTATAACCCCGAAACCGAAACATTCTGGGTCTGTTGCAATGGCGGGCCATCCGCATTCTGGGCGCTGAAAAGGGACAAGAACGGAACCTGGGGCATCGCCACCAAAGGCGGAAAGCCGGCCCGGTACGACGTGGGCGAGGGCGACCTGGAGGACATCTGCCAGGCCGATTACCGGAAGGAACGGGTCTATCTGATGCTCGAAGGCGCGGACAAGATCAGGGAGTATGACACCTCGCACTACGGCCGGGCAAAACTTAGGCGCGAGTGGGACATCTCCGCCCATGTCCCGACCCAGGGCGGGGCGGGGTCCGAGGGGATCACCTTTGTGCCGGACGACTGGCTGAAGAAGGGAACGTTCACCGATGCCGGCGGGAACCCGTATGTCAGCAGGGGCGGGCTGGGCGGCCTGATGCTTGTCGCCCATCAAAACGGGGGCGGCATTTATGCCTTTGACCTCGGCGCCGACCGGCCGGCGGTGCATTTTGTCGGCGCCTACCGGAGTTCGCGGGAAGAGAGTTCCGGACTCGGGTTTGACCGGTCGTCAGGCCTGCTCTACATCTGGCACAACACTGGCCCAAATTATTTGGAGGTGACCCGGCTCGCGTCAACCGCGGAGGGCAACGGACGGCGCCTGTTGACCGTCAGGGAATTCACCGGCCCCAAAGGGGGCAACCTGGAAGGGATTGCCCTTGTTCCCGCCACCGCGGGAAATGGCTTGTGCCTGATCGTTGACGACGACAATCAAGACGGCGCGGCCCTCATGCTCTTCCGGCAGTTCGATTTCACCAAGGTCCTCCCCAATGGCGTTGCCGCCCCCATGAATTCACCCGTCCCTATGCCCCCCAACGTGAGGCAGGCAATCTTGCCTGCCCGGGGCGCGCCGTAACGCGGTAATCTGCTTCCGCCCCGCCCGGCAACCTGACCGGCCAGAGTCGGCCCCGGATACGCAAAATGCCGTTGCATGCAACGTAAGCGATTCACCCGTCCCTATGTTCCTTCGTCCTTATGTTCCTGCTTAGCCGGGGCGGCATCCGGTTCCGGGGCGGTTGCGGGGATGTGTTCCAAGATGTCGCCGGGCTGGCAGGCCAGGGCGGTGCAGATGGCATCCAGGGTTGAAAAACGGACCGCCCTGGCACGGCCGGCGCGCAGAACCGACAGGTTCTGTTCGGTGATGCCGATTTCAAGGGCCAGCTGGTTCGCCTTCCGCTTGCGGCGGGCCAGCATGACATCGAGATTGACACGGATGGGCATGGGGAAGTCAGACCGTGAGTTTGGCTTCATCCTGGAGCAGGCGTCCCTGTTCCATGACCCGCCCCAGGGCCATGGCGATCAAGCCGAGAAACAACAACTGGAGATGGTCGCTGCTCAGCCCCACCGTCAGCATGCGCTGGCCCGGCGGGTTGTGCAGGGTCAGCGCCACCGAGCCCAGGGTGTCGCTCAGCACGCTGGCCAAAACCCCCACCAGAAACAGAGTGCCCAGGCGCCGGTACAGCACGACATTGGCCCGTTCAAAGAAATCGCCCGCCTCATACAGCCGGAACAGCTGGCGCAGGCAGAAGAGAATGCCCAAAGCGACCAGGAACCGCGGCAGCCCCGCCACATACAGCAGGCCGATGGTGTCCCAGGTCAACCGGGGTGGGAGCCAGGCGGTTTGGCGCATCATGGCCTCCCGCCAGGCCATGGGGAAATGGTTGTAGGCGGCCCAAACGCCCAGCCAGGACAGGGGATAAAGCACCAGCAACGCCTCCATCAACAGGCGGAGGCGACGGCTGAAACGACGGGTGGCGTTGAGTGAGTTCATGGCTGGAGAGGCATTCGCTGTGAGTTATTCCTTCGATAAACAGCAATATATTATTGTTTATCAATAAGTCAACCCGGAACGCATCAACGATTGCCGCCGCGTTGCCTCACATTTCACCTGTCCCTAATGTTCTAATTGGGCTTTTCGGGGTCGGTATCGCTATCGGAATCGGTATCGTATTCACATTTCACCTGTCCCTTATGCTGTTCACCTGTCCCTAATGCTGCATTTCACCTGTCCCTAATACTGCGTCGACGATTGCCGCCGCGTTGCCTCACATTTCACCTGTCCCTAATGTTCCATGAATTCACCCGTCCCTAATTGGGCTTTTCGGGGTCGGTATCGCTATCGGAATCGGTATCGTATTCACATTTCACCTGTCCCTAATGCTGCATTTCACCTGTCCCTAATGCTGCGGACGGGCACGGACCCACACTGACCTTCACGGACTAACACGTAACAAAGACCGTCCCGGCGGGGATTTGCGTTAGTCCGTGCCCGTCCGTGTGGGTCCGTGTGGGTCCGTGTGGGTCCGTGCCCCCGCCCATCTTCCCCCCCCCACCAAGTGTATGACAATTATGTCAAGTATACCCTTAGGACGCCCCCGTAGCGTCCGCTTGCAATGCTAACAATTGATTGTATAATAGATGCCGGACATCCCTATATTTATGCCACCACCGCCCACCCCCAATTTGGCCGGCCTGCTCCGGCAGGTCTTTGGTTTCACCTCCTTCCGCCCGCTGCAGGAGGCGATCATCCGCGACGCCCTGGCCGGCCGCGACGTCTTCGCGCTGCTGCCTACCGGCGGCGGCAAGTCGCTCTGCTACCAGCTCCCGGCCTTGGTGCACGGGGACGGCCTGACCGTGGTCGTCTCCCCGCTGATCGCCTTGATGAAGGATCAGGTCGACGCCCTCACCGCCGCCGGCGTGCCCGCCACCTTTCTCAACTCCTCCCTCGACTTCCCCGACGCCCAGGAACGCGTCCGCGATCTCGCCGCCGGCCGCTACCGCCTGCTCTATGTCGCCCCCGAACGGCTGATGCAGCCGGGCTTTTTCGACGCCCTGGCCGGCTGGCGCCCGCGGCTGATCGCCGTCGACGAGGCGCACTGCATCAGCGAATGGGGGCACGACTTCCGCCCCGAATACCGCCGGCTCCAGGAACTCCGCGACCGTTTTCCCACCCTCCCGGTCATGGCCCTCACCGCCACCGCCACCGAACGCGTCCGCGGCGACATTGTCCGCCAGCTCCGCCTGCGCGACCCCGCCTGCTACGTCGCCAGCTTCAACCGCCCCAACCTCACCTACCGCGTCCTGCCCAAAAGCAAGCCCTACGCCCAGCTCCTGGCCTTCCTCCGCGAACGCCCCCAGGACGCCGGCATCGTCTATTTCCAGAGCCGCAAGGCCACCGAGGACACCGCCCGCCGCCTGCTCCTCGACGGCATTCCCGCCCGCCCCTACCACGCCGGCCTCGAGCCCGCCGTCCGCGCCGCCAATCAGGACGCCTTCCTCCGCGACGAGGCCCGCGTCATCTGCGCCACCATCGCCTTCGGCATGGGCATCAACAAGTCCAACGTCCGTTTCGTCGTCCACTACGACCTGCCCAAAAACGTCGAGGGCTATTACCAGGAAACCGGCCGTGCCGGCCGTGACGGTCTGCCCGCCGACTGCCTGCTCCTCTTCAGCCCCGGCGACGCCGCCAAGATCATGCAGTTCATCGCCGACAAGCCCGACCCCCAGGAACAGCAGGTCGCCCGCGACCAGCTCCGCCAAATCGTCGCCTATGCCGAAGAGAACGGCTGCCGCCGTTCCCATCTCCTGCGCTATTTCGGCGAAACCGGCGCGGCCGCCGCCTGCGACGGCTGCGACAACTGCCTCTCCCCCCGCGAAACCTATGACGGCACC
>JBAZJM010000141.1:0-11363 GCA_041651315.1 Lentisphaeria bacterium | reverse complement strand
TTCATGCTCAAACTGGTGGTCAACTATCCCTCGCGCGACGAGGAGCGGCGCATCATCGAACGCATGGGCCACCCCGACGGCGTGCCGACGGCATCACAAGTAACTGATTTGCAGACTATTGTTGAGGCGCGCCGGCAGGTTGACCGTGTCTATCTCGACCCCAAGGTCACCGACTACATTTTGGACCTGGTGTTTGCCACCCGGCCCGACTGCCGCGGCCAGTTGTCGCCGCGCCAGAAGGAGGCCGACCTGCACGGTCTCGACGGGCTGATCGAATACGGCGCCTCGCCGCGCGCCTCGCTGGCGCTGACCCTGGTGGCCAAGGCGCGGGCCTTTCTGCTGGGGCGCGCCTATGTCGTGCCCCAGGACGTCAAGGACATTGCCCACGATGTGCTGCGCCACCGCATTGCCCCCACCTACGAGGCGGAGGCGGAAAACCTCAACACCGACGCCCTGGTCACCCGGCTGCTGGACGAACTCCGCACGCCGTGAACCCAACCCCGAACCCCGCCCCTTTGTGCTGGCTGTATGACCCGTTCAAGCCCCATTTCAAAACCAAGCGCCTCTCCCGCCCATGAGCGGATGCAGGCGATCCTGAAGCGGATCCGCCGGATCGAGATCCGCACCCGCAAGATCGTGGACGAACTGACCGGCGGCGCCTATCACAGCGTGTTCAAGGGGCGCGGCATGGAGTTCAGCGAGGTCCGCGGCTACGAGCCGGGCGACGACGTGCGCGCCATCGACTGGAATGTCACCGCCCGCCTGGGGCACCCCTACCTCAAGAAATTCGTCGAGGAACGGGAGCTGACGGTGATGATGGCGGTGGACATTTCCGGCTCGCACGATCCCGGCAGCACGGGGCAGAGCAAGGCGGAACTGGCCGCCGAATTGGTGGCGCTGTTGGCCTTCAGCGCGATCCGCAACAACGACCGGGTCGGCCTGCTGCTGTTCAGCGGCGACACCGAGCTGCACCTGCCGCCGCGCAAGGGGCGCCGCCAGGTGCTGCGGCTGGTGCGCGAACTGCTGGCCCATGACCGGCGGGAGCGCACCACCAATCTCAAGTCGGCCCTGGAGTCGGTGCTGCGGGTGACCCGGCGCCGGTCGGTGGTGTTTTTGATCAGCGACCTGCTGGGAAGCGGCTACGACCGGGCGCTGGCGGCCGCCGGCCGCCGCCATGACCTGATCGGCCTGCGCCTCGTGGATCCGCTGGAACTGCGCCTGCCCGCCGTCGGGCGGCGCCTGGTGGTGGAGGACGCCGAGACCGGGGCGGTGCTGGAAGTGCCGGCGGGCGATGCCGGATTCCGCCGGGACTTCAGCGTGGAGGCGGGGGCGGCGCGAGTGGAACAGGAACGGCTGTTCCGGCGTGCCGGTTGCGACCTGGTCACCATCACCAACGGCCAGGACGTTGTGCCGCCGTTGCTGCGGTTCTTCCGGGAACGGGAAAAGAGGCGGTAATGACCCTGCAGCGGAAAATCAAGGTTTTTCAGTGGGTGATGGCCGGGGTGGCCGGCCTGGCGGTGCTGCTGGCCTTGGCCCTGCTGGGGCTCAGCACCTGGCGCGACCACGCCCCGGTGCTGGCCCAGGTGGAGATGGTGGCGCCGAAGCGGCTCACCTTGGGCAGCGTGGTCGAGGCGCGGGTGGAGGTGGACTGTCCCTATTACCGGCTGCCGCGCCTGCCGCTGACCGTGCAGCCGCCGGCCGGTGTGCAGTTGCTGGAGGGCTCAGGGCGGCGTCTGGTTGGGATCGGGGTTTGGGGGTGGCGCTGGCGATGCGCGGCCGCCCTGCAGCCGGTTGAGCTGGGCCGGCACGAAGGCGGTTCTGTCGCGGTGGCCTTTTCCCCGGGGCGGCGCGGCGGCGATGACGCCCTTTCCGCCGCCCTGCCGGCGCTGACGGTGGAGCCGCGGCCGGCGGCAGCGGATTCGGCGCTGGCGCTGGCGCCGCTCATCCCCCAAGGCTGGCTGCCCGGCGTCTGGCGCTGGTGGCATTATTTGGGGATGGGGCTGCTCCTGCTGATCTTGGGGGTGGCCTTCTGGCTGCTGTACCGCCGGCGCGAGGGCACCGCCCTGCCGCCGCCGGTCCCGCCGTGGGAGACGGCCCAGGCCGCGCTGCAGGAACTGGAGGCGGCGCTGCCGCTGGCTCCGGAACCGTTTTTTGTGCGCTATGCCGATGTGCTGCGCGGTTATGGTGACGCCCGGTTCGGGCTGCATGCCGCGGAGGCGACCACGCCCGAACTGCTGGAACGCCTGCGGCGGCTGCCCGCGCTCACCCCCGGGCAGCGCCAGGCTGTCGGCGATGTTCTGGCGGCCGCCGACCGCATCAAGTTCGCCTGTGCCGACGCCACCCAGGACGAGTTGCGGGCGGCGCTGGCCGTGGCCCGCCGGTTCATCGGTGAAACCATCCCGGCGGGCGGGGAGGCGCCGCGGGACGCGGCGGGGGACACGGAAGACGGAACGGGAAACGGAAAAGAAGACGGAAAAGACGGAAAACGAAAGAACGGGGGGGAGCCCCGATGATTTTCCGTTTCGCGCAACCGTGGTTTGCCTTGCTGCTGCCGGTGGTGCTGGCGGCCGCGGTGCTGGCCTGGCGCCGGCGCCCGCCCGCCTTCCTGGTTTCGGGCACGGCGGCCTTTGCCGCCGCGGCGGCCGGCCGGCGGACGCCATGGCGCTGGCCGTTGTTGCTGACGGTGGCGGGACTGGGGTGCGGTGTGGTGGCGCTGATGCGGCCCCAGGCCGGAGTCGAGCGGTTGATTGAGCGCGCCGAAGGGGTGGACATCATGCTGGTGCTCGATGTCTCCGGCAGCATGCAGTCCTATGATGTCCCGGAATCGCTTGACAACGGCCCGGAAATTGCCCGCGCCATCCGGGACGGCACCCTGAAAACCCGCCTGGCCACCGCCCAGGAGGAGTTGCGCCGGTTTGTCGAGGGACGTCCCAACGACCGCATCGGCCTGATCGCCTTTGCCCGTCTGCCCTACATGGCCTGTCCGCCCACCCTGGACCATGACTTTCTGCTCAACCACCTGGCCACCCTGGAACCGGGCATGCTGCCTGACGGCACCAACATCGCCACCCCGCTGGGCTCGGCCACCGCCCGCCTCAAGGATTCCCCCTCGCGCCGGCGGGTCGCCGTGCTGTTCACCGATGGCGAGCACAATGTCGACGCCAGCCTGAGTCCGCGCCAGGCCGCCCTGCTGGCCAAGGACAACCGGGTCGCTCTCCACACCGTCGGCATCGGCAGCGCCCGGGCGGTGATTTTGGCCCGCGACCCGTTCGGCAACCAGGGGCTGCAGCGCAGTCCCGCGGGGCTGGACCAGCCGCTGCTGGAGGAACTGGCCGCCAGTACCGGCGGCCGCTATTTTGCCGCCCGCGATGCGGCCGGGTTCCAAAAGGTCATGCGCGAGATTGACGCGTTGGAGAAGACCTCCCTGGAGGCGCCCCGCTACCTGGACTACCGGGAGCAGTTCCCGGGCTGGCTGGGGGCCGGGCTGGTGCTGCTGCTCGCGGGGTTCCTTTTGGAGCACACCCTGCTGCGCACCGACCCGTGACCGCCGGGCGGGTTGTCAACAAGTTGTCAACAGCTTGGCGGCGGTTTTTAACAGCGCTGGTTGATATCTTTTAACATCTTTAAATAGAGGGTGTTATGGTCTCGT
Source organism: Lentisphaeria bacterium (assembly GCA_041651315.1). Classification (GTDB taxonomy): domain Bacteria; phylum Verrucomicrobiota; class Lentisphaeria; order Oligosphaerales; family CAITYL01; genus CAITYL01. The sequence continues at coordinate 7,714 of JBAZJM010000141.1, read as the reverse complement.
TAATCGGATATTGACGGGATTTTAACCGGAAATGCACGACCAATCAAGGAGTTGTGCACAGGGTGGCTTTCAAGCTTTGGCGCGGCAATAGGTTACGTATCGGACCCGCCGGTTGAGGGTTCACCATGAGGCGGTTGCGGAGCCGGCCCGGGAACCGGCGCCGCCGCCAGCAGTTCCCGGAGTTTGGCGGAGAGTCCGCGGGGGCTGAACGGTTTGGTCATGAAAACCGTGGCGCCGGCGTCGCGCGCCTCGTTCTCGGTGGTGGTTTCGCCCTGGGCGGTGAGGATGATGATGGGGGTTTGTTGGAAATGGGGGCGTTGGCGCAGGTGGCGGCACAGTTCGACGCCGGTCATTTCGGGCATGCGCACATCGAGGATCATCAGGTCGGGGGCCAGGCTGTCCGCCTGGGCCAGGGCGGCCAGCGGACTGCGGTAGGCGAGGACGGTGAACTCCTCGCGCGGGAGGTTGATCTCGATCAGCTTGGCGATGAACGGCTGGTCGTCCACCACCAGGATGCGGCGTTTGGGCGGGGGCTGGGTCATGGGGATGCGGCCTCCGGTGGAGCGGTTCTCCGTTCGCGCGCCGCGTCTGCTTGGTTTAAGGCCTGGTGGTCGATGGCCAGCAGGGCGATGTCGTCCTGAAGGCCGCCCGGGGGGGCGTCGTCGAGGGCGTGGCGGAGGAGGTCGCGGCAGGCGGCTTCGAGGGGCTGTGCGGCGAGCTGCTGCCAGGCGTTGAGCAGGGCGGTATGGCCGCGCATCCGGCCCTCACTGTCGGTGACGTCGGTGAAGCCGTCGGTGTAGGCCAGGAGGCGGGAACCGGGCGGGAAGGGGTGGCGGCCTTCCTGGAAGACGGTGTCGGCGGCAACGCCCAGCATGTAGTCGAGGGTTTCCAGTTGGCGGGTGCGGCCGTCGGGAGGGGTCAGCAGGGGGGGGCAATGGCCGGCGCAGGCGTAGCGGAGTTCGGCCTGCCGGGTGTCGATGCGGCCGTACAGGCAGGTCATGTACATGCCGAAACGCTCGAAATCGGGGGTCATGATGCGGTTGAAGGCGGTGAGGATTTCACCCGGGGTTCTGGCGGGGGCGAGGTCGAGGATGCTGCGGCAGGCGACGTGGGTGAGGATGGAGAAGAAGGCGGCCGACATCCCCTTGCCCATGGCGTCGGCGATGATGAAGTCCAGGGTGCCGTCGGGGGTGCGGCGGGTGAGGAAGGCCAGGTAGTCGCCGCCGACCTGGCGGGCGGCGATGCCCTGGGCGAAGAGGGCGAGGCCGGGAACCTGGGGCAGCTGGCGCGGATAGAGCTGCTGCTGCAGGTCGTGGGCAATGTCGAGTTCCTGGCGGGCCAGGCGGGCATCGAGGACTTCCCGTACCATGCACTGGTTTTCCAGGCTGATGCCGGCCTGGTCGGCCAGGGCGCGGGCCAGTTTGGCATCACCGGCGCTGAAATTGTGGCGGCCGGCCTGGCGGCCGAGCAGCAGAATGCCGAGCAGCCGGTCCATGCCGGCGATGGGCAGCCCCATCACGGGATTGCCGTCGGCGTCGCGGGTCACCTGTTCCTGGAGTGCGGCGGCGACGGCGGTTTCCAGGCCGGGGGCGTCGGGGGGCATCAGCGGCGGGGGCGGGGCGGGCAGCTGGCCGGCGCTGGCCTTGAGGCGGAACCCCGCGGGGGAGCTCAGGCGGAGGACCCCCCAGGAGGCCTCGGCGCTGATCATGGCGTTGTCGAGGATCTTGCGGCAGAGGACGGTTTCGTCGGTCAGGGTGCTGACGTCGCGGCTGAAGGTATAGAAGATGTTGAGGCTTTCGTAGGCGGTGGAGAGTTCCTCGGCCATCTCGCGCGACGACTGCTCGCTGACCGCCAGTTCCTGGCGGAGGGCGTCCAGGGTGGCGGCTTCGGCGTCCGGGGGGGGGCCGTCACGGAAGGCGGGGAAGGGGGCGGGAAGGGGGGCGGCCAGCGGCGCCGGCAGCCGTTTTTTGAGCCGCAGCCGGTTGCGGCGTCCGGCGCGCTCCTGGGTGAGTTCGTCCACCGCCTGCCGCATCAGATAGACGCCCCAGCCGCCCTCGGGCAGTTCCGGGATCCGCTCCACATCGAGCCGCGGCAGCGGGACGTCCTGCAGGCTGAAGGCCACGGGCGCCTCATCCTCGACGAGCAGTTCCAGCGTCGTGCCGGCATGGCGGACCTCGAGTCGGATCGGCTGGTCGTCGCGCATGGCGTAGCCGTGGCGGATAATGTTGGTCAACGCCTCGGATACCGCCAGTTCCAGCAGGTTGGCGGCCGCGGCGGGGAGCAGGTTCGCGACCGCGCGACGGACGTAGTGGGTGGCCTGGCGGGCGTCTTTCAGCCGGCTCAGGAAGCAAAGGCTGCGCGTTTCCCCCGGATGCATGGCGTCCTTCGTGTCGCGGTCACGCCTGCCCGAGCAGGTCGGAACGGGCCTGGTCGGTGGTTTCGAAGATGTCGAACAAGCGGTACAGGCGGGTCAGTTCGAAGATCTGCCGCACTTGGGGGGTCAGTCCGGCCAAGTACAGGCGGATGTCCTGCTGGGTGCAGTTTTTCAGCAGGCTGACCAGCGCGCCCAAGCCGGCGGAGTCGATGAAGACAGTCTTGGACAAGTCGACCACGATGCCCTTGGCGGTGCGCGCCAGGGTGGCGATCTCGGCCTTGAATTCGCCGGCACCCGCCGAATCCAGCCGTTCATTCACGGTGGCGATGACAATTTGCGAGGCGTCCATAAGCCAGGGGATCTCCACGTGTCTACTATTCTGTAACATGGCACGGGCGGCAGCAATATGCAATGGTTATTTCCCAACCAACTCTTACATTAGGGAGCGTGATGCCGGTCATCCTGGAGTTGAGGCAAAGGATTCCCCTTATGACAAATGAAGAACGCGACCAGTTCATTGCGGCCTGCCTGAACGAGGGCAAGTCGTTGTCGGACGTCCAGAAGCTGCTGGCGGAGCAGGGGGTCAGCATGACCTACTTCGACCTGCGGCTGCTGACGGCCGACCTTAAGGTCAACTGGGCCAAGCAGGATCCCAAGCCTGCCGCCCCGCCGAAACCGGCCGAGCCGGCGGCGGCCGCGGCCGCCGCCCTTCCAGAAGACGAACTGGCCGGTCAGCCGCCGGCCGCCGGGGCGGGACGGACCGTGGTGACGGTCAGCCGCGTGGTGCGGCCGGGGGCGGCAATGAGCGGCGACGTGACCTTTGCCTCCGGGGCCAAGGCGGAATGGTTCCTCGACCAGTACGGACGGCTCGGCCTGAATCCGGCCAAGGGGTCGGCCAAGCCGACCGAGGATGACCTGGTCGCCTTCCAGGAAGAGTTGCAGAACAAGCTCGGCGGCGGGTGAGCCCGCCCGGCCGCTGCCGGGTGCCGGGGAATTTCCCGGGAGAAAATCCGACTGCCATCGACTGCGTTCGACCGCAATCGAATGCAGTCGATGGTTGTGATGCCAGTTTGGATGAGCGAAGGTGAAATCACGGAGTGACGATCATGCGAAAACGGGTGTTGGTGACGGGCGGGGGTGGTTTCCTGGGGTCGCATCTGTGCGAGCGCCTGCTGGCGGCCGGGCACGACGTGCTGTGCGCCGACAATTTCTTCACCGGCGACAAGCGCAACATTGCCCACCTGCTCAGCAATCCGGACTTTGAACTGATCCGGCATGACGTGACCTTCCCGCTGTTTGTTGAGGTGGACCAGATCTACAACCTGGCCTGTCCCGCTTCGCCGGTGCACTACCAGCACGATCCGGTGCAGACCACCAAGACCAGCGTGCACGGGGCGATCAACATGCTGGGGCTGGCCAAGCGAGTGGGGGCGACCATTCTCCAGGCGTCCACCTCCGAGGTGTACGGCGACCCGACGGTGCATCCGCAGCGCGAGGATTACTGGGGCAACGTCAACACCATCGGCCCGCGCTCCTGCTATGACGAGGGCAAGCGGTGCGCCGAAACCTTGTTTTTCGACTATCACCGGCAAAACGGGGTCAAGATCAAGGTCATCCGCATCTTCAACACCTACGGGCCGCGGATGCATCCCCATGACGGCCGGGTGGTGAGCAACTTCATTGTCCAGGCGCTGAAGGGCATGGACCTGACGGTGTACGGCGATGGCAGCCAGACCCGTTCGTTCTGCTATGTGGACGACCTGATCGAGGGCATGGTGCGGATGATGGCCACGCCGGCCGCGGTGACCGGGCCGGTGAACCTGGGCAATCCCGGTGAGTTCACCATGCTGCAGCTGGCGGAACAGGTCATCCGGCTGACCGGGGCGAAGTCGAAGATCACGCGGCTGCCGCTGCCCCAGGACGATCCGTGCCGGCGCCGGCCCGACATCACGGTGGCGCAGCGGGTGCTGGACGGCTGGGCGCCGACCGTGCCGCTGGAGGAAGGGCTGAAGCGGACCATTGCCTATTTCCGGCAGCGGCTGGGGTGAAAGGCCGAAGGCGGGCACCGGGACAAACGGCGCCCGGGTTGCCCCCCTGGGGGGGCCGCTCATAAAAATACCACGGCTTGCTTGCCAACGGCGTTGCAGCGATTATAGTTCATTTTCTTCTATACCTGCAAAAGAACGACGCGTGGATGTTGCCCTACTTGGTAGCACGGTGACGTGGCGTTCACAGTACGGACAGAGAGCAGACATGGCGGTCAAGATCAGACTTCGCAGGACCGGCAAATTGAGTCAGCCGTGCCACCGGATCGTGGTTGCGGACGGACGTTCGCCGCGTGACGGAAAATTCATTGAGAACATCGGGTTTTACGACCCGCGGCACAATGTGGAGCGGGTCGATCTGGCCCGTGCCGACCACTGGTTGTCGGTGGGGGCGCAACCGTCCCAGACGGTGAGCTCCATCATCGCCCGTGCCCGGGACGGCAAGCCGTTCCCCGGCATCGGCAAGCAGAAGAAGAAGGAAAAACCCGCCGAAGCCTGACCCGGCTGAGCGTCGGTGACGCCCTGGCGTTGGCGGTTTTCGGCCGCGGCCCGGGGGCATCGCGCCCTGGAAATGGGGCTCGTAACGGGAAGTTGGACATCCCCCATGGCATTTGAATTTCTGAAGAAGCTGTTTGGCGGCGGCAATGCCGGTGGCAGCGGCTGCTGTGGCGGCGTGACGGCCGCTCCCGATGCGGGTGCGGCCGGCAGCAAGGCGTCGCCGGAAGCTTTTGTCAATTACATCGCCAAGTCGCTGGTGGATCAGCCGGACCTGGTGAAGGTCAGCACGGTGGAGCGCGGCAACGTCAGCCAGATCCAGATTGCCTGCGACAAGCGCGACATCGGCAAGCTGATTGGCAAGAGCGGCAAGACCATCGCCTCCATCCGTTTGCTGGTGGCGAGTTCCTGCGGGCGTTCCGGAAACCGGATCATGGTGGAGGTGCTGGAATAACCGCTGATGCGGCTGGACATCATCACGCTGTTTCCCGGCATGTTTGCCGGTCCCCTGACCGAATCCATCATCGCCCGCGCCCAAAAGCGCGGCCTGGTGGATCTGCGGCTGGTGGATCTGCGGCAGTTCGCCACGGACGCGCGGGGCACGGTGGATGACCGTCCGTTTGGCGGTGGCGCCGGCATGGTGCTCAAGCCAGAGCCGTTGTGTGCCGCGGTGGAAAGTGTGCGGACTCCGCAGGCCCGGGTGCTGCTGATGACCCCGCAGGGGGCGCCGTTCCGGCAACGGGCGGCGGAGCGGTTGAGCCGGTTGCCGCATCTGATTTTAGTGTGTGGACATTATGAGGGCGTGGACGAACGGTTTCGCCAGGCCCTGGTTGACGAGGAGATATCGCTGGGCGATTTTGTGTTGACCAACGGCAGTCTGCCGGCCATGCTCGTGGCCGATGCCGTGATCCGTCTGTTGCCGGGTGCCCTGGGATCTCCGGAGTCGGCCGTGGGCGAATCGTTTGGGGCAGACGGGCTGTTGGAGTATCCGCAATACACCCGGCCGGAAGAGTTCCGTGGCATGCGGGTGCCGGAGGTGCTGCTCTCCGGCGACCATGGCCGGATCGCCGGCTGGCGCCAGGAGCAGCAGGTGTGGCGGACCATGGGACGGCGGCCGGATTTACTGACTGAGGCTCAGGAGTGACGACAAGATGAACACTGTACAGAAACTGCATCAGGAAAATTTGAAGACCGGCCTGCCCGACATGAAGGTCGGCGACACGGTCAAGGTCGATGTGCTGATCGTGGAAGGCGACAAGGAACGCGTCCAGGCGTTCACCGGCACGATCATCGCCCGCAAGGGCTCGGGCATTGCCGAGGCGGTGACGGTTCGGCGCGTCGAGCGCGGGGTGGGCGTGGAGCGCGTGTTCCCGATCCATTCCCCCCGCATCGCCAAGTTCGAAGTGACGCGCCGCGGCCGGGTCCGCCGCGCCAAGCTGTACTACCTGCGCGGCTTGGTGGGCAAGGCGTCCCGCGTCGAGGAGAGCGCCCAACAGTAACGGCCTAGACGGGCCCCTTGTGAAAAAACACGGCGCGACCGATCTTTTGGAATTTGAACGGCGCGCCTGGGACCGCGGCTTTTGCCGGGTCGCGGGCGTGGACGAGGTTGGCCGTGGTCCGCTGGCGGGCCCGGTGGTGGCCGCCGCCGTCATTTTGCCGGTGGGCGTGGAGTGGCCGCCGGTGAACGATTCCAAGCAGCTGACGGCGGCGCAGCGCGACGACTTGGCGGCCCGCCTGACCGCGCTGCCCGGAATCGCCATCGGCATCGGAACGGTGCCGGTGTCCGACATTGACCGCTTCAACATTCTGCGGGCCACCCACATGGCCATGCACCAGGCGGTGGGCCGCCTGCCCGAAGCCCCGGATTATCTGCTGATTGACGGCCGGCCGGTGGCCGGTTTTGCCGTGGCCGCGGAAGCCATTGTCAAGGGGGACGCACGCAGCGCCAGCGTCGCCGCCGCCAGCATTTTGGCGAAAGTGCACCGGGACCGGCTGATGGACGAGCTGGACCGCTGCTATGCCGGCTACGGCTTTGCCCAGCACAAGGGCTACGGCACGGCCCGGCATCTGGAGGCGCTGGGCCGCCTGGGGCCATGCCCCGAACACCGTCGTTCTTTCGCCCCCGTGCGGGCGCTGTTGCCCGGCCAGCCGATGCCGGGTGAGCTGCACTTCCCCGAGATGTGACCCGCCATGAACGATGTCCGCCTGCCAATTGAACCGAGTGTCACCGAGGTCATCCAGCGCCTGCAGCAGGACGGCCATGAGGCGTATATCGTGGGCGGCGCCGTCCGCGACCTGCTGCTGGAGATCGTGCCCAAAGACTACGACATCGCCACCTCGGCGCGGCCGGAGCAGGTGAAGAAGATTTTCGGCCGCCGGGCCATCATCATCGGCCGCCGTTTCCGCCTGGTCCACGTGTTTGGCGGCGGCCACACCTTTGAAGTCTCCACTTTCCGGCGCGAGCCGACGGTGGAGGAGCGGTCGACCCGGGTCACCGACGACGGCGTGATGATCTGGGACGACAACCAGTGGGGCACCCACGAGCAGGATGCGGAACGCCGCGACTTCACGGTCAACGCCATGTATTACGACCCGATCCGCTCGCAGATCGTCGATCCGGTCGGCGGCGTGGGCGACCTGCGGGCCGGCACGGTCCGCGCCATCGGCGACGCCGCTCGCCGGCTGGCCGAGGATCCGGTGCGCATGTTGCGGGCGATCAAGCTGGTGGCCCAGTACGGGCTCCGGCCGGAGGAATCGCTCGACCGGGCGCTCCATGAGGGGGCGCCGCGGATCACCCTGT
>JBAZJM010000140.1:0-11472 GCA_041651315.1 Lentisphaeria bacterium | reverse complement strand
AGGGGCGGCTTCGTCCCGGAGGGACTGAATGACAATAGGCAGGGGCTTCAGCCCCTGTTCCGAAAAATGAAACGAGGGCGTGCCGTAGGTACGCCGCGATTCGCCGCGTACCTGACGGCACGCGAAATCGGGGGTGACAAAACAGGGGCTGAAGCCCCTGCCTATTCCCGCCCCGTCCCACCGGGACGGGAAAACTACAACCGTTGAGTTTTGCCAAACTCCAGCGCGGGGTGCAATCCCACGAAGAGGGGGTGTTCCGCTGTAGCCGCGACTGTGCCAGCCGCGCGGGGGTGTGGTCATTTGGGGGCGCCTGGCACAGGCGCCGCTACAAAAGGTTCCTGTAGGCACGGGCGTGTCGCCCGTGGAGGGGGGTGCCGTGGCAGACGAGGACGAGGAACACCCCATGTTTCTTGGTGCCTCTGTGCCTCCGTGAGAGACAATCCTCGGGCGGGAATTTGAGTTCACGCTGTGGCGTGTGCTATCCGAAACGATGCCCGGTCAGCCGGGAATAGGCGGCGAGATACTGCCGGGTCAGCGCCTCATAGGTGTATTTATCGCGCACCATCTCCCGGCTGGCCACCCCCAGCGCCGGCAGCCGTTCCCGCTGCCGGTAGGCCAGCTCCATTTTGGCGGCCAGCGCGGCCACGTCCTGCCTGGGGAAACCGAAACCGTTCTCCCCCTCCCGGACGAGGTTGGGATCCACGGCGTCGCTCTGGATGACCGGAGTGCCGCTGGCCCAGCTCTCGACCACCACCGCACCGGCATTCATGAACCGGGCGGGAATGACTTGGATGTCGGCATGCCGCAGCCAGCCGAGCAGTTCCGGCCGCTCCACCAGCCCGGTGAACAGGATGCGGTCACGCAGACCGCTGGCCGCGATCCGCGCCTCCATCCGGGCGGTCAGTTCAGGCTCGGCCTGGGTGTTGCCCACGAACACCAGCCGGCTGCCCGGCAGCGCCCCGGCCACGCGCAGGAACGCCTCCAACGCCAGGTCCTGCCCCTTGACCACCGAAATCCGGTTCAAGCACAGAAAAACAAAATCCGACTCCGGAATGCCGTGGCGCGCCCGCGGCGACGGCACATCCCCCAGATATTCGTCAACCAGGATGGGCACCGGCGAAAACTCAACGTGCCCGACATATCGCCTGAGGAAGGCCACCTCCCGGTTCGAAATGGCGTAGGCCTGGTCGATCCGGCGCAGCAGCCACCGGATCTTGGCGTTCGGCACATGGGCGTCGATCATCCCGGGATCAATCCGGCCGGTGCTCTTGATGATCTTGGCGTAGTCCAGGTAGTCGAAAAAGCAGAAAATGATCTTGGTCCCGGCCAAGCGCGCGGCCAGCGCGGCCAGCAGGTTGTTGCGGTTGAAAGCGGGGAAGCACTGGAGAAGGTCGAACCGGCCGGCAAGGATCCGGAAAAAAAGGGCCGGACAAAAGGTGTCCGACCGGTTGTTGGGGTAGACCCTACGGCGGTTGAGCCAGTCGTCCAGGCGCCGGATCCGGTAGCCGTTCTGGACGGCGGCCGCGGGAGCCGCCACCCGCCGGGGACAGAACACGGTCAGGTCGACGTGCCGGGCCAGGTAGCGCGCCTGGTGGCCGATGTTGATCTCGGCCCCGCCGACCTGCGGCAGGAAACGGTTGGTGACCAGGGCCACCCGGAGCCGGCGGTTGGTGGAGGCGAGCGCGTTCATAGGAAGGTTGGCTTTGACTGTAAGCCGCAACCGCCCAAATGCCAAGGCGTGCCCCCCGGCGGGTGCATGACATTTATGTTGGTTGGGAAACCCTTTTGAGGAAAGGTGGTTCCCAAGCCCTCCGTCAAACCTTTTTTAAAAGAGTGCTCCCCCGCGCCATTCACCTGTCCCCATTGTCTCTTCATCCATGAGGATCGGCGGCAGCTCGTTTCGTATGACGGGTTGATTCATGGCCATCACATCCTCCTTCGGGTGACGCAAATTCTTTATTAATTTTTCCATACATGACATCGTATGTGTGACCATTTATTTGGTCATAAACGTGATATGATGTAGAGTTTGATTCGAAACAAAAAGCTTCCAATAACTCGCCCGTACTCCAAAATACTTTTAAATCTTTGGTTTTATTGTCAATTTCTATTTTCTCAATGGCGTTGTCCTCAAGATATCTTGTTGAACCGCAATACTTCAAAAAAGACCTTCTATGACTCGCTTTATTGCCATAATACTGCTCATGCGGATATTTAAATGAAGAATTAATTATTTTATTGTCTTTTGATAGCCTCCAGTTGCTGTAAATATAGAAAAATATCACCTTATTTGATTGCTCATCTTGAACCAATCTTAGTTTCAAGGCATTCATGTCATAATTAATGCGATTGACAAAAAATAAATTATTTGCTATCATATCATTAATGATATTTACAACATTTTTCACAGTGATTTCCTTCGTATGAGCCGTCACTTTTTGCATCTAAGGCGGTTACGATGGCCGTAATTTTTCCTCACCCGCTTCCATCCCGCCGTGGTTGCCCCGATGAACAGAATCCAGACCCCCGTGTTCAACCCAAATTTGACGGGGTCGTATTGTGCCCAAGCCAGGCCCGGAGTTGTGGTTTGGTAGGAGATCGGAAATCCGTATTTCTACGGGTTAGCCGTCATCATCAACTTTTTTATCCGGCTCAAGTAATCCCAAGTAGTCTCTTCTCGCATACAGAATACGGATAATGGAAACGTTTTTATCTTCCATCCGGTAGAACACGAGATAATTCTTGCACTGAATGAACCGGTAGACCTTCAGGGTGGGGATGTCCGTCCGCAATTGCGCGCCTGTCCGCGGCAGTGGGACAAGCCCCCGAATTCTTTCAAAGACCAGCGCGACAAGATCCGCCGCCGCCTGCGGATTAAACAGATCATTTGAGATGTACCGCTTGATCTCCTCCAAATCGGCAATTGCTTGCGGCGTGAACCGAACTTTGAACATGGCTAGACTCCAAGCTTCTTCATCGCGGAGTCCATCGAGACCCATCCGAATTTCCGGGCGGACCCTTCTCCATCAGCCAAGGCCGACATGAGTTCCAGTTCGCTGCGCAGCCGTTCGTATGCGCGAATGTCAACGATGGCAAAACGCCCGTGCCCGTTTTTGGTCAGAAAGACCGGCGTGTCCGCCGTGACTTCGCGTAAAACGGTGTTGTAATTCCTGAGTTCGGAAATGGGTTTGATGGCGGGCATGACACTCTCCTTTTGATCAGTAAAAGGTAGCATAATATGTCGAAGAATACAACAGCAGAACGAAGGATGACCGACCCTCATCCTTGGCGTCCAACGCCATCACTCACCGGCCCCTTGCACTGAAGGCGAATGGGGGGCACAATTCACCAGCGGCTCTCATAGTGCAAAAGAGATGGCGTAATCGCAGCATCGGTGTCGAGTGGTCAACGTCAGCCATGAGGCTGAGGCGGCCGCGGGCCGCCGATAGCCTCAATGGCCTGGTTCGGCATTTCCTCTTTCGATTGTCCTCAGCTTCAGTATGTCTCGGATGATGAAGACGAGAGCCAACAGCAAGATCGCGACATGCAGCCAGAGCATGATCTGAGAGCCCCAAATGGGGAAACGACGGTTGAGGAGCCATGCTGCGCCCCACATTGCGAGAGGGATTGTCGGGAACAGTGGCATGATACTCGTGCCGCGTCTTTTGTCTTTCGGAACACCGCGTTTTGCATCCTCAATTGCCAACTGACCTGCTGGCACGACTAGCGCGGCAAGCCATGCTAGGAAGATGATGATTGGAAGAAGTATGTTCATCTATTTCTTGCTACCGAACGCTACGGCAGTGGCGCGGGTTTTCCGTCGCCACCAATCAGTGGTTTGGTGGTCTTGACTTTCCGTGATTTACGCCATGCCGCAATAGCTTCAGGATCACCATGAATTCCGTCAGCGGCAACCGTGTTCTCCGTAATGGTGTCCGGTCCGTAATAGGTTTTGTACCGAAAAACAATCGTGTCCGATGACGTGCCCCTTCTGATCTTTATCGACTTGAGTTCCAGTCGATTTCCGCTTGTGAACCACTGATCAATGTGGTTTGTCTTCGAAAGCCAGATTCTTGCCATGATACGGTGTTCGCCAGGAACGGATCTGAGGCGTTCCCAAAAGAAGTCTACCTTGTACCTGTGCCCATCGGTTCCTGTGGCTTCAACGGAGTTCATCCGCTCGAATCCCTCGGCTTGTGCATTTCGGTCCGGCAAGTGCTGCCAGATGATGACCGACATCACAAGAACAAGAATCAAGACCAAGCCCCCGAGAACAATGATGATTCTGCGTTTCATCCATCCTTTGGCCATGTCGAACATAAATAGGATTAAGGGCCCGTGTACCCGTCCCCAAGCGCGTTTTCTAATCGCTCGTGGTGGTCACCAGCCACAGGCCGTCAATCAACTTTTCGGTCCCGAATTGCTTCGCGGTCGGGCCAAAGGCCCGCACGCTCAATCGAACCGGAGAGTTCCAGTAAAAAAGATAGACCTGATTGGAGGTGATTGAGATGCTTTGGGGATTGAGCGCCTTGATTGTCGCTGGAATCTTGTCTTCGTACTGCGCTGACCCGTTGTCCACGACGGCTTTCCATCCGGCTTGCCAAGAGGGCATCTCATGATCGCACTTGAAGTTGTCGACATCCGTCATGAGTGCCCGGCAAGCGGCGAGCACGGCTGGATGATCCGCATTCCTGATCTGCCGGATGGCTTGATTTCTGGAATGCATCAGCGTCAATCCACAAATCGGCCAGGTCGCCAGGTAAGCAACACCGGCTATGCCGACAACCCAAGCAATGATCTTCCCGGTCTTCATTGTCTTCTTCTCATGGCTAACGTCAGAGACTGGACACGTGGCGGAAACCGCGTTGTCTTAGCCGGCTTTGGCTAGGACACGGCTCGTTATTTTGGTGACATAACGCGAAAAATCCCCAAGATGATATAACCAATGCTCCAGCACCAAACCGGCAAAGCCATAAAAGTGTGGCGACTATTGGAGGCCAGCACCCCCTTCTTACGGCCTCGAACCGTAAGGCAAATGTGCAGCAAGATGCAAAAGAACGCCGCAACGACATAGCCGGTCATGTTCCACCAACTATGCGGGGTTATAATGTCCGGATTGTGTGTCACGGCCCGCAAGGCTGGCTCGGTAAGCATGACCAATCCGAGGCCCCAAATGACCATCCAGCCAGCTCCAGTATAGGTAATCATGGAGTCAAAAACTCGTCTTGTGGCCTAACGCTACGGTTGTGGCGCGGGTTTTCCGTCGCCACCAACCGTTGACTGGGGCTTCTTCAGTTTGCATTCGTAGATTCGACCGCAGGCCTTGTCGCCTGGCTGGGTCAGGTCTTTGAGCAGTAGGAATCTTCGGTCATGGCCCGGCGTGTAGGATGAGATGGGAACCGACACATACAACCCCTCTTCCATTGTTGCATCCTCCCGCATGACGATGAACACATTGACTCGATCATCAAGGACCCGCAACGGCTGAAGCTGCTCAATCGCCTTTCCCCACAGCGATTTGGGAATTTCCATCCCCCTCTGCTGACTGGGGACGCTCGTCATGTGCTTGTGAACCGCCTGATTTGCGGCGGTGATGATGGCCCCACGATCGGCGCTGGACAAGGAAGGCGCATTGCCCTCGCCCCCAAGGGCCACTGCCGCCGCGAAAACCAGCATGACTCCAACGAGACCATTTGTGTTCATGATTGAACAAGCCCGGCGCGGCAAGTGGTGCGGCATCTGGGGCACGGATCCGCCGTCCCCGTCCTCGTTGGAACGTAACTTAACCGGGCAACGGGGTGAAAGGCAAGCGTCCGGCGAAAAAGAGGATAAGAGATGCGGGCGGCGTGGGCTCCGCCGTGCCGATGGCGGTCGAATGCAGTCGACCGCAGCCGATTGCAATCGGCAGGAGACAGGAACACAACTTACCCGCCCCTAGCGGCCAGAAAAATCGATTGCCCGGCGCGCCTTGAATACGAACTGGCAGCAGCGATACCGATTCCGATACCGACCCCGATGGAAATCAGCAAAAGGCAACAAACAGGTTTGACGGAGGGCTTGGGAACCGCCTTTCCTCAAAAGGGGGTTCCCAACCCGCATAAATATCCTGCACGGCCGCGGGCTAGTCCGCCGCCAGCTCTTCCAAGAACGCCGTCAGCGCGGCGCGGGCGCGGACGGCCTGGGCGGCGCCGCGCTCCTGTTTGCCGCGGGGCGGATCAACCAGCGGCGGCAGCAGCCCCAGGTTGGCCTTCATCGGCTGGAACAGGGCGGGATCGGCGCCGGCCAGGTAATGGCAGAGGGCGCCGAGCATGGTTCCCGGCGGCGGCGCCACCGGCTCCCGGCCGCGGGCGCGGCGCGCGGCGTTGAGTCCGGCCAGCAGCCCGGCGCCGACGCTGCCGAGATAGCCCTCGACCCCGGCGAGCTGGCCGGCCACGAACAGCCCCGGCGCCCCGCGCCATTCCAGGGTCGGCGCCAGCAGGCGCGGGGCGCAGAGGAAGCTGTTGCGGTGCATTTGGCCGTAACGGGCGAAGCGGGCGTTGGCCAGGCCGGGGATCATCCGGAACACCCGGTCCTGCTCGCCCCAGGTGAGGTTGGTCTGGAACCCGACGAGGTTGTACAGTGAGCCGGCCAGGTTGTCCTGGCGCAACTGCACCACCGCCCACGGCCGGCGGCCGGTGCGCGGATCGCGCAACCCGACCGGGCGCAACGGGCCGAAGGTAAGGGCGCGCGGATCGCGCTTGGCCAGCACCTCGACCGGCAGGCAGGCCTCGAAGAAGCGCTTGTCGGCCGCCTCAAAGTCGCGCAGCGGCAACCGCTGGGCGGCCACCAGTTCGGCCACGAACCGCTCATACTCCTCGCGGTTGAACGGGCAGTTGAGGTAGTCGCCGCCCTCCCCCATTCCCTCGTCATCGTAGCGCGAGGCGCGGAAGGCGACGGTCAGGTCCACCGAATCCACCTCGACAATCGGGGCCAGGGCGTCAAAAAAGGCCAGGTTGTCGATGCCGGCGCGCCGCTGCAGGTCAGCGGCCAGGGCGTCGCTGGTGAGCGGGCCGGTGGCCAGCACCAACGGCCGGTCCGCGGGCAGTTCCGCCGCCTCGCGCGTCTCGACGCGGATCAGCGGATGGTTGCGGAGTTCGCAGGTCACCGCCTCGGCAAAGGCGGTGCGGTCGACGGCCAGGGCACGGCCGGCCGGCACCCGCACGCCTTCGGCCACCCGCACCAGCAACGAGCCCAGCCGGCGCAACTCCTCAAGCAGGATGCCGGTGGCGCGGTCGGGCAACAACGAGCCCAGGGAATTGCTGCACACCAGTTCGGCAAAGAGGCCGGTGTGATGGGCCGGGGTCTGCCGCTCGGGGCGCATCTCCCACACGGTTACCGGCAGGCCGCGGGCCGCCACCTGCCACGCCGCCTCGGCGCCGGCCAGCCCACCGCCAATGACCAGCACCCCGGGCGCATCGGCATCCGGGACGGAAATGAAAGAGTCGTGAGGCACGCGCGCTCCTGATCCGGTGTGGAAAACCAGCCCGGATTATTCACCCTTGTAGCTTAGCCTGAATTATTCATGAATTTGAACAGGAGCAATCCGGAGAGAACGGAGAAAAGCCTCTCTGTGGTCTCTGCGGCCTCCTGTTCAAACGTTGTCTGGATTATTCATCAAATTGTAGTTCAGGGCTGGCAGGCAGCCCGGCGGAACGTCGCCGCCGCGTTACCAGCGCCCGGCTACAGCATCATCCCAATCCTGCAACGGCGCCTGTGCCAGGCGCCTTCCGCAAAAAAACGGGCAGGCGAACCCGTTCCCCCGTTCAGCGGAACTGAAGCAGCACGACGGCGATGCCGCGGGCCGGCACCGTGACCGTCACCGTGCCACCCTTGGCAGCGGCGGTGCCGCGGGCCAGCGGGCGCTCCAGCAGGTCGGTTTCGCGCGCCGTGCGCACCCGGCCCAACAGGCTGCCGACCGTCATTTCAGCCGTAACCTCCGTGTCCCGGGCGGAATAGAGTTCCAGCACCACCCCGTCGCCCGCCTGCGCCGGCCGGACCGCGGCCAGCACCACGCCCGGTGTCCGCAGCGTCACGCCGGCCGCGGCGGCCGGCAGGGAGCCCGGATGCACGGTAGTGCCGACCACCCGCAGGGGATGGTTGAAATTGCGGGCCAGCCGGGCGGCGTCGGCCGGCTCCAGGGTGCCGCGGAACGGCAGCAGGGCCAGGCGCACGTCGTGGCGGCCGATCTCGGGCAGCGGATCCGGGTCGTAGCTGGCCCGGATCAGGGTCAGGTACAGGGTGTTGCCGTCGAGGGCGTGGCCATGCTTGCCGTCGTTGAGCAACAGGCAGCCGGCGCCCTTGCCGTCCGCCCGCCCGTTCACCTGCGCCCACTGCAAGGCCGGCACTTCCTGGCCGGCGTTCAGGTCGCGGTCGATGCTGCCAAAGGGGATTTCGTACCGGCCCGCCGCCCCGTCGAGGTTCAGCGGCAGCGCCAGCCGCAGGGTCGGGATGCCGGTGGCCGGGGTGCCGCGCTGGAACCAGGTGCCCTCGATCCGCAGGTAGAGGGCCGGGTCGCCGGCGCGCAATTCGTAGGTCACGGTGAAATCGGACTCATGGATGACGTATTTGGCCTCCACGGACGCCTTGTGCGGGCCGGCCTGTTTGGGGCCCAGTCCGGTCAGGCGCGGCGCCTCCGCCGGGCCGGTGTGCTCGATGATCCAGGCGGTCATGGAATGGGGGCGTTCCACCGCGTACTCGAGCAGGGGGGCGCTGCCGGCCAGGACGCTCCAGCGGCCGCGGCGCTTGTCGAGCAGCCGGGCAATGCCGCCGGTGAGCGGGTTCAGCTCCAGGCGCAGGAATTCATTTTCCAGCCCCTGCGGTTCCCGTTCATGGGCGATGTAGAAGCAGTGGTGGCGGCGGGCCAGCTGCCGGACGGCGGCGGGCGTTTCCGCCGGGGGCGGCACGGGGACGCCGGCGGCGTCCATCAGGACGGGCTGGTTGCCCATGCTGCCGCCCATGCGCCGCGGCGTGGCCAGCGGCTCCTCCAGCACCGAATAGACGGCATAGCCGCCCGCCGGCACCCGCACCGGGAAGGTCACCGTCACGAAAAGATGCCCCCAGTACTCGCCGCTGTTGATGATCTGGGCCGGCACTTTCGCGCCATCCGGGGCCACCGCCGCATAAAGCCGTTCCTGGAGCGGCACGGTGCGGAGCGTTTCGGCCTGGTCCCACAGGGTGGCCTCGACCACCTCGGTGCGTTCCCACGGCAAGGGGTTGAACAGCACAAACGGCCGCACGCCGTGGCCGGCGCCGCCTTCCATCTGGCTCAACGCGCCCTCGGCGCCGCCATAGCCGACACCGGCGCCCAGGCCGTAGTCGAAGACGGCCGGAACCGCGGCGGCGCCGGCGGGGGCCGGCGCGCCGGCCAGCGTGTCCACCTCGGCCGCCACCGCGCGGTAGGTCAAAGTCTCGATCATGGAGGTGGCGGCGGCGGTCTTCTGGAACAGGCCGTGGGTGTAGGTGCGGGTGTCATGCACGCCGGAGCCGGGCAGGATGTCGTGGAAATGGTTGAACAGGGTGTCGCGCCAGCCGGTGCGCAGCGCCTCGTGGGGCACCTCGCGGCCGAGCACCCGGCGGCCGAGCACGGCGGCGGCCTCCGCATCCACCAGCCGGTTTTCCCCCAGCCGGTTGGCGCGCTTGATCAGGCTCTGGGTGGTGTAGCAGCCGGCCAGCTCGAAATTGAGTTCGCCGTCGAGCACCGGCAGCCGGTCGGCCGCCTGCTCCAGGCGGGCAAAGAAGCGGTGCGCGGTTGACGGCAGCAGCTTCGGAAAGACCGGCCACTCCATCAGGCGCCGCATCAGGCGCAGGTCGCGCCGGGTCGGGCCGCCGCCGTGGTCGCCGATGCCGAACACGAACATGGTTTCCGGGATGTGATTTTCGACGATGCTGGTGCGCAGCTGGTAGAGCAGGGTTTCGGGCTGGATGATGCCGTTGTAACCGTAGCGCATGTCGTTGCGCACCAGCACACTGGAGCCGTCCGGACCGCGCCAGCGGAAGGCCTCCGGCCGTTTCGCGCCGTGGGCGCCCGGGCGGTGCAGGTAGAGGTATTTGACGCCGCCCCGGACCAGGTAGGTCGGCTCGGTCGCCGGATGGCCGAAAGTGTCCGGCGCCCAGTCCACCTGGACCGCCTCGGGGGCCAGCCCGAAGAGCTCTTGCAGATAGGCGCGGGTGTACTGGAGGTGGCGGCAGAGGCTCTCGGGACCGGCCAGGTTCTTGTCGCCCTCGACCCAGTGGCTGGCGGTCACTTCCCAGCGGCCTTCCCGGACCCGTGCGGCCACCTGCCGCAGCAGTTCGGGGTGGTACTGCTCCAGGATGGCGTAGACGCTGGCCTGGCTCTGGCTGAAATGGAACTCGGGAAACTCCTCCATCAGCCGCAGCACCGTGCCCAGGGTGTCGTTGGTGATGGCCACCGTCTCCGGCCAGGACCACATCCAGTTCATGTCGATGTGGGCGTGGCCGACCAGGTGCACGGTGTAGCCGCGGGCAGCCGTGGCCAGCGCCGCCAGGTCCTTCTCGGCGTCGCGCACGGCCCGCCGCACGGTGGCCGCCGAACCGCCGGCGGCCTGCGCCAGGCGGCCGGCGGCCGCGGTCAGCGCCGGCTGCCAGCGCACCGCGTCCCGCGGCCGCTGCTCGCAGAGAAACTGGGCGAATTCCATCTGGTACTGAAAGCGTTCCAATTCCTCGCGAACGGCGGACTCGGCCTGTTCGTTGACACTCTTAACCTGCTGCAGCAGGCCGGTAAGGGAAAAACTCATCGGCGCAACACCTTGGGTGAAAAATTCCAGAAACAACCAAACCAGCCCATAACATAATCCCACGCCCTCCGATGGCCGGCCGTTGCCGGGGCCACCCTTTTGGGAAAAGGGTGCTCCCCCCGCGCTTCGCGCTGTGCAGCCCCGGCTCTGCCGGGTCGCTCACACGTTCGCTCTGGATCCCCCTTCCCAAAACTTTTGTGCTTGTTGCGGAGTCCGCAGGCCGGCCAGGATCGCTCCAGCACACCACCGGCAAAAGACCGGCCTGCGGACTCCGCAACGAAACAACAAGGTTTGGCGGAGGGTTTGGGAACCGCCTTTCAAAAGGGGGTTCCCAACAACGTCCGGCACACAGCGGCGGGGAGGTCAGTCGGCGGCGGGTTTGCCGGCCGGCGGATGGGAATAAAGCGGAATCCGGCCTTTGGCGGCCGCGGCTTCGGCGGCCGAGACGGGGGTCAGGGTAAGGTTGTCGAAGCGGTAGCTTCCCGGTGGCCAGTAGGCGAAGGGACGGAGCAGCACGGTGTCGGCGGCAAAGGCGCCGGCCGCCTTGATCTGCACCACGCGTTCGGCGTGGATCCACTGGCCCGGCGCAGCGTCCTTCGGAATGTCGCAGAACAGGCTGGCGCGGAACACCTGGAGCTGGTCGCCGGCCCGCGGCCGGCGCAGATCGGTGCCGAAGATG
>JBAZJM010000139.1:0-11530 GCA_041651315.1 Lentisphaeria bacterium | reverse complement strand
CCCCACCCCCAAACCAGCGAGTGGTTACTTCCCGGGCTTTTCCCGCCGGAAAACGCATGTATCTTGCTGCTATTTCCGAGGGCCTTTCATGAAGCGCGTTCCATCGTCCCCGCAAAGCGGCCGTGAACTGCTGGATCTCTATTACCTCGACCTGCGCATGCATCTGCTGGAGGCGGCGGCGGCACTGGACCGCATTGAGGCCGCCGGTGGCGCTGATGCCGATCCGCGCCTGGCCAAACTCCAGGCCGGCGCCAAACTCCTGCTGGACACACAGCCCGAGCGCGCCCGCCGCTTTCTGGAACAGTTTTCCGTCTGACCCCTGATGCACCGCAAAACCCAATCCCGCCTCCCAATTATCCCGTAACGCTTAACCCGGATTATTCACGAATTTGAACAGGAGCAATCCGAAGAGAACGGAGAAAAACCTCAGCACACACCGATCCGTTCTCGTGAATCATGCAGGTTAAATCTTCACCACGAAGACACGCAGTTCGAGCGAAGCGTTTCAATGGCAAAATGAGACGTTGATACCTTCAGCCTACAGCCTAAATACCTACAGCCTAACTAAGTCCAACTACCATGCGCGTCATTGAGCCCCACGTCCACATGATCGCCCGCACCACGGCGGACTATGAGCGGATGGCGCTCATGCACACGGTGGCCTGCTGTGAACCGGCGTTTTGGGCCGGCTATGACCGTACCTCGGCCCAGGCCTTCCACGACTACTTCACGCACCTCACCGAATTCGAGCCCAAGCGCGCCGCCCAGTACCTGATCAAGCATTACGCCTGGATCTGCCTCAACCCCAAGGAGGCGGACAACTTGGAACTGGCCCGCGAGGTGCTGGCCTTCATCCCGGAGTTTCTCGGCAAACCCAACGTGCTCGGCATCGGCGAAATCGGCCTCAACAAGAACACCCGCAACGAACTCGCCGTGTTCGAGTGGCAGGTGGAGCTGGCGCTCCAGCACGGCCAGCTCATCTGGATCCACACCCCGCACCTGGACGACAAGCTCAAGGGCACCCGGATGCTGCTGGACAGCCTGCGCCAGTGGCCAAACCTCAATCCCGAGCGCGTCTGCTTCGACCACACCGAGGAGCACACCCTGCCGCTGATCCGCGACGCCGGCTACTGGGCGGCCATGACCATTTACCCGGTGACCAAGAACTCCGCGCCACGGGTGGTCGATTGCCTGGAGCGCTTCGGCGGCGACCATCTGCTGGTGGACGCCTCCGGCGACTGGGGCCCCTCCGACCCCGCCACCCTGCACAACGCCATCTTCGAGATGCGTCGCCGCGGCCACGCCGACGACACGGTCGAAGGCATCTTCTACGACAACCCCTGCCGTTTCCTCGGCCAATCCCCCAAGTTCGCCTTCAAACCGAGATCCTGACCCATGGGCACGCTGGACAAAATTTATGCGTGCCTTCCGCTTTGGGCACAGCACACGGCGGTGACGGCGTTTGGCGCCAAATGGTGGCTATACCGTTTTGGGCCTGGCTTCCAGGCCGCCGCCGCCGGCTTCCGCGAACGCCAGCAGTGGGACCGGGCCAAACTTGAGGCCTGGCAAGCCGTACGGTTGCGCGAATTTCTTGCCGCCGCCCTTCGGGTGCCTCATTACCATGACACTTGGAACACCGCCCAAAAACAAGCCGCCGCCGCAGGACGGCTGGCGGACCTGCCGTTGTTGGACAAGGCGCCGTTGCGCGCCGAGCCCCGTGCTTTCCTCAACCCGGCTGCCGGCATCCGCAATCCCCAGGCTTTCCTCACCAGCGGCTCCACCGGCACTCCGATCACCACCTATTGGTCGCCCCACGAATACCGCGCCTCCATGGCGCTACGCGAGGTTCGTTCGGCCGGCTGGGCCGGCGTTTCGTTCCGCGAGCCGCGGGCCACCTTTTCAGGACGTCTGGTCGAGCCGGATCCGGAAAGCCGCGGACCATTCTATCGCTTCAATCTGTGCGAGCACCAAGTTTATCTGTCGCCGTTTCATCTCAAGCCG
The DNA here is from genome assembly GCA_041651315.1 of Lentisphaeria bacterium. GTDB lineage: Bacteria > Verrucomicrobiota > Lentisphaeria > Oligosphaerales > CAITYL01 > CAITYL01. The sequence goes on along the minus strand of JBAZJM010000139.1, from coordinate 9,529 downwards.
GACACCGCGGCGCAATACGTGGCGGCGCTGAATCGGCACCGGGTATGCTGGCTGACCGGTTACGCCGTCTCCTATTATTTGCTGGCCAAGTATATGCTGGAGCGCCATTTGCCCCCTCCCCCCACCCTACGGGCGGTGGTCACCACCAGTGAAAAAGTGACACCGGAAATGCGCACGGTCATGGAACAGGCCTACGGCTGCCGGGTGTTCGAGGAATATGGCACGGTGGAAAACGCGTTGTTTGCCAGTGCCTGCGAGCACGGCCGCCTTCATGTCAGCACCGATTGGGGCATCGTTGAAATTCTGCGCCCAGACGGCACGCCCTGCGCTCCCGGCGAACCTGGAGAAGTCATTGCCACCGCCCTCATGCGGCGCGTGCAGCCACTGGTCCGCTACCGCCTTGGCGATGTTGCTGCCTGGGATACGGAGCCGTGCCCCTGCGGCCGGCCGTTCCCGGTTCTCAAGGAGGTGCTCGGCCGGGTCGAGGACGTGGTCACCGGCCCCGACGGACGGCAGATGGTGCGCTTCCACGGCATTTTCGTCGCCCAACCGCACGTGGCGGAGGGGCAGATCATCCAGGAAACGCTGCATGACATCCGTGCACGGGTGGTGCCAACCGCCGGGTTCGGTCCCGCCGACGTGGCCGACATCCAAGCCCGCATCCGGCAACGTCTCGGCCCCGAGGTCCGGGTGGCCGTGGAAACCGTCGACCAGATTCCCCGCACCAAGGCCGGCAAGTTCAAGGCGGTGATTTCCCACCTCGCCCCCCCTTGATTTCCGCCGGTCTACCGCCTTTCTTTTTCCCTTTTTTCCGTTTTTCCGTTTGGCCGGGGACCGCGCCCCGGCCGGAAGCCGGCAAACTGGCGCAGCCGCTCGCCGGCGCCGCGGGCAACGGGGATCGGCGCCCCGCTCAGATAGTCGCGGCCGCTGACGTACATGGCCGCCGCCGGGGTCATCGGCAGGGGGATGAAATCCTGGGCCTGTTGCAGGTTCCAGTTCGATTGCCGCAGGAACTCCTCGACCACGCGCATTTCCACCTGGGTGCAGCCCGGAAAACTCGAGATGAAATAGGGCACCAGGTATTGTTCCTTGCCAGCGGCGCGGCTTTCCCGGCTGAACGCCTCCTGGAAACGGTCGAACACCTCCGGCCCCGGCTTGCGCATCCGCCGCAGCACCGCCGGATGCCGGTGCTCGGGCGCCACCTTGAGATGCCCCGACACGTGGTGCCGCACCAGTTCCCGGACATACTCGGGCTGCCGCAACGCCACATCCATGCGCACCCCCGACTGCACAAACACATGCTTCACCCCCGGCACCGCCGCCGCCCGGCGCAACAGGTTCGCCGCCTCCGCATCGGCAATTTTGAAGTGCGGGCAGATCTCGGGAAACAGGCAGCTCGGCCGCCGGCAGCTCCGGCAGGCCGCCGCCACGCCGTTGGCCGAACCGTAGAGGTTGGCGGTCGGCCCGCCCACGTCCGTCACGGTGCCGTGGAACTCGGGGTCGCCCGCCAGCCGGGCGATCTCCGCCTGCACGGATTCCGGCGAGCGTGACGCCAGAAAACGCCCCTGATGCAGGCCAAGCCCGCAAAAGCTGCAGCCGCCAGGACAGCCCCGGACCACCGTCACGGAATCACGGATCATGTCAAACGCCGGAATCCGCTCCCGGTAGGACGGATGCGGCCGACGGGAGAACGGCAGCGCGTAAATCCAATCCAGCTCCGCGGGCGGCAGCGGCGGTGCGGGCGGTTCCACGATCAGGGCGCGGGCGCCGTGCCACTGGCGTAGCCGCCGGCCGCAGAACGGACTCTGCTCCGCCTCGACCAGCCGCGTCTGTTCCAGCAACAACTCCGGCCGGGCGCGCACGGCCTCCCAGTCGGGCAACAGCACCTCATCCCCCCCCGCCGGCGGGAAGTCTGACTGTTGGGGCCACCCTTTTGGAAAAGGGTGCTCCCCAAGCCCCTTCCCAAAACGTTTGTTTCCATTTGCGGATTCCGCAGGCCGCTTTGAGCAACCGACCATGAGCGAGACCGTAGGGCGGCCTGCGGAATCCGCAAAAGGCAGCAAACAGGTTTGACGGAGGGTTTGGGAACCGCCTTTCCTCAAAAGGGGGTTCCCAACATCGTCCGTCACCTCAGTTGGAACGTTTCGCGGGCCGGATTCGGCGGCGCCGAGCAGCCGGGCGGTGCCGGGAATGCCGGCCAGGGCGGTGCCCGCCGCGTAGGGGCGACCGGCCGGTCGCCCGTACAAACGCCGGGCCGTTTCCCGGATGGCCGCCTCGCCCATGCCGTAGACCAGCAGGTCCGCCTTGGCGTCGGCCAGGATGGACGGCCGCGCCTTGTCCTCCCAGTAGTCGTAATGCGCCACTCGGCGCAGACTGGCCTCGACCCCACCCAAGATCACCGGCACGCCCGGAAAGGCGCGCCGCGCCAGCTGCGCGTACACCATGCAGGCGTGGTCCGGCCGCAATCCCGCCCGGCCGCCCGGTGAAAAATCGTCCTCGTGCCGCCGGTGCCGGGCCGCTGTGTGGTTGGCCAGCATGGAATCCAGGTTGCCGGCGGCAACCCCGCAGAACAGCTTCGGCACGCCCATGCCGGCCAGCGCCGCCGGATCGCGCCAGTCAGGCTGGGCCACCACGCCCACCCGCCAGCCGTCCGCCTCCAGCACCCGGCCGATCACCGCGATGCCGAAGCTGGGATGGTCCACATAAGCGTCGCCCGTGACCAGCAGCACATCCAAGGCGTCCCATCCGCGCACCGTCATTTCCGCCCGGGTCATGGGCAGGGGCATCGCCGTAATAGTCATAGGGGAAGGCATTGGGATGTCGGCAATATATACTGCATTTAGGATGAGATTTTTATTACCTTACAGCCCGACAAGTCTCAGCCTAAATGAAGTATTGCCGGCAACCGAGACGTGTCGTGAGAAAATCGTGCCGGCAATCCGTGTGTGAATTGGCCGGCCCGCCGATTTTCGGGATATAGTAAAACCGAACTGTTTTGCGGTGAATGATGCCATTTTCATGATGCATGCCACCCGGGGGTGACCTTTTGGCGAACGGACAAGCACCGGTTCGCTTCCTGAACAAACCGCCGCCAGTGGCGGCGGCCCTGTTCCTAGTTGTCCTGGCCGCCGGGGCGCTGTTCGCGTGGTGGACCGCGGTACGGGCCGACAGCGAACGGCGGGCCGACCTGATTGTGCAGGCTCAACTGGCGGCGCAGCCACTTCAGGCCAAAATCGCCCATATCCGGGCGCTCTCGGGAACCGCGGCAGACCTGGCGTCCCCCCGTTACCAGCAGCTCAAGACGTTGCTGGCCGACACCCGTGAAGCCAACCGGAAATGCCGCTTTGCCTATCTTCTGGGCCGCCGGTCCGACGGCGCCTTGTTTTTTGTCGCGGACAGCGAACCGCCCGGTTCACCCGACTATTCCCCGCCCGGGCAGCTCTTTGAGGAGGCGCCAGCCGCCGACCGCCGCGTGTTCGACACCAAAACCGCCGCCGTCACCGGTCCGGTGACCGACCGCTGGGGGGTGTGGATTTCGGCATTGGTGCCACTGACCGATCCGCAAACCGGCGCCGTGGTGGCGGTACTGGGCATGGATGTCGACGCCCGCGCCTGGAAGTGGGATGTCGCCGCTCGGGTGGCCCCGCCCATGGCCATCATGCTGGTGTTGCTGGTCGGCGCGGCGAGCCTTTTCGCCGCCACCCGTCGCCAGCACGTCGCCCCCAAACCAGTCCTGCGGCGCCTCCTGCCGCCCCTGGCCGCCATGATGCTCCTGTTGTTGGGCGGCGCCGGCATCCTTCTGCGGCTACACCACCAACAGCATCTGGCCCAGGAAATCGCCACTCAAACCACCGATACCGCCAACAGCCTGCGTCTGGTCTTGGAGCAGCAGACCGCCACCCTGGCCGCCGCCGCCCAGTTCATTGCCGCCAACGCCAGGGTACAGCAGGCGTTGCGCACCGGCCAGACCACCGACCTGTTGCCGGCCTGGCGGCCGATGTTTGAAACGTTGCGGAACCAACACCGGCTCACGCATTTCAACTTCATCTCCGCCGACCGCCGCGTTCTGCTGCGCGTGCACCAGCCGGAACGGCACGGGGATCTCCTGGCCCCTTTCACGCTGCTTGAGGCCGAACGCACCGGCCAGGCCGCTTCTGGCCTGGAACCGGGCCGCATCGGCGTTTTCACCCTGCGCGTAGTGCAGCCGGTCAGCGCCGCCGGACACTGTGTCGGTTATGTGGAACTCGGCAAGGAGATCAAGGAAGTCTTGCAGGCGCTGCGCCAGCACAACGACCTTGAACTGGCCGTCGTGATCGCCAAGGAACGACTGGACCGCCAGGCTTGGGAAGCGGGCATGGCCCAGCTGGGAGAGCCGGCGGAATGGGGCCGCCTGCCCCACCATGTGGTCATCTACTCCACCCTGGGCCGCCTGCCGGACGCCTTTGTCCCCTGGTCCGCCCCGGCGGCGGGCGGCCCCGCCCCCGATGAGGCGAGCCATGAGGTCGCCGACGCGGGCAGGCTCTGGCGCATCTCCACCGCCCCCCTGTCCGACGCCTCGGGACAGACCGTCGGCAACCTGTTGGTTCTGCGTGACATCTCCGCCGAACAGGCCGCCTTCACCCGCCTATCCAGCGTGGCTGGCGCCGGTGCCGCCGTGCTGCTGGCGTTGCTGCTGGGGGGCGTCTATGTCCTGCTCCGCCGCACCGACACGGGCATTCAGAACCAGCAGAGGGAGCTGCGGGAAAACGAGCAATCCTACCGCAACCAATTCGCCCATAATTCAGCCGTGATGATGATGTTCGACCCCGGCACCGGCGCGATCCTGGACGCCAATGCCGCCGCCGTGCGCTTCTACGGCCATCCGCGGGAACGGCTGCTGGCCCTGTCGATCACCGACATCAACACCCTGCCCGCTGGCGAGGTCCGCCAAGCCATGGCCTCCATCAGCCCCGAACAGGGGCGGTGTTTCCAGTTCCGCCACCGCCTGGCAGACGGTTCGATACGGGAGGTGGACGTTTTTGCCAGCCTGATTTGGTTTGGCGGCCGGTTCGTTGTCCATTCGATCATCCAGGATGTCACCGAGCGCAAACAGGCGGAAGATGTTTTGCGAAAAAGCGAGGCCCGCTTCCGCAGCTATTTTGACCTGCCCCTGCACGGCATTGCCATCACCTCCCCCGGCAAGGGCTGGCTTGATGTCAACGACCGCGCCTGCGCCATCCTGGGCTACAGCCGCGAGGAACTGCTCCGCTTGACCTGGTCGGAACTGACCCACCCCGACGACCTTGCCGCCGATGCCGAACAGTTTGAGCAGCTGCTCGCCGGTCAGATCGAACGGTACCAACTGGAAAAACGGTTTGTCCGCAAGGATGGCACGGCCATCTGGACCAGCCTCGCCGTCGGGTGCGTCCGGGAAGCCGATGGCCGGGTCAATCACCTCATTGCGCTGCTGGAGGACATCACCGAGCGCAAACGGATGGAAGCGGAGCGCGAACGACTCTCGGTGGCCATTGAGCAGGCCGCTGAAATCATTGTCATCACGGATGTCCAGGGGACGATTCAATACGTCAATCCGACCTTCGAGAGTGTGACCGGCCACGCGCGTGCGGAAGCCATCGGCCAAAACATGAGGATTCTCAAGAGCGGCCAGCAGGATGCGGCATTCTACCGCGACCTGTGGTCCACCCTGTCCAGCGGCAAGGTCTGGCAGGGGCGGTTCGTCAATCGCAAAAAAAACGGCGAACTCTATACCGAAGAAGCCTGTATCTCCCCCGTGCGCGATGCGGCAGGAGCCATCATCAACTATGTCGCCGTCAAGCGCGACATCACGGCCGAGCTGGACTTGACCGCACAATTGGCCCAGGCGCAAAAGATGGAAGCGGTGGGGCAACTGGCCGGCGGTGTGGCCCACGACTTCAACAACATCCTGCAAGCCATCCTCGGCAACACGGAACTGGCCCTTGACCAGATCGCTCCGACCCATCCGGTCCACCGCGACCTGGAGGAGATCCAGCATGCCAGCCAGCATGCCGCGGACCTCACCCGGCAGCTGCTCGCTTTCGCCCGCAAGCAGGCCATCGCCCCCCGGATACTGGATTTGAACGCAACCGTGGAGGGTGTGCTCAAAATGGTGCACCGCCTCATCGGCGAAAACATTGAACTGGTTTGGACGCCGGGGACGGCGCTGTGGCCGGTCAAGATGGACGCCGGCCAAATCGGCCAAATGCTGACCAACCTGTGCGTCAATGCCCGGGATGCCATTGCCGGTGTCGGCACCGTGCAGATCACCACCCAAAACACCCATGTGGATGAACTCATGGCGGCCCGGCGTGACGGATTCCTGCCCGGCGATTATGTCTTGTTGACGGTCACCGACAACGGTTGCGGCATGGATGCGGCAGCCCAAAACCGGATCTTCGAACCGTTCTATACCACCAAGAGCGCCGGCCAGGGTACCGGACTGGGGCTGGCCACCGTCTACGGCATCGTCCGGCAGAACCTGGGACAAATCAGCGTTTACAGCGAGCCGGGCCAGGGTACCACCTTCCGCATCCACCTGCCCCGCCATGTCGACGCAGACCTGGAGGCGATTGCCCCGCCGCCCGCCGCCCCCCGCCGGGGAGACGAAACGGTGCTGCTGGTGGAGGACGACCTCCCCCTGCTCCAGCTGGGCGTCCGCATGCTGCAAAGCCTGGGCTATTGCGCGCTGGCCGCCAACACCCCGGCCGAAGCCCTGCGGCTGGCGGAGCAACATACCGGCAACCTTCACCTGCTGGTGACCGACGTCATCATGCCCGGCATGAACGGCCGCGAACTGGCCACGCAACTGACGGCACGCCACCCGCAGCTCAAGTGCCTGTTCATGTCCGGCTTTACCGCGGACATCATTGCCCGCCAGGGTATTTTGGACAAAAACATCCGGTTCATCCAAAAACCATTTACCACGGCGGAACTGGCCGCCAAAATCCGCGAGGCGCTGGCAGAAGCACGAGAGAAACGGGGACTCAAGTGTCAGGAAAACACGGAGAGGCCCAATGAAAATCCTCGCCATCGATGACCATTCAGACAACCTGACCACGCTGAAGGTGGTGCTGTCGGACCAACTGCCCGAGGCCAGGCTCCTGACGGCCACGAACGCTCCCGCAGGCTTGGAACTGGCTCGGAACGAGGATCCGGACGTGATCCTGCTCAACATCGTCATGCCGGGCCTGGACAGCTATGCGGTTTGCCGGATCCTCAAGGACGATGCCGCCCTGAGAACGATCCCGGTGCTCTTCCTGACCGCCCTCAAAACGGACCGGGACTGCCGCCTCAAGGCCTTGGAGGCGGGGGCGGAAGGGTTTCTTTCCAAACCGTTCGACGCCATTGAGCTGGCGGTCCAAATTCGAACCATGATCAAGATCAAGGCCGCCGCACTCATGCAACGGGATGAGAATCAGCGGCTGGCCGACCTGGTCGCGGAACGCACGCAAGCCCTTCAACAGAGCCAGCGCGACCTGATGGGCATGCTGGATAACTTGAAGGCGGAAAACGCGGCGCGAAAAGAGAGCGAGGCGCGCGTCCGTTCCCTGTTCAAACGGGTGCCCATTCCGCTGGCCCTGGCAACCCGCCAGGGGAGAGTCACTTATGTCAACGACCACTTCTCCAAACTTTTTGGCTACACCCTCGCCGATATTCCGACCCTTGAGGCGTGGTGGCCCCAAGCCTATCCCGATGAGCCGTACCGCCGCCAGGTGATCCGAGCGTGGGAAGAAAAAATGGCCCAGGCCACGCGGAATGCGGCGACCATCGAACCGATGGAATACGAGGTGACCTGCAAGAACGGCTCGGTACGGGTGGTGGAGATTTCCGGCATCATCATCGGCGACAGCACCCTGGTCACCCTGCTTGACCTGACGGAACGCCGACGGGCCGAGGAGAACTACCGGACGCTGTTCCGCGAGATGCTGGACGGTTTTGCCCTGCACGAAATCATCTGCAACCGGGATGGAACCCCGGAGGATTATCGTTTCCTGGCCGTCAACCCGGCCTTCGAACGCATGACCGGCCTGAAGGCGGCCGACTGTGTCGGCCGGACGGTCCGGGAGCTGCTGCCCCAAACCGAACCGCATTGGATTGAGACTTACGGCAACGTCGCCCTCACCGGCGAACCAACCGTTTTCGAAAACTACTCGGTCGCGCTGAACAAGCACTTTGAGGTGAAGGCCTTTCGGCCCGCTCCCGGGCAGTTTGCCTGTATTTTCGCCGACATCACCGAACGCAAACAGGCGGAAGCCGAATTGCAGAAAATGCAGAAACTGCAAAGCGTCGGCACCCTGGCAGGCGGGATCGCCCATGACTTCAACAACATCCTGATGGGGGTGTTTGGAAACATTTCCCTGGCCAAGGATGAGCTTGCCAGGGAGCATCCAGGCTACAAGTCCCTTGAGGACGCCGAACAATCCATGAACCGCGCCGTGCGGCTGACCAAGCAGTTGCTGACCTTTGCCAAAGGCGGAGAGCCGGTCAAGGAGGATGTCGTCCTGGGGACGCTAGTCACCGAGGTGGCGCAGTTTGACCTTTCCGGCAGCCAGGTCAAGCTCGTCTGCCATCACCACACGGGACTGTGGCCGGTAAAAGTGGACAAGGGACAAATCCAGCAGGTCGTCTCCAACCTCACCCTCAACGCCCGGCAAGCCATGCCGGATGGCGGCATCCTGTCCATCGCCCTGGAAAATGCGCCCGTGCCGGCGGATGCCGTTCACGGGCTTCCCCAGGGGAACTACGTCAAAATCACCCTGCGGGACACCGGCACCGGCATTGACCCCAAGTACTTGGAACGGATTTTTGACCCCTATTTCACCACCAAGCAAACCGGCAGCGGCCTGGGATTGGCCAGTGTGTATTCCATCATCCACCGCCACGGCGGCCACATCAGCGTTGCCTCCGAGTTGGGCCACGGCACTACCTTTACCTTTTACCTGCCCGCCTCCGACTCGCTGCCGGCGGCCGCCGCGCCGCCGGCCGCCACGGCACCGCCGCCGCGTCCCGCCAAGATCCTGGTGATGGATGACGAGGAAACCGTCTGCCGCTTTGTCGTCAAGATGCTGACCCGTTGCGGATTCTCCGTTGCCACCGCCCCCGACGGCCGTGAGGCCGTCGCCCTGTACCAGGAGGCGATGGCGGCCGGAACGCCGTTTGACGCCGTCATCATGGATCTGACCGTTCCCGGCGGCATGGGCGGCAAGGAGGCGATCAAAGACCTTCTGGCAGTTGACCCCCACGTCAACGCCATTGTGTCCAGTGGCTATGCCGATGACCCGGTGATGGCCAACTATGCCGACTATGGCTTCAAAGGCATCGCCGCCAAGCCCTACACCCCCGGCGAACTGCGCACCGTCCTGGCCCGGATTTTGAAACCGGAAGACGCCTTGAAGTGACGGCGGAGGCCCATGCCGCCCTGGCCCGAGCCGGCCTTTGACAGCCCCCTTGGGGGTTGGCGGAAATCAACGATTGCGGCTTTCCCGTCCCAGCGGGACGGGGCGGAAATAGG
>JBAZJM010000138.1:0-11681 GCA_041651315.1 Lentisphaeria bacterium | reverse complement strand
ATTTCCCTTGCGGGGAGATCATTACTCCACACGGGCATGGACTTCGCCGTAGCCTAGCAGGCTCGCCAATGCACCTGGCCGAATCACGTTCGTTATCCTGCGGGCTGTCCGTTCCCCTTCCGTTGCTTCCCACCCCGTCTCGCGACGGATGCAGTTACGGTCGGGTACAAACCTGAAAGGTTCAGTTTGAGAAGGACTTGCACCTCCTTACATGAGTGCGCCCACTGGCGCACTAGGCAGGGGCTTCAGCCCCTGTTTTGCCCGCTCCCCATTGCGCGTGCCGTCAGGTACGCGGCGAATCGCGGCGTAACTACGGCACGCCATCGTTTCATTTTTCGGAACAGGGGCTGAAGCCCCTGCCTATTTTCATTCAGTCCCTCCGGGACGAACCCGCTCTTCCCTCCGTACTTATGCCCAAGCCAGACACGCTAAAGCGTGAACTCAAACGACCGGCGCCCCGGGTTTGAGTCCAGCCTTCAGGCTGTCTTCGGAGTGCGGTGTCAGCCGCGCACCCCTTTCACCCTATTAACGTGAATTCGTTCGATCCGTGACCGACGCCACCCGGACACCCGCGCCTTTCAGAGCCGGGAACGTAGCGCCACTCCTGGGCGCGGGAGTGACCGGTCAAAACGGACAGGCCCCCATGGGGACAGCGAATCCTGTGCCTTTCCCAGCGGAAGGTTTATAGTTCGCAAATGGGGCGGCGGGCCGCCGCCGCGGGATCATCAACGCATTGGAGGTACAACCAACATGAAACTGGGAAAACCGCTCAAGTACGGGCTGCTGGCGATCATCGTGGTGGCCGCGGTGTTTTTCCTGTGGCTGAATTTCTATTTGGGGGCGTCCATCAAGGCGGTGGTCGAGCAAGTCGGTCCCAAGGCCATCGGGGCACCGCTGACCGTCGACTCGGTCAAGCTGCGCCTGCTGCGCGGGTTCGCCGAAATCCAGGGGGTGACCGTGGGCAATCCCGCGGGCTACAAGACCCCGGCCGCGGTCAAGGTCGGCCTGATCCGGGTGGAACTGGCGCCGATGTCCCTGCTCAGCGACACCCTCCACATCCGCGAAATCCGCGTTGAGGCGCCGGAGATCACCTACGAAATCGCCATGGACGGCAGCAACATCGGGCAGATCCAGAAGAACGTCGCCGCCTTCACCGGCGCCGGCCAGGCCAAGCCCGAAGCAAAGCCGGCCGCCGAAGCGAAACCGGCAGAGCCGAAGAAGCCCGGCAAGAAGGTGCTGATCGACCACTTCCTGGTCACCGGCGGCACGATCAACGTCAGCGCCACCTTCATGGCCGGCAAGGTCGTGCCGGTGCCGCTGCCGACAGTGGAGCTGCGCGACATCGGCAAGGAGAAGGAAACCAGCATGGCCGACGCCACCACGGAAATGTTCAACGCGGTGTTTGATTCCATTTCCAAGGCCGCCACCACGGCGGTCGGCAGCCTTGGCGATGCGGGCAAGGCGGCCGGCAGAGCCGCCGCCAATGCCGGCAAGGCCGTCACCGAAGGCGCCGGCAAACTGTTGGACAGCGCCAAGGGCCTCTTCTCAAAATAACCGCGGCCACCGCCGTAGGGGCGACCGGCCGGTCGCCCCTACCCCCCTTTATCCCATGCCCGCCGCTCCCCTCCATCCGCCCTGTCCGGGCCGCATCCTCGGCCTGGACGTCTCACTGCGCTGCACCGGCTACGGCGTGGTGGACCCGGACGGGCGCGGCGGTTTCCGCGCCGTCGACTGCGGCGTCATCCGCACCACCGCCAAGCACCCCCTGAGCGAATGCCTCCGGCGGCTGGCCGGCGGCATCCGCGAACTGATCGACGCCTATCATCCGGAGGTCGCCGCCATCGAAGGCGGCTTCTTCTTCAAAAACGCCCGCACCGCCATGGTGCTGGGAGCCGCCCGCGGGGTGGCCATCGCCTGGCTGGCCGAACGCGACGTGCCGCTCTACGAATACGCCCCGATGCGGGCCAAGCAGGCCGTCTGCGGCTTCGGCAACGCCTCCAAGGAGCAGGTGGCCCAAATTGTGGCCACCCGGCTGGGATTGACCGCGGCCCAGACCGCCGATGACGCCACCGACGCCCTGGCCATCGCCCTCTGCCACGGCCAGGCCGCCAGCGGCGCCGCTCTGCGCCTGGCCAAACGGCTGTAAACCGGCGGCCGGCCGCACGCACGCCCCCGCCGCGGCCGTTCGCAACCGCCACGCGTCCCGTTATAGTGATGCTTTTTATGTGCGGGGTTGTTTTTGAGCGCAGGGCCCGGCCGCCCGCGCACATGCAGACCGAGGGAAAGGACGCGGCATGACCAGGCAGAACGGGCAGTCCCCAACACGACTTCGCCCGGCGTGGTTCGCGCTGCTGGCGCTGGCGGCAGCCGCCCTCGCCGGTGCGGCGGACACCCCGCCGCCGCCGCCGGCTGCGGCCCCCGCCCCCGCCACGGCCGGCATGAAGGACCTGAAACAGGCCGCGGACAAGCTGTCCATCGGCGGCAAAAACAGCCCCATCGACATCCAGGCCGACCAGTACGAGTTCCGCCCCGACACCGGCGAGGCCTACGGCCGCGGCAACATCCGCCTGCTCTTTGAGGAAGTGGTCCTCACCGCCGACGAGCTCAGCGCCAACCTCTACACCAAGGTCGTCTCCGCCAAAGGGCACGTCAAGCTCCAGCGCGGCGTGTTCACCTGGGAAGGCGATGCCATCACCGGCAACCTGGAAACCCGCGAATTCCGCGTCGGCGAATACCGCGCCTTCGCCGATCCGTGGTTTTTCCGCGGCGCCTCCGGCGCCTACAACCGCAAGGGCGAGGTGGAGATCGGCCAGGCCCGGATGTCCTCGTGCAGCCACCTCAACGAGGTGGGGGGCAAACCGCACTATGCGATCTCCGCCAAACGCATTGTCTATTACCCCGACGGCCGCTACAAGGCCTACGGCATGGTCGTCCGCCTGTTCGAAATTCCGCTCACCCCCCCCATCACCTACAGCGGCAGCACCCAGGGCAACTCCGGCTTTACCATCCGGCCCGGCTACAGCAGCGCCTGGGGCGGCTTCCTGCTGGTCACCAAGACCTTCGACGTCGCCCCCGGCCTGAGCGTCGACGGCATCCTCGAAGGCCGCACCAAGCGCGGTGTCGCCGCCGGCACCAAGGTGACCCACCGCAAGGGCGACTCCTCCACCGAAGTCCTGGTCTACGGCATGGAAGACAGCGACCCGCCCACCACCTCCGAGGGGCAGACCCGCCGCTTCGATGAAACCCGCGAGCGCTACCGCGTCGAGGCCTACCACCGCACCGACCTCCCCGACGACCTCACCCTGCGCCTGCGCGCCGACGCCCTCAGCGACATCGACATGCTCGAGGACTGGTTCGAAAACGAATACCGCAGCAATCCCCAGCCCAAAAGCTTCGGCGACTTGACCTGGGACCAGAACCGCTTCGCCCTCTCCGGCTACGTCCGGCCGCGCATCAACACCTTCGAATCGGCCGTCGAAACCCTGCCCGCCGTCCGCCTGCAGATGCCCCGCCAGCGCCTCGCCGACTCCCCGTTCTATTACCAGAGCGAAACCACCGTCGCCAACTTGCACATGAGCTGGCGCGACTACGACTATGACCGCCCCGACGGCGAGGACGGCAAGCCGCTGGCCAGCCCCGATGACTACGAGGCCACCCGCATCGACACCACCCACATGTTCTACGCCCCCTTCAAGCTCCAGGACACCGTCCAGATCGTCCCGCGCGCCGGCGTCCGCGCCACCTACTACAGCCAGAGCAGCAAGAAGGCCGTCACCACCAGCGAGCTCAACAACAACCTCACCGCCGACGACCCCGACAACTACAAGAGCACCGTCCCGGTCACCAATTACGACGACGAGGGCGGCGAAGTCACCCGGATCACCGGCGAGGCCGGCCTCGAAGCCTCCACCAAGTTCTACCGCACCTGGCAGAAAACGAAGAATGACTATCTCGAAATCAACGGCCTGCGCCACGTCGTCCAGCCCTACGCCAACTACACCTACGTCGCCGACCCCTCCGAAAACCGCGACAACCTCTATTTCTTCGACGAGGTGGACCGCCTGACCGAGCAGAACTTCGTCCGCACCGGCGTCCGCCAGCGCTGGGAAACCCGCCGCAGCCAGCGCATCTACACCCTGGCCTCCCTGGAAAACTACGCCGACTTCCCCTTCACCAAGGAGGACGGCGCCGAGGAACTCGACGGCCCCGGCTACTTCGGCACCCGCGCCACCTTCTCCCCCCGCGAATACCTGAAATTCCACGGCCACCTGCTCGCCGACATGGGCGAAAACAAGGTCGACGGCGGCCGCATCGGCGCCACCTACGGCGATCCCAAGACCGTGCTGTGGGACGTCTCCTACCTCTACCGCGACCAGTACACCCCGCGCACCGTCTATTCCATGGGCAGCGACCTCACCTCCGTCGGCGGCGACACCATCTTCCCCCACGCGTTCGACGACGGCCACTTCATCACCCTCGGCAGCTCCTTCCCCATCAACGCCAAAACCGCCGGCCGCGTCGAATACCGCTACGACATCCTCGGCAACCGCCTCGCCTCCCAAACGTACGAGATCTCCCGCGACCTCCACTGCTGGATCGGCGCCCTGCGCCTCGAGCAAAACGCCGACGACAGCTTCAACGTCATGCTCATCTTCTACCTCAAGGCCGATCCCCAGATCGGCATCGACACCAGCTTCTAACCATGCACGTACCCCTGCTCGACCTCAAGCCCCAGTACCAGGCCCTGCGCGAAGAGATCCGCCACGCCATCGACGAGGTGTGCGACGCCCAGGCCTTCATCCTCGGCCCCCGCGTCGACCGCTTTGAACAGGAGATGGCCGCCTATTGCGGCGCCGCCGGCGCCGTCGGCGTCACCTCCGGTTCCGATGCCCTGCTGGTCTGCCTGATGCTCGAAGACATCGGCCCCGGCCACGAGGTCATCACCTCCCCCTACACCTTCTTCGCCACCGGCGGCGCCATCGCCCGCACCGGCGCCACCCCGGTGTTCGCCGACATCGAGCCGCAGTCGTTCAACCTCGATCCCGCCGCCGTCGCCCGCTGCATCACCCCGCGCACCCGCGCCATCATGCCCGTGCACCTGTTCGGCCAGACCGCCGACCTCGGCCCGCTGCTCGAACTCGCCGCCAAGCACCGCCTGGTGGTCATCGAGGACGCCTGCCAGGCCGTCGGCGCCGAATACCGCGGCCGCCGCGCCGGCAGCGTCGGCGACTACGGCTGCTTCTCCTTCTTCCCCAGCAAAAACCTCGGCGGTTTCGGCGACGGCGGCTTGGTCACCGTCCGCGATCCCGCCCGCCTGCCGCTCCTCCGCCAGTACCGCAACCATGGCATGGAGCCGCGCTACTACCACCACCATGTCGGCGGCAATTTCCGCCTCGACGCCCTGCAGGCCGCCGTGCTCTCGGTCAAGCTCAAGCACCTGGACGCCTGGACCGCCGCCCGCCAGGCCAATGCCGCCGACTACGCCCGCCGTTTTGCCGCCGCCCCCGCGGCCGCCGCCCAGGTCGTCCTGCCCGTCGTCCAGCCGTGGTGCACCCGCCACGTTTACAACCAGTACTGCATCCGCCTGCCCGCCGCCAAACGCCAGGCGGTCTGGGACGGGCTCAAGGCCGCCGGGGTCGGCTGCGAGGTCTATTACCCCGTGCCGCTGCACCTCCAGCCCTGCTTCGCCAACCTCGGCGGCAAAGCCGGCGCCTTCCCCGAAAGCGAGCGCGCCGCCGCCGAATCCCTGGCCCTGCCGATCTATCCGGAAACCACCGGCGAGCAGCGCCAGTTCGTGGTCGACACCATCGCCCGCCTGCTCTGACCGCGGGGGATGGGTATCGACGGTGTTTTTCGGGCAATCGTTTGGCGTCCCTGAGACAGCCGGATGAGAATTGCCCTCAATGCCCGGCCGGTTGGCCCAAATGCGGCCGCATCTCCTCCTCCAGCTGCCGCCCCAGCCGGGTCAGCCGTTCGGCATAGCCGCACAGCCGCCGGTCCGCCGCGGTGCGCGGCTTCCACACCGGCGCCGGCAGCGGCACCCCCGCCTCGTCCAGGGCCACGAACACCATCACGCTGTGGGTGGTCGGCGTCAGCCGCCGCTCCGCCGGTTCACCGCCGGACACGTTGACCGCAATGTGCATGCTGGTCCGCCCGGTGTGGATCAGCCGCGCCCGCACCTCGACCAGCTGCCCCACCAAAATCGGCCGGTAAAAGCGGATCCCGCCCACATACACCGTGACGCAGGGCCGGCCACACCACGCCGTCGCGCACACGTACCCCGCCTCGTCCATCCATTTCATCACCGCCCCGCCGTGTACCTTGCCGTGCACGTTCAGGTCGGCGGGCCCGGCTAGAAAACGCAGTGTGCTCTCATGGGTGCGTTCAACCGTGGTCGATGCCATGGCTTTTCTCCTGTCGTTGTCCAAACCGCCGTGATCCCGGGGGCACCTGCACAATATAGGCGCCTGTCCATCTTCAGGTAAACTCGGGGTCGCTCTCGGAATCGGTATCGACGGGGGCCGGCAAGCTTGGGGACAGGTTCCAATCGGAAAATCATAGCGCGATGGGACGGCGCAAACGTCTATTAGGGACAGGTGACGCGTGACGCGAGGGACTCCCGGGACAGGAGAGACCGGAGGATATTCGCCATTCTCCGGTCTCTCGAGTCTCTCAAGTCCTCTCGCGTCCTTAGCCCGTTGCAAGGATGTTTTCCGGGTAGAGGACGCAAGATAGGGACGGGTGAATTTGTCCGTCCATCTTCAGGTAAACTCGGGGTCGGGGTCGCTATCGGAATCGGTATCGACGGGGGCCGGCAAACTTGGGGACAGGTTCCAATCCAAGTTTGTGCCAAATTAGGAACGGCCAGGTTAGGGACGGGCCAGGTTAGGGACGGGTGAATTTTGCCGGTTAATTTGCCCGCGGTTGCACCCCGCGGTTGGCGCGCTATAGTGGGGGCTGTCTGATGCGGAAGCGAGCGTAGCTCAGTTGGTAGAGCGCCACCTTGCCAAGGTGGTTGTCGAGGGTTCGAGTCCCTTCGCTCGCTCCATTTTTTTGCCCGTGACAATGCTTGGATACCCGTGACAGCGGAGGGCTGGCCATGCGGTACGCGGTGCTGGCGGACGTCCATGCCAACCGGCAGGCTTTGCAGGCCGTCCTCGACGATTGCCGGGCGCAACGGGTTGACGGCATTCTCTCCCTGGGCGATTTGATTGGTTACGGCCCCGCCCCGGCCGCCGTCCTCGAACTCGCCAACGCCCGTATCCATTGCCTGATCCAGGGCAACCACGAAGCCGCCCTGCTCGGCCAGATGCCGGTCGAACGTTTCCGCGACGAGGCCCGCCGCGCCCTCGACTGGACCGCCGCCCAACTCACCCCCAAGGCCCGCCGCTTCATCGCCGGCTGGCCCCTGTTGTTGTCCGGCCCCGAATTCCGCGGCGCCCATGCGGAGTTCGCCGACCCGGCCGGTTTCCACTATCTGCTGGAGCCGGACGATGCCGTTCCCTCCTGGACTGCCGCCGCCGAACCGCTGCTGTTCACCGGCCACACCCATGTGCCCGGGCTGTTCGTCATCGGCGCCAGCGGCACCACCCACCGGCTGCCGCCCACCGACTTTGAACTTGAGCCCGGCAAGCGCTACCTGGTCGGCGCCGGCTCGGTCGGCCAGCCGCGGGACGGCGACATCCGCGCCGCCTGGGTGCTCTACGACAGCGACCGCCGCACCGTCTGGTTCCGCCGCACCGCCTTCGACATCGACGCCTTCCGTCGCGACCTCCGCCAGGCCGGCCTGCCCGAGGCGTCCGGCAGCTTTCTCGGCCAGGCCGGAACGCCGCCGGAACCGTTGCGTGAACAGCTTGACTTTGTCCCCCCCAACCCGCTGCCGGCCGACCAGCGCGCCACCCCCACCGTGGCCGTGCTTGAAGCCACCCGGCGCAGCGCCCGCCGCTGGCGGCGCGCCGGGCTGCTGCTGGGCGTCCTCGCCGCCGCCCTGGCGCTGGCCCTCGCCGGCGCCTGGTGGCACTGGCACCCGCGCGGCACCGCCTGGCCCGCCGCCGTCACCCAGCCCCTGGCAACGCCCGCCACCGCCCCCGGAACCGATGCCGGGCCGGCGCCCCCGCTGCTGCCCGGCTTCCTTCCCCCCGGGGCCACCGCTCCCGCCACACCGCCCCTGCGCGACTGGACGGTGCAGGTCGCGGATGCCGCCGCCCAGACCGTGCAGGCCAGCCCGGCCGCAGGCGAAACCGCTTCCGCGCTGCGGCTCACCTCCACCGGCGGCGGAGTCATCGAAATTGCCTCGCGCCCGCTCACCGTGACCCGCAGCCAGCGTTTCACCGCCAGCGCCCAGTGCCGGCTCGACCAGGTCGGCAAAGGCTATGCGGAGCTGGCCCTGCGCTTCACCGGCCCCGACGGCATCCCCCGCATCCTCGCCAAAAAGCTCCTGGACAAGGACCGCCGGAATGGCTGGCACCGGGAACAGGTCACCCTGACCAAGGAACAGGGCGGCGTGCCCGCCGACGGCCGGCTCCAGTTCGTCATCCACGCCGACTTCACCGGCACCTGCGAACTCCGCAACCCCCAGCTCCAGCCGCGGCCGTGAGTGACGGGGGCTGAATGTAACCGGCCACTGGTTGGGGGGGGCTGGGGATTGACCGAGCCCGGAACAACGTGACGGGTCAAATAAACATAGCCGTGTCATCATTCATTACCGTGCCCGTGCCTTTGACCGGTCACTCACGCTCCTCCCCCACCCTGTAGCGGCGCCTGTGCCAGGCGCCCTCCGCAAAACCCTGGGGCGGCGACGCCGGTTTGACTGTTTATTTGCCTTGCCGCCCTCCCGCACGGTATATTGGCACCATCGGCATGGTCACAGGGGGGGGGATGGAATGGGAATTTTTATGGAGCGAAGGCGCAACGCGTTGCGGCGAGGCTGGGGGATGGTGGTTGCGCTGGCGGCAGGGGCGGCGGGGCTGGGAATCCTGACGGGGCCGCCCGCCCCTGCGGCGGAGGTGGCGGAAGTTGCCTGGCGCCACCCAGTGCAGGCGGTGTTCGGCGGCCGGCCGGTGGACTTGCCCGTGGAACTGCGCAGCCCGGCGGCCTTTCAGGGGCGCCTGTTCTGGCGGCTGACCGCCGGCGGGCGGGTGCTGGCCAGCCAGTCGCAGGCGGTCTCGGCGGCCAAGCCCGGCGCCCAACTTGTGGTCATCAAGATGGAACTGCCGCCCGTGCGCGCCGAAGTGGGGTTGGCCGTCACCGCCGAGGCCTGGCTGGAAGCGGAAGGCACCGGGCGGCACGCCATTGCCCAGGGCAAGCTTTGGGTCCTGGGCGACAATCCGTTCCCCGCCCTGCAGCTGCCGGAACTGCCGCTGTGGGATCTGGACAACCGGCTCACCCCCGGCCTCGAGCAGGCCGGCGTGAAGTGCCGCGCCTGGCTGCCGGACGCCGCCGGCGCCCCGGACACTCTCATCCTGGTTGGGCCCGGCATCAGTCCCGAGGCCCAGGCCGGCGAAGTCGACCGGCTGCTGCGCACCGTGGTCGCCGGCGGCACGGTCATTTGGGTTTCTCCCGGGGCCGGCCGGCTTCCCCTGCCCCAGGGGGGCGACGGCAAGCCGCTGCTGCCGAGCCGGCTGTGGTTCCAGTCCACGGCGGTCATGGCGGAGTTGGACAAACGGCTCGGCGTCGCCTGGTCCGGGGCGTTGCCAATCGAACTGGCGCCGGTGGAGTTCCCCGCCGCCCTCTGCGACGTCCGCGACCGCCCAGCCGCCGCCGACCCTGCCGCGCCGGCCCTGGTCTGGCTGGAAGCCCGCTGGCCCGGCGGTGGCCGGCTCATCCTCTGCACCCTGCCGCTGGCCGAGGCGTGGAATGCCGGCCCCGCCGCCCGCTACCTGCTCGCCGCCATGCTCCAGCCCGCCCCGGCCGCACCAAGGCCGGAAACGAATCCCAATTAACCTCCCGCTGAGGCGCAGAGAAATAACCTTCGCCCAAATTTAAACAGGAGAAATCCGGAGAGAACGGAGAAAAACTTCTCTGTGACCTCTGCGGCCTCCTGTTCAAAATCCAAAACGATGCCGATTCCGATAGCGATACCGCCCCCGAGAGCAACCGATGAACGTTCACGGCTCCGCGCTCGGGTTTCCCCCGATGTTTTTATCGGTATCGGGGTCGCTATCGGTATCGGTATCGAAAGATTCACGGGGGCCATGCCGAACAACCATGCGCATCTTGTAACAGGTTTCATTGGTGAGGCAATTCACCCCTTCGCCACCTTTGTTTCCTTCTGTTAAAAATCCGCATTGGCGAGAGAATTTTTTTTAATCCCATCACCAAAGGAGAAAATGCCATGATGACGAAGCAGAAACATCGGGTCGTGTCGGTCGGGCTCAGCGGCTTGCTGATGGCGGGGCTGGCGTTGCCGGCAGCCCTGGCGGCGGAACCGGCGGCAGCAACCGCGCCGGCCGTCGTCGTGGCCATCCCGCCCCTGGACTTGGTCGCCTATCCGGTGGCCATCCTGCCTTTTGAGGAGCGCGGTTCCGGCGCCGCGGGCATGGCCGGCAAGGTCGGCGACATCCTGTTCGCCAAGCTGGTGACCGAGCCCGACCTGCAGCTGGTCGACCGCGCCGACCTGAAAAAAACGACCGATGAACTCGGCCTCAACGTCTCCGGCATGGTCAGCGCCGACAAGGCGGTCAAGCTCGGCGAATTCACCGGCGCCAAGATTCTGGTGAGCGGCTCCGTGATTGAGGCCGGCGGCAGCCTGTTCCTGGTCGCCAAGGTCATTGGCACCGAAACCTCGCGGGTGGTCGGCGCCAGCGTCAAGGGCAGCGCCCGCGACAACCTGGTGGGGCTGACGGAAAAGCTCGCCGACGCCACCGCCAAGGTCATCCGTGACCGTTCCGGCGAGCTGGTGGCCAAGCCGCGCACCGACCAGGACGTCATTGCCGACCTGAAGAAGGCGCTGGGGGACAGCGTCCGGCCCAAGGTTGCCGTGCATATCACCGAACAGCATCTGGGGCGGGTGGTGCCGGATCCGGCGGCCGAGACCGAGTACGGCCTGCTGCTGAAGGCCACCGGCTTTGAGGTGGTGACGGACGACGCCGCGGCCGACGTGGTGATCTCCGGCGAGGGTTTCAGCGAGACCGCCGGCCAGTTCGGCAACCTGATCTCCGCCAAGGCCCGCCTGGAAGTCACGGCGACCCGGAGCAAGGACAAGCAGGTCCTGGCCGTCGACCGGCAGACCACCGTGGCGGTGGACCTGGCCGAGCACGTGGCCGGCAAGACCGCGCTCCAGCGCGCCGCCGCCGCCACCGCCCTGCGCCTCCTGCCCAAGGTCACCGGCGCCGCGAAATGAGCGCCCGGGTGCATGTCCATTGTCGGCCGGCCTGGGAGCGCCGAGCCCCAGCTCGGCGTGTTTTACGTGAAACGTAAATAAACCCATGTGGAAAACTTTCCTGGTCTCCATGCTGCTGACCGCGGGGGTGGCGGCGGCCGCCGCGCCGCGGCTGGCGGTGGTGGCGGTGACCCCGGCGACGGAGGGGCGGACGGTTGCCGACCAGTTGACCGCGGCGCTCTCCCGTGATCCCGCCACCCTGGCGCTGGTGGAGCGGCAGCAGATTGACGCCGTACTCCGGGAACTCGGATTGGCCGCCGCCCAGGGCCGCGGCGGCCAACTGGCGCTGGGCGAACGGCTC
>JBAZJM010000137.1:0-11687 GCA_041651315.1 Lentisphaeria bacterium | reverse complement strand
TGAGCCATTGGCTGGTGCTGGAGGGGGAGCCATGAAACTTTCATTGATTGGGTTCCTGGGGGTGATGTTGGTTGGAGGGGCGGCCTTGGCGGCGCCGGCCAGCGCGCCCGGCCGGCCGCCGCAGTCCCTGGTGGGGGTCACCACGCATTTCGCGCACCACAAGGGGATTGTGGAGGAGGGCATTTCCCTGATCCGGCAGGCCGGGCTCACGTCCATCCGTGATGAATTGTACTGGGGCGCCGTTGAGCGGGCCAAGGGGCAGCTCCAGATGCCCGGAGTTTATCGTGATTATGTGCAGGCTGCCAGCGCCGCGGGGATCGCCCCCCTGTGCGTCCTCGACTTTGGCAACAACCTGTACGACGGCGGCGGATATCCCCGTTCGCCAGAGGCGGTCGCCGCGTTTGCCCGCTATGCGGCGTTCTGCGCCTCGGAACTCAAGGCGTACCATCCGATGTTCCAGGTTTGGAACGAATGGGAGGGCGGCTGCGGCATGCGCCCGGAATTTGTCGGGCAAGGGGACTTGGGCACCTATCTCAAGCTGTTGAACGCCACCTTTCCGGCGATCAAGGCGGCGGACCGGACGGCACTGGTGCTCACCAACCCGTCCTGCAACTGGCGCGATTCCTATCTGGCGTACGTGGATTCCGGGATGCTGAAAAGCTGCGACCGGCTCGACCTGCATCATTATCCGTATTGGAATGGCGAACCGGCACCCGAACCCTTCATTGACGGGCTGGATGCGATGGAGCGGGACGCGAGGGCGCGCAACGGCGGCCGGGAAGTCCCCATGACGATCTCCGAAACCGGCTGGCCCACCGACATCACCCCCATTGGCCGTTCCCAGGCGGAGGTGGCCGACTATGTGGCGCGCTTCACCCTGCAGGCCAGGACCAAGCCGTTCATCAAGGGATTTTGGTTCTATGATTTTCAGGACGACCAATGGAGCTGCCACAACAATGAATTCAATTTCGGCCTGGTGCGCCCCGACCTCACGCCAAAGTCGTCCTATGCCGTCCTGAAAGACTTGCTTCCCACCCTGAATCAGGCCCGGTTTGTGAAACGCCTCCACACCCCGGATCCGGATGCCTGGGCCTTGTTGTTCAAGGCCGCGGATGGCCGGGACGTGCTCGCGTTGTGGAGCACCCGGAAGACCCCTTTTCCCGTCATCACCAACACCTCGTCGCGGGATTTGACCCTGCTTGCCGCGGGGTACCGGGACGCGGACTGCCAGTTCCTCGTGGAAACCGATTCCCCGCCCGGAACGGCGGTCTCGCTCACGTTGTTGGGGCATGGCTCCGTGACGCGGCGCCTGGGCCGTTCCGGGACGGCTGCGGGGGGGCGACTTTCGGTCACCGCCCGGGGCCGTCCCGTTCTGGTGTGCGGAAATCTGGGCCGGGTGCGCCTGGCTGATGTCCGCCTGAGGCCGACCCGGACGGAAGCGCCCGGGCTGCTGCCGCAGCAGGCCATTCTGGTTGCACGCGCTTCCGCACCGGCGCCCGGCCGGACATATGCCTTGGAATCCGCCGGCGGCGCGGCCGGTTCGGGGCACTTTTCCATCCGCTGGGAGGAGCGCCGGATCATGCTGGAGGTGGTGGTCAAGGACCGGCCGGCCGCCGCCGTCAAGGTGTCCCTCTTTCCGTTCGAGCCAGGAACGTCCATTGCGGCCCAGGACGGGCACAACGATTTCACTCTTGAGCCCGGGGAGGCCGCTCCCGTCGTCATCCGCACCTTTGGCCGCTGGCCCATGAACATGGGCAAGACCACGGAAATCGACTTGTCGGTCCGGCGTTCCCCGGCTGCCACCACCTACCGGGTTGAGATCCCCCCCACGGCCATCTCGCACTGGTGGGCGCGGACGCCGGAGGGGGAGGCCGCCTCTCCGACTCAGGCGGTCTATCTTCCCGCCTTCAAGCCGGGCATGGCCATCGGTTTTGCGCTTGCCGTCGGCGACGGCCAGGAACGCCTCCATTGGGGCGGTGCCGTTCCCGCGGGCGACGGGCCGCTTCTGGGGTACTTGCATTACGCCACTTCCGGGATCGGCATTGATCCGGCGAACTATGACCGGTGGCTTATTCTCAGCGAGTGAGGCACGGTGTTCGCATTGAGATTTTACACTTTTATCTTAAAAAAACAAACATAATATCCTAACGCCATGCCAATTTATCTATTATAATCTTTGACATCGTTGGAATGTCGTCGCCACGGCACGGGTTGGGGGCGGGGCATCCCGTAACGCACAACCCCAAACCCTACGTCCCCCAACCCCCAACCCCCAAAACGCAGGAGTTCACGTCATGCACAAACAGCTGATCCAACTCGCGGCCCTCTCTCTGACTCTGGTTCCGGCAATCACGGTTTTGGATGCCGGTGCCGCAGTCATCACCAGCAGCGATTTCCGCATGGCGTACGGCGCCAGCGTGACCGGCACCAACGCGTGGAATGATGTGGAGACGGTCAGTCAGAATTCTCCGACGACACAGGGGGCCTTCCGGTTTTCGCCGGCACCCGTGGGGCAATCTTTCAGTGCCGGCGGGCTCATTACCAACGCCGACGGCACCGCAGCCAACGGCGTGGCTGAGCCTACCAGCGTATGCGGCTGGTTGGCTCCGGCCGTCGGGTTTGCCGTGCCCATCACGGCTCAGTATTTGGGCGCGGCGCCCGGCGACGCCGCAAGCACGCCCAACTATCGGTTGGTGCTGGAGATCACCAGCCTGCGGATTTATGCGTCTGACACCGCTGAAGGATCCGATGCTGGAGGATATATGGCTTGGGCCGAGACGACGTCGGGACATACCCAAGAAGATAATTGGATAAATACCCCTCTTGATGTCCCGTACTACAACGCCCTGTCGCTGTACGCGCCGGTGACTTGGAATCCGGCCGACTACAGCGTGGTGATCGGGCTCAATGACAGCTACACCCGCACCTTTGGCATCCGCAATGCTACGTTTGGCGATGATTGGCGTCACGGGGACGCTTTGGAGGTTACGGGCCGGGTTCTCCTGATCTACGATGCCGTCCCCGAGCCGGCCGCGCTGTCGCTGCTGGCGCTGGGCGGCATGGTGCTGTTCCGCCGGGGGCGGGGGTGAAGAATCGTGCGGACCTGGTGGACACCGCCGCCCCGGTGAATACAGTGAACATCGGGAACCACGGTCCACCGGGTCCACATCTGTCCACCAGGTCCACAACGTCCAACAGCGCCCAGGCCTTTCCCATGAAATATCTATCCCTCATCGAGCTGCTGGCACGTCCAGCCGTAGCCCCGAGCCGTGGCGAAGGGCGGAGGCAAGTTCGGGCAGCGTTCACGCTGATCGAACTGCTGGTGGTCATCGCCATCATCGCCATTTTGGCGGCCCTGTTGTTGCCCACCCTTGGCAAGGCCAAGGCCAGCGCCAAGGCCGCCGGCTGCGTCAACAACCAGAAGCAGCTCATGGTTGCCCTGGCCTTGTATGCCAACGACTACAACGGCTGGCTGATGATCCACAACGACAATTGGTGGGACATGTGGCGCGACGCGCTCGCGGGCGGCTGGGCCTATCCCGGCTCCAGCGCGGAATACCTGCCGTTTCGCTCCAAGGTGTTCAATTGCCCCGGCAATGTCACCGCAAATTCCACCGCCGCGATCTGGGAGGAAACCCGGTGGTACTGTTACGGCATGTATGATTTTGGCAATGACACCTGGGCCACGTCCAAATATGCCGGCAACGAGTTCTGGGTCTTTGGCTGGACGCGTCCCGGGCTTTATTATCAGCTGGAGCGGTTCCCGGATCCGTCGCGTTTTTTCCTGCTCTCTGACACGTGGAACACGCGTTCGGACATTTGGAAGTTCGCGCCGGACAACGATTGCGGGGAAAACGCCGCCATCTATACCCTGCACAACGACCGTGCGAACACTGCTTTCGTGGACGGACACGTTGGCAGGCAGAGTGCCGCGGAGCTGCTGACCAGCCCGTTGCTGGTCCGCGTGACCTGGGCGATGAATGGCGCTTGGACCTACCGTTAACCGGTTGTCGGGCAAGCTGTTCGCCATGGCGGGCCGCAAGCGTGGTGCAACCACATCCTGTAGGCACGGGCGTGTCGCCCATAGCCATCAGGTTAAGGAGAAATAAAGGGCTGAAAGCCCGCTTCATAAAACGCCCCTTCAGGGCTGAATCGTTATCTTTTTTTTCCCTGGGGCGTTGCTCCAGGCTGGTATGAATGCGCGCCGTTGGCGCTCAAAAAACAAGCGAATCCAAAGACTCATGCAGTTTCAAAAACAGACGTTTGATTTGTCTCTATTGGCGTGGCGGGTGGCGGGATTTGTCCCCCACGAATGGGAGCTCCAAAACAGCCTGGAAATCGGGGCGGCGCCGGCGGCGGAAATCCCGAGCGTGCCGGCGCCGGTGCCAGGTTCGGTGCAGCAGGCATTGCGGAATGCCGGCCTGCTGCCCGACTGGAACCTGGGAATGGACGCCCGGTTCTGCGAATGGGTGGAAAACCGCCACTGGATCTACGAGACCCAGCTCCCGGATGCCTGGTTTGCCCGCGGCCCGGGCGCGGTGTGCCGCCTGCGCTGCCTGGGGCTGGACTATGCCGGTGTCGTCCGCCTCAACGGCCAGGCGGTGGGGACGTTCGCCAACAGCCTCATGCCCCATCTCTTCGACTTGGGGCCGGCGGTGCGCCCGGCCAACAACATCCTGCAAGTCATTTTCGAGTGCCCGCCGCGCTGGCTGGGGCAGTTCGGCTACACCTCCCGGATGCGCGAGCCAAAGCCGCGCTACAATTATTTCTGGGACTGGACCTCGCGTCTGGTCCAAGTCGGCATCTGGGACGCCATCACCCTCGAGGTTGCGGAGTCCGCAACCCTGGCGGGTGTGTGGGTGCAAAGTGATTACGACCCCGTCACCGGCCAGGGCATGCTGCGGGTGTCGGGCAGCTGTCACGGCGATGCCGTGGCCGGCCGGGTGCGGGTGTGCCTGGAAGACGCCGCCGGCGCGGTGGTGCGGCAAAAAGAGGTAGCAGCAGCCGCTTTCCGGGAAGGCGCGGTGGCCTGGGATGAACTGGCGGTGGCGCCGTGGTGGCCGAACGGGCAGGGGGCGCAGCCGCTTTACACCGTGCGCACCACTCTGCTGGGGGCGGACGGCGCCGTGCTGGACGCGGACACGCGTCAGGTCGGCTTCAAACGGGTGGAGTGGCGCCCCAATCCCGGCGCCCCCGCGGCCGCCGATCCGTGGCTGTGCGTGGTCAACGGCCGGCCGCTGTTCCTCCAGGGAGTCAACTGGACACCGATCCGGCCCAATTTCGCGGACCTGACCACGGACGATTACCGGCAACGCCTTGACACCTACAAGGATCTGGGAATTAATTTGTTGCGGGTGTGGGGTGGCGGTTTTCTGGAGCCGGAGCACTTTTTCCGGCAGTGCGATGAGCGGGGGCTGCTGGTCTGGCAGGAATTCCCCCTGTCCTCGTCCGGAATCGACAACTGGCCGCCGGAAGACGCGGCTTTCATTACCGGTTTTACGGAGATCGCACGGCATTATGTGGAACGCTGCCGGCATCATGCCTGCCTGCTGATGTGGTGTGGTGGCAACGAGTTGCAGGGCACCTTGGACGGCGGCAAGCAGGGGTGTGGCAAGCCGCTCGGCCTGGACCATCCGCTGATGCAACGGTTGCAGGCGCTGGTGGGCGAGCTGGATCCGGGCCGCCGGTTCATGGCGACTTCCTCTTCTGGGCCGCGGTTCATGGCCAATGCTGCCGACTTCGGCCGGGGACTGCACTGGGACGTGCACGGCCCGTGGAAGGCGGAAGGTTCACTGGCGGAATGGGCGGCTTATTGGGAAAAGGACGACGCCCTGTTCCGCTCCGAGACCGGAGCGCCGGGGGCCAGCCCGCTGGACATCCTGGAGCGCTACCGGGGCGATGGCAATCCGTGGCCGCCGACCCATGCCAATCCGCTGTGGCGCCGCGCGCCGTGGTGGGTGGAACAGGACCGCTTCCAGGCCGAGCACGACGGCCGCGCGCCGGCGGACCTGGCCGAGTACGTGGCCTGGAGCCAGGCCCGACAGGCGGAGGCGCTGGTCATCGCCGCTCGCGCCTGCAAGCGGCGGTTCCCCAGCTGCGGCGGGTTCCTGGTGTGGATGGGGCACGACAGCTTTCCCTGTATGGCTAATACCGCGATCCTCGATTTCGAGGGCCGTCCCAAGCCCGCCGCACTCCGCCTGGCGGCGGAGGTCTTCCGTGTATGATGAGAACGATGTGGGGGCGCCGCCTCCAGACCCCTGCCAAAGGGACCTGTCCCTTTGGAACCAACCTGTAGCTCAGGGCTTGTAGCCCGGCGGAATGTCGCCGCCGCGCTACAAGCGCTCAGCTACAGCACACGCCGATCCGTTCTCATGAATAATCCAGGCTAGCGGCGCCCAGCACCGGTCCTCGCAAAATCGACGATCATAACATCAATAAACAACAAAGGACGACGACATGTTCAAACAGTGGCAACAACTCATTGGCGTTTTGCTGTTCCTCGTGGCGGTGGGGGTTAGGGCGGGAGGCGACGACGTCGGCTTCCAATTGGGAATGGGGCAGCATTTCAGTTTTGGCTGGGGGCAGCCGGAGGTTGATTCGGCAATGATGAAGACCGGTGGCGTCGCATCGGTTCGTGAGAGCTGCGAATGGTGCGTCGTGGAGCGCGCCAAGGGCAAGCTGCAACTGACGCAGGGCTATCGGGATTATACGGTGGCGGCCGACCGTCTCGGGCTCGCCCAATTCAACATCCTGTGTTATGGCAATCCGCTGTATGACAACGGCGACTATCCGGGCACCCCGGAAACCGTCGCGGGTTTCCTCCGCTATTCGGAGTTCATGGTCGGGACGATGCCGCCGGGAAAACGGGTGGTCGAATTGTGGAACGAGTGGGATGGCGGCACTGGGATGCGGCAGGATCTATACGGGCACGGCGACGCTCCCCGTTACCTGAAGTTGATGAAAGCGGTTGCTCCGCAGCTGAAAAAGCTTGATCCGGGCATCACCATTGTCAGCGGTGGTTTTTGTTCGGTCGGGTTCTTGGAAACCTTGGTGGCCGACGGGTTGATGGACTATTGCGACGCCATCGCGCTGCACACCTACAACTACCATGAGATCATGACTCCGGACGCGCCGGAAAAATGGCATGCGCGGATGCTGCGCGTCGAGGAGCGGCTCAAGGAGGTCAGCCATCGGAAAACGGTTGATTTGTACATTTCCGAAATGGGCTGGCCGACCAGTATCGGCATGAATAGCGGCTCTTCCTACGAGAGCTCCGCCGACAAGCTGGCGCGGCTGTATCTGCTGGCCCGGACGCTGCCGTTCATCAAGGGCGTCTGGTGGTATGTGTTCCAGGACTGCGGCTGGAACTACCGGGATCCGGAACACAATTTTGGGATTGTGCGCCCTGACCTGACCCCCAAGCCGGGCTGGTATGTGCTGCGGGACATTGCCGGCATCGTCAAGCACGCCGCTTATGTCGGGCGGCTGGACGCTGGCGATCCCGACATTTGGGCGCTCCATTTCCGCCAGCCCGACGGCCGGGATGTCCTGACCCTGTGGAGCGGGCATCAGGACGACCAATGGCAGGTGGTGCTGAAGAACGAGGCGGCCGAACGTCCGGTGGTGTCGGTCCGGCATGCCGGCCGGGTGCCGTTCGATCAGCCGTGGGGCTATTTTGACTGGGTGGAAGACCAAGCCGCCGGGGTGCGCCAGGATCAGCTTTCCTTCACGCTTGGCAACCTGCCCATGATTCTTGAGGGCAAACTGGATAAGGTGAAGATTGTCCGGGTCGTCAAGCGCGCCTTTCCGGAAAAGGAGCGTCAGGCGGCGGCCAATATCAAACTGCCGCGGGAAGGGGCCGTGGTCACCGTCAAAGGCGCGCCGGCGAAGATTTACATGATCGATTCCGCCGCCTATTATCACCCCATTCGGGTCGGGGTGCCGGCCAAGATCCGGTTCCGGTTCAACGCCGAATACGACCACGACAATTTTTATCTAAACCTTACCGTCGATGATAAGATTTTCCGCCAGGATTTCACCGGGGAAGAAACCTGGAACGGAGACGGCTTGCAGATCGCCATCCAGACCGCGGACAACAGCGGGCCCGGCGACCGCACGGAATCCGACATCGCCCTGACCAAAAACGGGCCATTGGTGTTTCTGCGCTGCGACCGGTTCGGGACACCGCAGGGGGTCAGCGACAAAATCAAGGTGGCCATCAGCCGCCAAGGCGACGAGGTGACGTACCGGCTGACCTATCCGGCTGCCTTCCTGAAAGTGCCCGGATTCAAGAAAGGCGACCTGCTGACCGCCGCCCTCCTGGTCAATGACAACGACGGCGAAGGCCGTTGCGGCTACATGTTCTGGGGCGACGGCATCGGCTCGGGAAAAGATCCCAACCGGTACAACTTGTTCTTGCTGGAGTGAGGATGGGGGGACGTGCCCCAACCCGGTCCAGATGTGGGGCTCTGCCCCAGGCCCCGCTCAAGGAACTCCGTCCCTTGAGAATCCCGATATCTGATTTTGCGGGGGCCGGTACTGGGCGCCGCTGAAGGTCGCGACGCTTGGTCTTTGTCGCGGCGGCGGCACCCAGTACCGGCCCCCGTAAAATGGAATGTCTCGGGGTTTCCAAAGGGACAGGTCCCTTTGGCAGGGGTTTGGGGGCGGCGCCCCCACATGGATTTAGGCCGTGCGGCGCTGATGTGGTGCCGGTCAGCCGCTGATGGCGTAGTGGCTGGGGGCACCTTCGGGGCAGGCGAGGCTGCTGAGCATTTCCAGCAGGATGGCCTGGCGTTCGACGGCCACGGCGGGATCGGTTCGTTCCAGCAGGCGGACCAGCTTGAGCCAGGCGTCCATGACCCGATTGGCGGCGTACAAGGCCAGGTACGGGGGCACCTGGTCCATGAGCCCGGCCGCGGCCAGGGTGTCGGCCTGGCGGCCGCGCCAGGCGATCCAGCGGAGCGCGCTGTCCTGGGTGGCCCGCCAGGCGGGGGACGTGGCGGGGTGGCAGAAGGTTGCCTGCCACGCATGAAATTCCGTTTTCGGCCGATTGCCGCTGGTGGCCGTCAGTTGGCCGAAGTCCATCATGACGATGCCGTGGCAGCCGGCTGGAAAGGTGTCCCAGTGTTCCCCGGCGGCCAGTTGCTGCCGGCCCATGGCTACCAGCTGGAAATCGTCCGTCAGGACAGGGGGAACGGCGTTTCTTTTCCGGGCGTCGCCCGTGGTTGATGGCGGCGGGAGGGGGACGGGTTCCAGGAGCAGGATGCGGTCCGGGCCCGACAGCTGGCTGGCGGCGGCATGGGGGGGCAGGTCGGTGTCGTGGGCGGTGGCCGCGCGGTAACGGAAGCGTTGTCGGTATTGCAGCGGACTCATGTCGAAACGCTTGCGGAAATGGCGGCAGAACAGGGTCTGGTTCAGCCAGCCCACCTTGCCGGCCACCTCACCGGCGGGCAGGTCGCTGCCGGTCAGCAGGCGTGCTGCCAGCTCGAGACGGCTGCGGAACAGATACTGCATGGGCGGCAAGCCCAGCGTTTGATGGAAGAGCTTGAGCAGGTAGGAACGCTCCAGGCCGAGTTTGCGGGTCAGTTCGGCCAGCGACCAGTCATGGGCCGGATCCTTCTCCATCAGCCGCAGGGCCGCGATCAGCGAGGGGTGGACCCGGCCGGGGCCGGTCCCCGGCGTCTCGTTGGCGGCCGCGGCCAGGGCGCGGGAGAGCCGGGACAGCACCAGGGTCAGGTGTCCGATCTGTTCACTGCGCAGAGTGGGTTCAAAGGCGGCGGCGTGGGCCAGCCAGCTGTTGTGCAGCAGAACCTTGATCGATTCCTGAACCCGCTGCAACTCGTCCTGCGGCAGGTGGGCCACCACGGTGTTCTTGCCCGCCTGTTGCGGCCCGCTCCACAGCAGGCGGCTTAGCATCGGATCCTGCAAGGTCCACGCCAGTTCCTGGTGCAGCAGGTCGGGCGTGAGGCCGATGATGTAGCCGGTGTGCAGGCGGGCATTGCCGCAGACATGGGGGGTGCCGGGGCGCAGCAGCACGGCGTCCCCCGCCTCCAGGCGGTAACGGCCGTTGCGGGTGAGTACGTCCAGGGCGCCCTCGGCGCAGATGCGCAGTTCAAAGAAGTCGTGCACATGGTCGCTGGCGTACTCCTCCCGCCAGGAATAGAGCGCCGGCACCGGGCAGCGCTGGGCGTAGCGGTGGAAGACGTCCTCCAGGTGGAGCAGGGGGTTAGTTGGCATCAAAGAAATTCCTCTAAAGTATTAAAAATACCTATATAAAATACTAACGCAATGTCCGTTTGTCTACTATAATGACTGATATCGGGAGGACGGCCGCCGCCTAGGCTGCGAACTGGGACGGACATCCTCTACAACCAAGGTCAAAAAAGGAGTCATCGCATGAAACGTCTTCTCGGAATCGTGGCCGGTCTGATGCTGGTGGAGCCGGCCTTGCTGGCCGCGACCATCAACTACTCGGAGAATTTTGACTCATGGGTTTACACCGTGATCCCCACTTCCGCTTCCAGCGCCTCCTCTTATTGGTATGTTGATAACGGCAGTATGGTGTCCGGGATGGTGTGGGGTGGCGGCGGCCCCGACAAAAGCTCCTGGCTGTGGACGCCGGATTGGATGTCGGCCTACACGGGCAATGCGTATCGCAACTTCCGCACCGCTGGAACGTTGACGGTTGGCGAATCCATTGCCAATGCCACTTTGACGGCCTATGTCCGGCAGAATAATGGCCTTGATGACAATACCTCCCTCTATGCCAGTCTGTCCTTGCTGGATTCGGTTGAGAACGGATACGTGGGATTGGTCAACCGTGCCGGAGGAATCACGATTTACAAAAGCGTGGGCGGAATGTTGACGAGCATCAAAACGGGCACGAGTATCGGCGGTGACGCCAAGTATTGCACGCTGTCGGTGATTGATGGGACGGTTACGTTTAGTTATTACTATGTGGGCAGTGAATCAACGGTTTACACGACCACGGTCGCCGATAGCACCTATCGTTCTTTCACCACGCTTGGGTTGGGAACGCAATATAGCTATGGCGAGACTCAGGGGTTTGACAATGTCACGCTCACCGGCATGGTGGTTCCCGAACCGGCCACTGCGGGTCTGCTGGCCGTGGCGGGCGCGCTGGTGATGTTGCGCCGTCGGAAGCAATAATAAAAGCAGGCATGGGGGAAAGCAGAAAACTGAATTTTAGGAGCCCCACCGTGTTTCAGCTTTCTGCTATTTCCCATGAGAAGGGGAGTTGTGGTTATCGCCTGGAACCAAACGCCTCCGCCGTTTTTGTGAACCTTCTTGGAATAAGGATACGGGCATGAATAGCGGGTTTGTGGTCAAGGAGGGTGAACGGCAGCGGATTGGCGAGTGGCTTGCCGGGCTGGGGGATACGGCCAAAACCGGGGTTGGGGTCGCGTTCTGGAAGCAGGGTTGGGGCAAATTGGGGATGGGCCAGTCAATCCTCAATACGCCGCTCTGTCTAGCCGGAAAAACCTACGGTTGGGGATTGGGCTCCCATGCTGACAGTGAGATTGTGTTGCGCTGTCCCCGGCCGGCCAAGACGTTCCGGGCGTGGGTGGGCGTCGATCACAACCGGGACAGCGCCGTCGGCAACGCGCCCGTCGTATTTTCGGTTTGGGCCAACGGCCATTGCCTTGGCCAAAGCCCTTGTTTCACGG
>JBAZJM010000136.1:0-11733 GCA_041651315.1 Lentisphaeria bacterium | reverse complement strand
TTGGGCTGGAGGCCCTGTGATGGGTATGCGCAACTGTGAATGCCGAAGGAAGAACGACGCTGCGAGAGCCGGATGCGGGAAATCCGCCTGTCCGGTTCGGAGGGAGGGGTAGGGCGCAAGCCCTATCCCTACCCCTATTTCCCGCCCCATCCCGCTGGGACGGGAAAACCGTACCCCTATGAGTTATGCCAAACTCCAAAGGCGGCGTCGCCGGCCGGCAGGAGGGCGCCGTGAGGACCCGCTGCCCTCCAGGGCGCCTGCCGGCGCCCCCCCCAACGGCATACCTACAGCCCAAACCGCTTTAGGCGTTGATGACTGTGGCTTCCGGGGCGCGCTCGGAACCCCAAAAGCTGCAGATGTATTCCCACGCCTCGTGGGCGGTCTCGCAGTAGCGGAAGATCCTCTGGTCGTCGGGGTTGATCAGCCCCTGGTCGGCCAGGAACTCCCAGTTGATCAGTTTTTCCCAGAAGGCGCGGCCGAACAGCACCACCGGGATCGGCCGGATCTTGCGGGTCTGGATCAGGGTCAGCACCTCGAACAGTTCGTCCAAGGTGCCGAAGCCGCCGGGGAAGACGCACAGCCCCCTGGCACGCAGCAGGAAGTGCAACTTGCGGATGCTGAAGTAGTGGAACTGGAAGATCAGTTCCGGGGTGATGAAGCGGTTGGGTTCCTGTTCATGCGGCAGGCTGATGTTCAGGCCGATGCTTTTGGCCCCGACCTCCGCCGCCCCGCGGTTGCCGGCCTCCATGAAGCCGCCGCCGCCGCCGGTGGTGATGACGAAATGGCAGGCCTCAATGGTCTGGCTGCACCGGCTGACCAGGGCGGCGAAGTCGCGGGCCACGGTGTAATAGCCGCTCAGCTCCGCCAGGGTCTGGGCTCGGCGCAGGCCGGTGGCGGCCGCCGGGTCGCCGGGCCTTGCCGCGGCCAGTTGGGCGGCCTCCTGGAGGCGCGCCTGCGCCGTGGTTGGATCGGGGACGCGGGCGCTGCCGAACAGGACGATGGTCGACTTGATGTTCTGCGCCCGCATGGTCACGTCCGCCTTGAGGAACTCCAGTTCCAGGCGTTGGGCGCGGCAGGCATCCGACTTCAGGAACGCCACATCTTCATAGGCCTTGCGCGGCAGGTTCATCGGGTCATGCCTTGGGTACGGCGTCGGCCATCAGGCGGCTGACGCGGCGGGTGAACTGGAGCAGGTCGGCGACCGGCTGGCCGGCGGTCAGCAGGGCCTGGTCGTGCAGCATTTCGGCATATTCGCCCAGGCGTTCCTCCTGGCCGCCGGCGGCGGCCAGGGCGGCCATGGCGCGCACCACCGGGTGGGCGGGGTTGATCTCCAGCACCCGGCGGGTGGGCGGCGCGTCCTTGTGCAGGGCGCGCATGATTTTCTCCATGTGCACGCCCATGCCGTGCTCGTCGGCCACCAGGCAGCAGGCGCTTTCGGTGAGGCGGCGCGAGGCTTGGACGTCCTTGACCTGGTCGCCCAGCTGTTTTTTCAGGAACGCCAGCAGCGGCTTCAGCTCCTCTTCGCTGGCCGCGGGGTGTTCCGGGGCGGCCTCGGCGGCGGGCGGCAGGTCGGCGGCGCCGCCGGCGGTGACCGAGCGCAGCGGCTTGCCCGCGTATTCGGTCAGCCCCTGCATCACCCAGTCGTCGATCGGGTCGGTGAGCAGCAGGACATCCCAGCCGGCGGCGCGGAACGCCTCCAGGTGCGGCGCGTTCTCCAGCGCCCCGCGGTTTTCGCCGCTGGCATGGTAGATGGCCTTTTGGGCTTCCGGCATGGCCTGGACGTATTCGGCCAGCGAGACCAGGGTGCCGGCGCCCTTGGCGGCGGTGGGGAAGAGCAGCAGTTCCTGGAGCTTCTCGCGGCTGGCGAAGTCAAGGTGCATGCCCTCCTTGAGCACCGGGCCGAACGCCTTCCAGAAGGTCTCGTACTTCTCCCGCTCCTTGTCCTTCATCTCGGCCAGGGTGTCCAGCACCTTTTTGACCAGGTTGTTGCGGATGGCCCGGATCTGCTTGTCGTCCTGGAGCAGTTCGCGGGAGACGTTGAGCGGCAGGTCGCCCGAATCCACCACGCCGCGCAGGAAGCGCAGCCAGGGCGGCAGCAGTGCCTCGCAGTGGTCGGAGATGAAGACGCGGCGGACGTACAGTTGCAGGCCGTGCGGCCGCCGCTCGGGCGCCAGGAAGTCGAGCCCGGCCGATTTGGGGATGAAGACCAGGGCGCGGAACTCGGTGGCGGCGCCCTCCACCTGCCAGTGGAGGGTGGCCAGCGGTTCGTCAAAGTCATGGCTCAGGTGCCGGTAGAAGCCGGCGTATTCCTCGGCGGTGATCTCATTCTTGGGGCGCTGCCAGAGCGCCTTTTGGGAGTTGACCGTCTCGTCCTTGGGGGCCTCCTTGCCGTCTTCGGCGGCCTCGGTCAGCACCACCGGATGCTCGACGAAGTCGGAGTAGGTCTTGATGATCTTGCGCAGTTTCCAGCCGTCGAGATACTCATCCATCCCCTCCTTGAGGTGCAGCACAATCTCGGTGCCGCGGTCGGCCTTGGCGGCCTCCTCCAGGGTGTATTCGCCCGAGCCGTCCGAAGCCCAGCGCACGGCGGTGTCCGCGCCGGCGCGGCGGGTCAGCAGGGTGACGCGGTCGGCCACCATGAAGGCCGAATAGAAACCGACGCCGAACTGGCCGATCAGTTCCGGCGGGGTGGCGCCCTTGTGCTCCTTGAGTTCGGTCAGGAAGCGGCGGGTGCCGGAGCTGGCAATGGTGCCGATGTTGGCCTCGACCTCGGCGGCATTCATGCCGATGCCGTTGTCGCGGAGGGTCAGGGTGCGGGCCGCCTTGTCCGGCACGATGCTGATCCGGGGATGGGGGTCGGCCTGCAGCAGGTCGGGCGCGGACAGCGCCTCGAAGCGGAGCCGGTCAATGGCGTCCGAGGCGTTGGAGATCAGTTCGCGCAGAAAGATGTCGCGGTTGGAGTAGAGGGAATGGATCACCAGATCGAGCAGCTGCTGGACCTCGGTCTTGAAAGGCTTGTGCTGGACAGTCATGGCGTGGGGATATGTTTTTTTGGGGGGGTGGAGGTTGTGTGGCCGCGCCGCCGTCCTCAACGGTTTGCCGGCGCCCGCGGGCAGGGGATACTATAACGCGCCCTTGCCGGTTGGCTTTGACCGGTTAAGCTACGGCATTGCATCAGGCCGGCCGGGCCGGGCCGGACAGGAGTAGAGCGCATTTTCTATGCATCATCTTGGCAAGCTGCTCATTCATGCGGCGGGCAAGTGGCCCGACCATCCTTTTGCGATCGGTTATGAGGCCGGCGGGTGGCAGCACCACACGTTTGGCGCTTTCCACGGCCAGGTGCTGGCCCTGGCTGCCTTCCTGCGGGAGCGCGGGGTGGGCAAAGGCGACCGGGTTGCCTTTGTGCTGCCGAAAAGCGTCCCCCAGCTCCGGGCGTTCTTTGCCTGCTGGCATTTGGGAATTATTGCGGTGCCGGTGTGCGAAGGGTTGGGCGACCCGGAAATGCAGTTTGTGTTCGCCGACGCCGAGCCGGCGCTCATTCTCGCGGACGACAGTTGCGCGGCGCTGGCGCGGCGCAATGGCGGCGGCGTGCCGGTGGTGCTGTTTGACGAGTTGCCCCCGGTGCCGGCGGCCGCGCCGCCGGCTGTCGTGGAGGTTGCCCACGACGCCGTCGCCGCCCTGATCTACACCAGCGGCTCCACCGGCTGCCCCAAGGGGGTGATGCTCACCCACCGGAACCTCTACCGCAACGCCGAATCCACGCTGGCGGCGGTGCCCCTGCGCCCCGGCGGGGAGATGCTGCTGTCGCTGCTGCCGTACTGGCACAGCTACGCCCTGGTCGTGGAGGTGGTGGTGGCGGCGATGGCGGGGCTGGTCGTGGTCATCCCCAAGGACAAGCGCGATTTCCTGCCCGCTCTGCGCCGCTTCCGCCCCACCGTGGTGCTGCTGGTGCCCCGCATCGCCGACCTGCTGCGCGCCGGCATGCTGAAAGCGGTCGGCGCCTCCGTGCCCGCCGCGCAGGCGCTGTTCCGCCAGGCCCTGCACAATGCCTCCCGCATCTTCACCCACGGGCCGCAGCTCAACGGCGGGCTGCTGCGCATCCTGACCCACCGCACCATCTTTGATCCGCTGGTCTTCCGGCGCCTCCGGGCCACCTTCGGCGGCCGCCTCCGCTTCTTCATTTCCGGCGGCGCCCCGCTGGACCTGGAGAACCAGGTGTTCTTCAAGCACATCGGGCTGCCGATTCACCAAGGGTATGGGCTCTCCGAAACCTCCCCGGTGATCAGCATCAACCTCGACGACGCCCATTGGCTCGGCAGCTGCGGCCGGCTGCTTTCCTGGCTGCATCCGGCGGAGGGCGGCGATTACACCTTCCTGGCCGACGACGGCGTCACCCTGGGCAAGCGCGTCCGGGGCGAGCTGCTGGTCAAGGGCGACTGCGTGATGAAGGGCTACTGGCGCCATGCCGATGCCAGCGCCAAAACCATCCGCGACGGCTGGCTGCACACCGGCGACATGGGGCACCTCGACCATGACGGGTACCTCCACATTCACGGGCGCCGTTCCAACCTGATCGTCCTGGCCGGCGGCGAGAAACTGCATCCGGAACCGGTCGAGGAGGCGATCAGCTCGGACCAGCTGTTCCGGGATGTCATGGTCATCGGTGACCACTGTCAAAGCGTCTACGCCTGCGCCTCCCTCGACGACGCCGAGCTTGCCGCCATTCCCGCCGCCCAGCGGCCTGCGGTGATCCGGCGGCGGCTGCGCGAGGCCACGGCCCATCTCGCACCGTTCCAGCGTCCCAAGGATGTGCTGGTCATCCCGCCGTTGAAGCTGGAGGACGGCACCGTCACCGCCACCCTGAAGGTGCGCCGTTTCGGGGTGTGGAAACAACACGGAGACGCCATCCGCGCCTTTCTCGCCAAAAACGGCGAACGGCTGCCGGAGGCCCATCCTGCCGCGCCAGGGTGAGAGCGGAATTGCCGTCAGCCGACAGCCTGAAACGCTTCCGCCAAACGACGGGTGGCCCGGATCCGGAAAGGGGGAAATGGCGGAGAGGCAGGGATTCGAACCCTGGGTACGGTTGCCCGTACACGGCATTTCCAGTGCCGCACATTCGACCACTCTGTCACCTCTCCGCGCGAGTGGAATGAGCGGGCTACTATAGCACGGTCGTCACCGCTTGCCATCGTCAACCGGCATCGCCCGGGCGTCCCTGCTGCAACAGGCGCACCTGCCGGGTGTGAAGGGGGAGGCGGATGGTGAACACGGTGCCGCGGCCGGGAATGCTGTCGATGCCAAGTTCGCCGCCATGGCCGCGGACGATGCGGTCGACAATCATCAGCCCCAGGCCGTTGCCATCCTGGCGGGTGGTGAAATAGGGCTCGAGGATGCGCGGCAGGACGGCGGGGTCGATGCCCTGGCCGGTGTCGGCGAAACGGACCTCCAGGAACGCGCCGCGCTCCTCGGCGCCGACCCGCAGCCGGCCGCCGTCGGGCATGGCTTGCACGGCATTCTTGAGGATGTTGAAAAACGCCTGGCGCAGCTGGTCGGCGTCGCCCATGATCAGCGGCAGCGCGGCGGGCCAGGCGGCCTCGACGTGGATCTGGCGGTCGGCGATCTCGCGGGCCATGAACTCCAGCGCCCCGGTGAGCAGCTCGCGGACATTGAGCGGCGCCAGTTGGAGGGGCACCGGCCGCACGGCGCGCAGAAAGTTGTGGATGATGGCGTCGAGGCGGGTGATTTCCTGGGCGGCGACGTCGAGCAGTTCGCCGGTTTCGGCCGCCAGTTCGGGGCCGGCCCGGCGTTCCAGGGTGCGCCGCAACAATTGCAGATGGATGGTCAGGCTGTTGAGGGGGTTGCCGATCTCATGGGCCACCCCGGCCGCCAGTTCGGTGATGGCCTCGATCTTGCGGGATTCGATGGTCTTCTGCTGGTCCTGGTGCGCCTGGGTGGTGTCGTGCAGCAGCAGGATGGCCAGCGGAAAACCGGTGGTCCCGTCATTGCCGTCGCCGGGATAGGGCACCAGGTAGAAGGTGAGGTGGCGGTGGACCGGATAGAAGATTTCGATCTCCTGCAGCGAGATGCGGCGCCATTCGCCGGACTCGGCGGCCATCAGCCGGCGCCAGTCCAGGTCGCGGAGAAACCGGTCGATGCGGCGGTTGGTCATTTCCTCGCCGCCGGCCAGAAACTGGCGGGCGGCCACGTTGCAATACTGGATCTTCAGCCCGCGGTCAACCACCACCACCCCTTCGCGGATGGTGTTGAACACGGTTTCCAGGAACCCCTTTTCCCGGACCAACCGCAGCACGTAGGTTTGGACGCTGGCGGAGTCGAGCCGGTCCAGCCGGTCCACCAGCCGGTCGAGGAAGGTCGTGGAATGGGGGGAGGCGCTGGGCATGGGGGAAGATAAAACCGCAAGAGACGTTTTCAAAAACGCCGTGTTGAGGTGCCGTGGGAGCCGCCCGCCCCGGGCCGAAAAACGTTACCGCTGTCCCCTTGAAGGGCATGGCGGCCCTGCTGTAGCCGCGGCTGTGCCAGCCGCGAGGGGCGTTCCTATCACGCCGGGCAGGGGCAGGGGACGGGGACGGCGACCCGGCCGGCCGTCAGGCAAACGCCCTCCTACCGGCCGGCTGCGACGGCTGCCCGGGGGGGAGATGAAGAAAATATCAGGGCGGCGTCGAAGCCGCCGGCACTCCACGGAGGCTCCGCCTCGGGTAATTGCGTAAATTAGGAATTGTGCTCGTCTAAGGTTGTGGCCGCCGGGTGCCCGTCGCCTCTTGGTTCTCCCCCTCGGCCACCACGGCACGGATAATGCGGCGTTTTGCATCGTCCCAATCACAGGGCTTCAGCATGTTGGGCATGGGATCCTCCTCCGCGTCATCGAAGTAGGTGAGGCTCTTCATGACCAGGAAAAGGGAAGCGTCCGCATATTTGCGCCGGTAGAACGCCAGCATTTCATTGAGCGAGAATTGATCCAGCAAAAACGCCAGATCAACGAAATCTTTTTTGGTGCCCCGGTTGGTGATTGCGGAGAGTTTCATGGCCGCGATATCCCGGTAGGAGGCCAGGCGCAGGCCGTCACCGGCCACGGGCTCATCCAAGTCAACGGACTTCCGGTGTCCCAGTTGCAGGGCCAGGGCCGTACCGCCGACCAGCCGGGTTTCCGCAAAAAGCGGATTTTGCTGGATCTGCCTCAGGAGTTCCAAGGCGTCGGCATCGACTGTTTCAGGGCATAGCATCGGAAAGAGTCCCGGGGGACGTTGCCGAGAACGGACAGGAAGGACAGCGCTTTGGGGTCGAGGGTGCGAAGCGTTTGGGCGGTGGCAATGATCTCTGTCAGGGCGAAACGCCGCAGGAGCAGCCGCCAATCGTCAAGGGTGCCGTATTCGAGAACCCGGGCCACCACATATTTCCGATGCCGGTCCAGATCTAGGGCCGCCGGATCAATATCCCAAAAAAGGCGTCGCGAAAAATCGGCGGGGACGATCAATGGCGGGACATGGTCGCGGGTGCTCATGTGCGTTCAATATACTCGGGCAAGTCCATAACCGGTACTGCCGGCGGTCAGCGGCGAACCGGAGCCGGAACCGTCGCGCGACACCCGATTCGCCGGCCGTCAGTCGAGTTCGAAGTTGACCACCAGGGTCAGGCTGCTGCTGCTGATCCCGAAGTCGCGCGGCGGCGCCAGGCGGGAGAGGCCGGCCAGCAACTCACGGACCGAACTGTCCATGGCGGCGCGGCCGCTGGCGCTGGTGACCCGGGCGTTGGTGACCCGGCCGTCGGCGGCGATGGTCAGGCTGACCACCACCCGCGGCCGGCCGTCGCCCGCCTCGGCACGGCTGGGCTGGTCCCATTGGTCGTGCAACTGGGCGGTGACGGCCGCGAAATAGCTCGCCCCCTGCGCCCCGCCGGCGCCGCCGCCGCCCTGGGTGGAAAAGCGGGCCACCCCGATGTTGCGCACCTGGCCGCTCAGGCTGTTGCCGATGGCGCCGGCATCAAACCGTTCCATTTTGTTCATGGCGGCCAGCGCCTTGGCGGCGAGCTGTTTTTTGGAGGTTTTTTTCAGCCCCTTGCGGATGCGCGCAATCTTCTCCGCTTCGCTTTCAACGGTTTTCTTCGGCGCCGTGACCTTGACGCTGGACTCGGCATTGGACAGCTTGGCGGCGGGGGATTTCGCCGCGGTTTCCGGTTCCTCTGCTTCTTCCGCGGCGTGCGCGGGCGGGCTGCCGCGGGAGGCCGGCACCGCCTCGCCCATCAGCACCTCCAGCCCCACCGGCCCGGAGGCGGCCTGCGGCATGCGCCAGCCGAGCAGGAAGAACGCCAGCAGGCAGGCTCCGTGGAGGAGCAGCGAACAGACCCAGCCTTGCCTCTGGGGGGTCACGGCTTGGCTTCGGTCTGCAGGCTGACTTTTTTGAAGCCGAGCGTCTTGACGGCGTCCAGCACGTCCACAAACGACTGGAGCTGCAGCGCCTTGTCGGCCCGGATCAGGATCGGCGTGGCCCGGTCGAGGGCGGCAAAGGTCGCCTTCAGGTTCGGCAGGGTCACCGCTTTGCCGTTGAGGTAGATGTGCCCCTTGCGGTCCAGCTCGACGATGCGGTTCTTCAGCGGCTCCTCCTTGCTTTTGGATGCTTGGGGAAGCTCGACCGGGATGCCGCCGGTGGCGATGAACGTCGAGGTGGTCAGGACGATGGTCAGCAGCACCAGCATCACATCCACCAGCGGGATGACATTCAGATAATCAAATGACTTTTGTTCCATGGCGATGCGCGGCGCTCCTGCCGGTGGTGAACCTGGGCAACGTAATCGTTGTTTCCCGGAATGAAAACGGCGTTGGGCATACTGCCGCTTGCGGTGCTATCTTGACGCCCGTGATGTCGCGTTTGGGATGTCACCATGCAACAAAGGATGGTTGACCATGTTTCGGATCGGTTGTTGTGGTGGGGCAGACACGAACGGCGCCCTCAAGGACGCCGGATTTGATTTCTGCGAGGTCAATGTTCAAGGCTGGCTGGTGCCGTTGGAGTCGGAGGCGGTGTTCGCCCCGCACCTGGAAGTGATGCAGGCGTCCCGCCTGCCTTGCGCCGCCGCCAACTGTTTTCTGCCCGGTTCGCTCAAGGTCACCGGGCCGGAGGTGGACCTTGGCCGCCTGATGGACTATGCCGGCGTTGCCTGCGAGCGCGCCCGGCGTGCCGGCATCCGGGTGATCGTCTTCGGCTCGGGCGGCGCCCGGCAGGTGCCGGAGGGGTTTTCCCATGAACAGGCCATGGATCAGTTGGCGGAATTCGCCCGGCGCCTGGGGCCGGTGGCGGCGGCCAGTGATGTGATCATTGCCGTGGAACATCTCACCGCCAAGGAATGCAACATCCTGACCACCCTTCCCGAGTGTGCCAGGATTGTGGCCGCGGCCGGCCATCCCAATGTGCGACTGCTGGCGGACAGCTACCACTGGTTGGTGGAAGGGGAGACTCCGGCTTCCCTGGCCCCCCTGGTGTCCCAGGTCGCCCACGTCCATATCGCCACCGCTCCGGGGCGAGTGGAGCCGGGGGCCGAACCCTGTGATTTCACGCCGTTCCTGCGCTCCCTCCTCAAGGGCGGCTATGCGGGCAACTTCTCCCTTGAGTGCAATTGGTGCCGGCCCGAAAACAAGGCTGCCGCCGTGGCCGCCCTGCGCCACCTCCTGGCCGCCGCGGGGTGACGGCTGTCAGAGGGTCATTCCCGGACCCGTCCGGCGGCGCAGCAGGCGCGGCGGGACGCCGTGGGCGGCGCGGACGCGGCGCGAGAAATGGAACGGGCTTTTGAAGCCGGTGCGGCCGGCAATTTCGCCGATGCTCAAGGTCGTGCCTTGGAGCAGGGCGAGGCCGTGCTCCAGCCGGGTCCGCCACAGGTAGTCGGCGGGGGTTTCCCCCAGGATCTGGTGGAACTGCCGTGCCAGATGCCCCGGGCTCACATGCACCTGGGCGGCCAGCCGGGGCACGGTCCACGATTCGGCAAACCGTTCGTCCAGCAACCGCCTGGCCCGCCGCACCGCTTCCGGAAGCAGGGGCGTGCCGCCCCCGGCCAGCGAGGCCTGGAGCAGATAGTCGTGGGCCAGCGCCACCGCCAGGCTCTCGATGGCGCGGTGGACTTCTGCGGAGTCCGCACGCGGCAGCGTCAGCCCCAGGTCGAACAGGGTCCGGACCCGGTTGGTCAGCGGCTGCATCAGCGGGGCGTGGCGCAGCTGTTCCACCACCGCTGCCGGCAGCAGCGCCCGCTTGTAGGTGCACCACACGTGCCGGGTCTCCTGGTGGCGGGCGAAGGCGAAGTGATGGGTCCCCCCGATGCGCAGCAGGGCGGTCTGTTCCGCCGGCAGCGGCTGCGGCCGGCCGTCAACGGTCAGGGTGGCCTCGCCCCGGAGGATGACCACGAACTGGAGGTCGTCCTGGACGTAAGGGCCGCAGCGGCCGCCGGGCAGGTACAGCGCCTCGCCGAACAGCGCCTGGGGACTGCTCCTGAAATCAGATTTGGATAGGTTTTTGATGATACTGGACATGAAAATAGCCTTGCAATGAGTGAATAAGATATATCTTTACTCTAACCCAACGAAAGGCCTGCGCCATGACCCCGCTCAGCGGCAAAGAACGGATCTCCCGCCTTCTCAAGCACCAGCCGGTGGACCGCATCGGGCTGTTCGAACACTTCTGGGGCGACACCCACAAGGCCTGGGTGGCGGCCGGCAACATCCGCCCCGACGAGGACTTGAACGCCCATTTCAACCACGACATGAACACCTGCTGGCCCACCAACATGGTGGCCGACCTGGACTTCCAAAAGGTGACCCTCGAGGAGGACGCGGAAAGCTGTCTGCAAAAGGATGGCAACGGCGCCATCCTGCGTCTTAACAAGATGCATGACGGCACGCCGGAACATGTGGATTTCTCGGTCAAGACCTACGCCGACTGGAAACGGCTGATCGCCCCCATCCTCAAGTTCGACCGGCGCCGCATCAATTTCCAAGGCTACCGGGAAGCCCGGGCGCGGGCCGCGCAGCGGCAGCAGTTCTTCTGCTGGAGCGGGGTCAACGTGTTCGAACTGATGCATCCGGTCTGCGGCCATGAAAACATGCTGGTGGGCATGGCGCTCGAACCCGAGTGGATCCGGGAAATGGTGGAAACCTATTCCGACCTGGTGGTGCAGATGCAGGAGCTGCTGTTTGCCGAGGAAGGCAAGCCGGACGGCATTTGGTATTACGAGGACATGGGCTTCAAGGAGCGGCCGTTCATGTCGCCGGAGATGTACCGGGAGCTGGTGATGCCGGGGCATCGGAAGACCTTCGATTACGCGCACCGCCAGGGGTTGCCGGTGATCGTCCATTCCTGCGGCTTTGTCGAACCGCTGCTTCCCGATCTGATTGCGGCCGGCATGGACGCCCTGCAGGTGATGGAGGTCAAGGCGGGGATGGACTCGCGCCGGATCAAGCGTGAGTTTGGCGACCGCATCGCGCTGATCGGCGGCATCGACGTGCGCTGCCTTTACGGCAACGACCTGGCCGCGGTCGACCGCGAACTGGAAAAGCGGGTGCCGGTGTTGATGCAGGGAAGCGGCTACGTCCTGCACAGCGACCATTCGATTCCCGCGAACGTCACCTACGAAACCTATTCCTACTTCATTCGCCGCGGTTTGGAGCTGGGGCGCTACCCGTAATCTTGCAAGTTCGGGCAACGGGCATCATATTCGGTCCGCAGTGTGATGGCG
>JBAZJM010000135.1:0-11786 GCA_041651315.1 Lentisphaeria bacterium | reverse complement strand
GTGGTCGAGCCGGCCGGCGTGGAAGGCGACCCCGGGCAGGGCGATCATGGTGTCGCGCCCCCAGTCCTCGAA
Source organism: Lentisphaeria bacterium (assembly GCA_041651315.1). Taxonomy (GTDB): domain Bacteria; phylum Verrucomicrobiota; class Lentisphaeria; order Oligosphaerales; family CAITYL01; genus CAITYL01. The sequence goes on along the minus strand of JBAZJM010000135.1, from coordinate 11,714 downwards.
CCAGTGGTAACCGGCCAGGCAGGCCGGACGGCCGCCGGGAGTCTGGATCAGCAGCTGGCCGCCGGCCAGGATCAGTCGTTCGGTGACCGCCACCTCCTCGGGGCCGGGCGCCAGGACATGCGCCAGCTCGAGGGCGCGCCGGCGCTCCTTCTGCCGGCGCTCCTTCTCGCCCGCCCACGCCGCGGCCAGATCGGGCAGCGGTTCCGTGCCGGCGGCGAGCACCAGTTCCGCACCGGGCGGCAGCGTCACCTCAAAACAGGCGGGGACGAACAGGTCTTCGCGGAACGGATAGCCGCGGCCGTGCTCCTCCAGATACTCGAAATCGCGATACCACGCGCCGGCCGGCGTCCAGCGCATCGGCAGGTTGCTTTGGAAGACCAGCGGCGGCATGCCGTCATAGGGCGCCACGCGGAAACCGTCGGCCGTCCCGTGGACGGCGGCGGACACCGCGGCGTTCTCCCGCATCAGCTCATGGAAGCGGCGGTAAGCCAGGAAGGGACGGAAGCGCAGGGTCAGCGGCGCCGCATCCCCGGTGTAGGCGAAACGCAGCAGCACCGTGTCGCGCCCCTGGGGCATCAGCACGCCGCGGCGCAGTTCGCCGTGCGGCAGGGCAAAGGTCCAGACCGGGTACTCGGCCAGCTCAAAAGCGGCCAGCGGCGGCGGCACCGCCGGCACCACCGCACCGGGGAACTGGGTGGTGGTGAGCAGGGTGTCGCCCCCCGCGCCGGACGCCACCTCCTCAAACTTGCTCAACAACACGTGGCGGCCGTTGGCGGGCTCCCCCAGGTTGGCCACCAGCAGGCCGTGGTACTTGCGGGTGTGGCAATTGGCCAGCGTGCTCGAGGCGTAGCCGCCCCGCCCGTTGGTCTCCAGCCATTCACGGCCCTGCAAAAAGCGCGGGTGGCGGCAGGCATCGGCGTTGAAACGGATATTCATGACGGCAACAACAGCTTCAGGTTAACGGTTTCGGAGGCGCCGCCAGACATCGGCGCCCCACCCTTGCCCAATATACTCGGTCCACGGCGTAGGCGAAGACGCGAGGGACTTGAGAGACTCGCGAGACCGGAGCGTGGCGAACCTCATCCGGTCTCTGCTGTCCCGGGCGTCCCTCGCGTCCAGCCCCCCTCCCTAAAAACGCCACCATAAGGAGCCGTAAGGGGTCACTGAATGGGGGGGGGTAATCGGGAACCGGTTTTTCCGAGCCGGGAACGTAGCGATCACAGGGAGCGTGAGTGACCGGTCAACGGCGGTTTGTTTTGACCCGTCACGTTGTTCCGGGCTCGGTAAATCCCCAGCCCCCAATCAGTGACCGGTTACCAGGAGCCCCCAGTGCTTGCAATTTGACAGCACAATGACTACGTTATTATTACAAGGCAAGACCCTGGCAAAACTCTGTTAAGTGACAACCCGCGAGGTGCCGCCATGGCCGTTCTGACCATTCGCAATGTGCCGGCAGCCGTCCACCACCGGCTGCGCGCCCGGGCCGCCAAGAGCGGGCGCAGCATGGAAGCCGAAGCGCGGGTGATCCTGGCGGCGGCGGTTCAGGACGTCGTGCCGGAATCGTCCCTGGAAATCCGCGACTGGGTGGATGTCCTGTATGGCGATAAAAAACCCACCGGCGTGGCTGACGCCTTGTTGGGTGAGCGCCGGAAAGAGGCGGCTGACGATGCTCGTGCTTGACGCCTCGGCCTATCTGGCATGCCTGTTCCGCGAACCCGGGCACGAACAGGTGGCGCGCCACTTGCCGGAGTGCTGCCTGTCAACGGTCACCTTCTCGGAGGTGGTCGGCCGGTTCACGCGCGACGGTCATGATCCGTCCGCGGTTGCCCCGCGCCTGAGCGCGGCCGTGCGGGAAATTGTGCCGTTCTCCGAAGGACAGGCGGTCCTGGCCGCCACCCTGCTGCCGGTCACCCAATCGCTTGGCTTGTCACTGGGCGACCGCGCCTGCCTGGCGCTGGCCCTCGTCCGGCGCTGCCCGGTCCTGACCGCCGACCGCTCCTGGGCCAAACTCAAACTCGCCGTGGAGATCCACGTGATCCGCTGACCCAAGGACGCTACCGCAGAATGGCCGGAATGTGGGGCGCTGCCCCAAGCCCCGCTCAAGGAACTCCGTCCCTTGAGAATCCCGACACCATTCTCAAGCGGAAGGGCCGGTGCGGGGCGCCGCCGCCCCCGACAAATCCTTGGCGTTTTGACCTTCAGCGGCGCCCCGCACCGGCCCTTCCGCTTGAATTGTCTCGGGGATTCCAAAGGGACAGGTCCCTTTGGCAGGGGCCTGGGGGCGGCGCCCCCACATTATTCCATTTCGCGGCACAAAAAAAGGCCGGACTGGGAATGTTGCCATTCCCGTCCGGCCTAAAGCACCGCCAACGTTACTCGTTGACGGCGGGTTTCATGCCTTCTTCATCCAGCATCTGGTGCAGCTTTTCCAGTGCTTGGTTCTGGATTTGGCGGACGCGTTCCCGCGTGCGGCCGATGGTTTGGCTGACCTCTTCCAGGGTGCGCGGCCGTTCGCCGCCCAGGCCGAAGCGCAGCTTGAGAATCGCCTGCTCCCGCTCGTCCAGCCGGTCGATCAGCCGCATCATGAAGTGGAGGATTTCCTCGTCCTGGACGATTTCGTCGGGGGACACCGTCTTCTCGTCGGGAATGATGTCGCGGAACTCGCCGTCCTCGCCGTGCTGGATCGGGTCATTGAGGGAGATGGTGCTGGTCTTGCCCAGCCGCAGGCCGGTCACCGTGCGCTCGGTCAGGTTGACCTCGCCCGCGATCTCCGCATCGGTCGGGTCGCGGCCGTAGTCATCGGCCAGCTTAACGCGGGCCGCCTGGATCTTGCTGATCTTGCTGGCCGACTGCACCGGGATGCGGATGGTGCGGGCCTGGTTGGCCAGGGCGCGGCGCATGGACTGCTTGATCCACCAGGCGGCGTAGCTGCTCAGCTTGGCGCCCTTGGTCGGGTCGAACTTTTCCACCGCCCGCATCAGGCCGATGTTGCCTTCCGAGATCAGGTCGAGCAGCGGCAGGCCGAGCCCCTTGAAGTCATGGGCGATTTTGACCACCAGGCGCAGGTTGCTGCGGATCAACTTGGCCCGCGCCCCCTCGGAACCATCGGCAATCTCCTTGGCGAGGTCGACTTCCTCGCGCGGAGTGACCAGCTGGTACTGGCCGATGTTCTGCATGTACAATTTCATGGTGTCATTATCGGACAGCATGGCACCACACTCCTTATCGCCTGGGCGATGTTGTATTTTTCAAGCTGAAATAAGGTTTCTTTTTCGCAGCACAAAACTTCTAAATATATCCTGTATCCTGTTAAAAAGCAAACAGCCGCCGTCAGAAAATTTTACCTCACTGCCAGCCCACGCTCCACCTTGTCTGCTTTTGTCACCCCTGAGGCCATCACCATTTTTGAGCTGGAAACAGGTTGAACAAAAGCCCCGGCCGCCACCCGATGCCGAGGGCGTGTCGCGATCGCCAATAACCACCTTTGACCAGCCGGCGCCGGTTAGGTTCCTTGATGGAATGCCGCATTATGGACAGGTGCGAGCGGTTGAGCGGGAGGGGGCGGGGAGTTTGGCGGAAACCCTATCCGCCCGCCGGCGTCATACTCCGAAGACAGCCTGAAGGCTGGACTCAAACATGGGGCGCAGGTCGTTTGAGTTCACGCTTCAGCGTGGCGCGAAGGGACGGGTAACTTGTGCCCGCGTCTCCAGGCGCTTGGTGTGGGTTGGTTTTCCGGCGGCGCGCCGTCCCATTGGTCCCATGCGTCCTAATTTGTCCCATGCCCACACAAAACCCGGAACCGCCAACGTTTTTTGAACAGAAGGCAGCGAAGACAGCAAAGGCAGAGGGCCGACGCCACCCCTAGGTCTTCCTTCGCTTCCTTTTGCTTCCTTCTGTTAAAATCGTCTGCGCCCCGGAACGTTTAGGGACGGGTGAATTCCGTGGATTTTTCTTCCGCGGCACTTGACAGGGCACAAAACCGCGGCTAAACTATTCACGTGACATGTTCATGTGATGTTTTCACGTAAACAAAGGGATGCCATGAGCGGAACTGAGCAACCGCGGCCGGAGCAGGGCTATCACCGTGTCCAGCGCGATCTTGAGGCGATGATCGCCGCCGGCACCCTGCCCGCGGGCAGCCTCGTTCCGGCGGAACGGTTGCTGGCCCAGCAGCTTTCGGCCTCCCTTGGCGAAGTGCGGCTGGCGGTCAACAAGCTGGCCGCCCAGGGCGTGCTCAACCGGGTGGCCCGCAAGGGCACCTTTGTCGCGGCAACCGCCGCCCCGCCGGCCGGCCGCCGGCCCGGAGAAAAGCCGAGCGTGGCGGTGCTGATCCGCGACTTGGCATACTTTTATCCGCCGCTGGTCCAGGCCATTGAGAAAGAGGCCCGGACGCTGGGCATGAACGTCGTGCTGGGGTGCGTCGACGGTAGCATTGAGCAAGAGCGGCAACTGATCGCCCAGCGGATTGCCGAAGGCGTGGCGGGAGTCATTTTGGCGCCGGTGCAGCCGTACGGTCCGGTCCAGCCGGACTACAAGCACCCGTACAGCGTTCCCCGGCCGCCGGGCAGCCTCGACTACCTGTCCGAGCTCCCGGTGCCGGTGGTGATCATCGACCACTTCGGCATGGACATGCCCAACCTGGGGGTCGATTGCGTGCTCAAGGACGATTTCGCGGGCACCTACCAGGCGACGACCCACCTGATCCGCCATAACCGGACGAAGATCGCCGCCTTTTTTGGGTTGACCCCCGGTCAGGCCGCCCTCCCGTACGAGATCATCCAGCGCCGCAAGGGGTACGAAGCCGCGATGGCCGACCACGGCCTGCCGGTGCCGGAACTGCCGTTGATGGCGCCCTGGCATTTGGACCATGACACCAGCCTGGTCCGGCGCCACCTTGAGGCCGGCTGGAACGCCTTTGTGTTGTCCGACGATGGCAGTGCCGCCATGCTGATTCGCCTGTTGGACGGCTGGGGGGTGAAGGTGCCGGATGAAGTGGCGGTGATCGGCTACGATGATGAACCGTTCTGCCGGGTAATCGATCCGCCCTTGAGTTCGGTGCGCGTGCCCAAGCAGGAGATGGGACGCAAGGCGGCCCAGTTCCTGCACCAACGGATCGGCGGCGGGACGCGGGGCAACTACCGCTCCCTCATCCTCAAGCCGGAAGTGGTGGCGCGCGGCAGTTGCGGTTGCAAGTCAGCCCGGATGATACGGGCGGCCGGCACGGTGGCGGTACCGGCGGTGATGGCAGGGTGATTTTCCGCATAGTGCGGTGGATCAGATAAAACAGAAGGAGTTGGCGCATGAAGGGCAAGATGAAAAAGTCCGAAATGTTGAGATTCCGTGTGGCATGGTTGCTGGGGGCGGCGGTGTTATGCGGACCGGCCATCCGGTCCGCTTCAGCGGGCTATTCCTGGTCGACCTGGAATGGCACGGGAAACTGGAATACCACAAGTAGCTGGGAAAATGGGACGCCGCCTTCAGGGACGGAAAGCGGGGCACTAATTAAAATCGGCACCGTCACCATTAACGACAGCAATACCATCAGCACCAACTCATTGTTGCTCGGTTGGGAAGGCGATTTCGACCCCAAGGAAGTTGTCATGACCGGCGGCAGCCTGACCGTCACGGGCACGGGCGGCGACCAAGTTTTGGCGATCGGCACCTCCGAATCCCGAAAAAGCCGGTTCACTCAAAGTGGCGGCAACGTCACCACCAATATCCTCGCCTACAACCTGAGCGGTGGCTATGGGGTCAGCACCTACACCCTTTCCGGTGGTACCCTAACCGTGGGCTCCTTTGTCCAGTCTCAAAATGACGCCTACTTGGTGCTGAGCGGTGGCACTCTGAAGGCAGGCCAAACCAACTACAACTGGCTTCCCCAAGGGATTCAAGTCTCCGTTGCCGCTGGCGGGGCCATCATTGACACTCAGGGCTATAGCGCCACTATCGACACGACGCTGGCCGACGGTGGTGCCACGGAAGGCGTTTATGGCGGTTTGACGGTCAATGGCACCGGCACCCTGCGCCTGCAGCGCGCGAGTACTTACCAAGGCGGCACCACGGTCAATTCAGGTACCTTGATTGTCACCAATTCAACGGGTTCCGGCACCGGCAGCGGCAACGTCACCGTGGCCAGCGGCGCCACTTTGGGCGGCACCGGCATCCTCGACCCCGGCACCGGTAACAGCGTCACCATCAACGGCACCCTGGCCCCCGGCGCGAGCGCCGGCACCCTGACCATCGGCAGCTCGGGCAGCACCAACGATGTCTACCTGAACGGAACCTACTCGGCGGAAATGGGCGACCTGCTGGCGGTGTTCGGCAACCTGACCTTGGGGACCAGTTCCGCCCTGAACCTGGTCGGCAGCTACACCCCCGGCAGTTCCTACACCTTGGCTTCCTATTCCACGCTGACGGGAACATTCGCCACTATCAACAATCTTCCGGCCGGTTGGGGGATCACCTATGGCGACACGGCGCTCACCCTCGGCGCCATTCCCGAACCGGCGTCGCTGGCCTTGCTCTTTGGCGGCCTGCTGGCCCTGTCTTGGCGGAAGCGGAAATAACCGTTGGAAGTGGGGGGGAATGATGAATGCGGCGATGAGCCGGTTCATCATTCCCTCCTGCTTGAGCCTGGCCGAGGGAATCGAACCCTGCATATGCACACGTTTCGAATCATCAATATCACCCCGCTCTTCGTCGCGCACCGGACCGAAATGACGGCGGACCTCCTGCGTCTCCACAAAGAGTGCGGTGTCACCGATGTGGCCTTCATGCTGCCACTGCATCCCGAGGGTCGGGTGCCTTCCCTGGCGAAGGCGGAACGGCTCCGCGATCTTTTCCGGGAAATGCGCCAGGAGCTGGCGGGATCCGGTCTGCGGGTCGGCATCCTCATCCAAAGCACGATGGGGCACGGCACTGTCAGCGAGTCCGCATTCACGCGGAGTGTCAACGCCAAGGGTATGACAACCGCCTCGGTCTGCCCGCTGGCCCCCGGTTTCGCGGACTATCTTCGCCGGGCGGTGGCGACCGTTGCCGCCACCCGGCCGGAGTTTCTGCTGGTCGATGACGACTTCCGGTTGGCCAATCATGGCGCGGCCGGCTGTTACTGTGCCCATCATCTCGCCGTCTTGGAGCAGGCAACCGGCCGCCATTTCGAACGTGACGGGTTGGAGGTGGCGCTCAAAACCGACGGGACCCTGCAACAGCAATGGGACGCGGTGCGGCTGGAGAGCCTGCTGGCGCTGGCGCGGGAGATTCGGGCGGGCATCGATGCGACAGACTCCAAGCTGCCGTGCGGGTTCTGCATCTGCGATGCCGGTGGCATGGAGCTCCAATACGCCCACGCCATCGAGGCGGTGCTTGCCGGAGGGAATCCGCCGTTTGTCCGTGTCAACTCCGCCTGGTATTCGAGCAGTGACACGAAGGGGCTGGTCCAGCGCATCTACTGGACCTCGGCGCAGACGCGGACGATGAAGGACATGCCGGAGATTCTGGGGGAGTCCGACACCTACCCGCAGAACCGCTACTACACCCCGGCCAGGGCGCTCAACGCCCAAATCCTCTTTTCCATCCTCCATGGCTGCAACGGCCTCAAACTCTGGGTCAGCCGGATGGGTGAGTTCCAGCCGGAAAGCGGCGAGGCCTACCGCCAGATGCTCAAGGCCAATATTGCCGCCTATCAGAAATTGGCCGACCTGATGCCCCAGGTTGCCTGGCTTGGCCCCACCACCCCGCTGCCTGCCGACCCCGCCAAGTTCCCCCCCTATACCAATCCAGTGCGGTCTGAAAACTGGGCGTGCGCCGTCCTGGCCCACCTGGGCATTCCGGTGACCGTCGGTGCCAATGCCGACAGCCCCGTTGTCATGCTGACCGGCCCCGAATGCGATTTCTTCAGCGATGACGAACTCCGGGCATTCCTGGCCAGGGGGGTGCTGCTGGATGGCAGCGCCGCCCAACGTTTCTGCGACCGCGGACTGGGCGGCCTGCTGGGGGTGGCCGCCGATCTTCCTCGCGACTGGCAATGCACCTTTGAACGGCTGAACGGCCATGCCGCCAACGGTGCGGGTGTCGGAAAGGATATTATCCTCACCGCATTGGTTAGCGGAACGGCGGTTCGCTTGACCCCCAATGCTCCCGCCACGCAAACGCTTTCCACGCTGTACCACATCCCGTTCTTCATGAGTGGGGACGAGACGGTTGTGGGTGCCGGCCTCACGCTCCACGAAAACGCCCTTGGCGGGCGGGTCGCCGTCTACGCGGCCCGGGCGGATGCCACCGCCTTCTTGGACGAGGTTAGGCGCGGGCAGCTCATCCATGTCTTGGACTGGCTTAACCGCACCCCGTTGCCGGCCATTGTTCTCTCCGACCTCGATATCTACGCTCTGCACGGGCGGGTCGCCGACCCGGCCGGTGGCGGGGAACTTCTCGTTCTGTTCAATCTGAACTTGGACCCCCTTCCTGAGATCCGGTTGCGCACCGGCGGCCGCACGCCCGTCACCATCGAACGGCTGGCCGGTTCCGGCCGCTGGCTGCGGCTCAAATGGGTGGCGTCGCGGGCATCCCCGATCACGGTCCAGGCCAAGCTCGAAACTGCAGTCCCGCTGATCCTGAAAATTCAGTTTAGCAAATAACGGAGGCTGACCATGCACGGAAAATATGCAGCCGTGAAGCTGACCGCCAATAGGTTTCGGTTCACCCTGATCGAGCTGCTGGTGGTCATCGCCATCATCGCGATTCTCGCCTCAATGCTGCTGCCCGCCCTTCGCGGTGCCAAGGAACGGGCCAAGCAGGTCGTCTGCCTCGGCAATCTCCGCCAGCTTGGTCAGGTCAATATGATGTATGCGGAGGCCTACAATGGATTTACGCTGCCCCGGCAATACTCGCCCGTGAGCTACCCCACCAATCATAATGTCGAGTACAGTCCGTGTATTGTGCTGACCGCGGTGCGGGTCTCGCCCAAGATCTATTGGTGTCCCTCGCAGAAATTTGAGGCGCTCCGCAATTTTTGGATGATGGACGACTTGGTCGAGCGGTTTTGGGCCAGCGATCAAAAGACGTACGAATGGGCGTTCCAGTGTCCGTCCTATGGTGTCAGCGCCGGTATTGGTTTGGAAATCGGCGGCAGCAATGTGATGGGCAAAAATCTGGGCAGTATGACCTCGCCCAGCCAGACGGCGCTGATCATGGACACGTATAACCCCTTGTATGCCAGCAGCAGCGATGGGAATTATACGGGCTTTTACATGACCTGGAAATGGTATGAGGCCAATTATTACGGGCAGATCGACACCCGCCATCTCAGCGGCTGCAATGTCACCTATGTCGACGGGCATACCGCGCTTTCCAAGATCCAAGGGGCAGGCACCGCGGCCAGCTTCACTTCCGGTTACAACCCCTACAAGTTTGATCCGTTCCGGTATGCGGGCGGCAATCGGTTCTGGGACTTATGACGCCCCAATCAATCAGAGAACAACAGGATGGAGACGATGGCATGGCGCATGCGGGACTGACCCAACGGCAGATATGGGAGGCACGGCCCTGGCGGCTGGCTTTATTGTCGCTCGTCCTGCTGGCCGGGGCAAACTGCCCGGCCCTGGCCGAGGAGGAGCTGTTCGTCTCCCCGTTGACCGATTTGGGAGGGCTGACCCTGACCCCGTTTGGCCAGTGCCAGGCGACCCTGACCCTGGATCCGGAACGGCGGTTCGCCGGCCAGCCCACGGCAACCGTGTCCTACCAGTTCAAAGGCAAGGAGTACGGCATCTGCCAGTTGCGGTTCATGCCGGCCGCCCTCCAGCCCGACATGGCCCGCATTTCCTGCCGCATCTATGGCGACAATTCCTCCAATGTCGCCGAGCTCTATTGCGTTGACGCGGAGGGGGAAATATTCAAGCGAAACGATGGCGTTGGCGCGCCGGAATGGCGGGTCGTTGACGGGTATTTCAAGGACTTCAGGCACGACCCCTACAGCGGCAGTCAAAACGGCAACCGGAAAGTGGACTGGCCGCTGAAGGAGATCGGGCTGCAAGTGGTCAATTACGGCGTCTGGGGAAAGGCGTTGCCGCAGGGCAAGATGAGCCTTGCCGACCTGAAGATTTTTGCCAGTCCGCAAGCGACCGGCAAAGCCTTGCAGCAGGCCGCTGACGCCGGGGGCGACAAACTGCTGGTTGCCGCCAAGGCCGCTGGCATCACGGTGGATGGCCGGCTGGGCGACTGGGAGCCGCGGGGCGGCATCACGCTCGATTCGCGCTCCTGCAAGGTGATCGAGGGGGATGGGGCCGGCTATTCCGCCGAAGTCCGCGCCGCCTATGACGCCCGCACCCTGTATGTGGCCGCCGTGGTGCGCGATCCGGAGGTTCGCGGCGACTTCAACGGCCATAACATTTATCAGAACGACGGCATCGAACTCTGGTTCGACATCCGGGGCGATTCCCTCTTCTCCATGAATCAGCCGGACGACTACCAAATTGGCCTCACCTTCACCACTGGGCTTCAGCGGCCGGGCGTGTGGGTCTGGCGCAATGAGAAACCGGCGTTTCTGCTGGCCGGCATTCGCTCCGTCACCACGAAGACGCCGGACGGCTATGTCATCGAAGCGGCGATTCCGCTGGATGCTTTTGAAGGCCTGGTCTTGCCCGCCGACGGGCAGGTGGTCCACTTCAATGTTTCCCTCTGCAACACGGGTGCTAAAACCTTCAGCCGGCTGTTGTGGTCCGGGAGCCACATTGGCCATCCGGCAACGTTCGGGCTGCTGGCTTTCGGCCCGCCGATCCCGGCCGCCGTCGCGGAAGCCCGCCAAAAGCATGCGGCGCAAACGGCCAGCTTCATCACTCAAAACGGTTTGGACAGCCACTACCAGGGGGCGCCCCGCATCGTCAAGGTCGATGCGGCAACCACCGTCGGGCGCTACCACAAATATGAAATCGATGTCGATCTGGCGGCCGAGTATGCCAATCCGTTCGATTATGACGATTTCCGCCTGTATGGCGAATTCACCAGTCCGTCCGGGACGATTCAGGTGGTCGATGGTTTCCATGTCCAGCCGCAGCGGATTTTTATTTACGGCGCCCCCTATTTTGACAGCCTCACGCCCCATGGCCCGTCGAAATGGCAGATCCGCTTCGCCCCGACTGAGCTTGGCCGGTATACGTTTCGCGTGGTCGGCATTGACCGCAAGGGGCGCCGGGCGACCACGGAAAAGAGCGGTTTCCTGTCGGTCACGTCGCCGTCCGATGGTTTCCTGCGGGTCAGCCCCGATGATCCGGAATATCTCCAGTTCGACTCTGGGCGGAAATTTTTCGGCATCGGCTACGCTTCACATTTTTGGGACAAGACCGGCATCCTCACCTCGCTCAAGAACAGCCTCAACCAATTGGCCTATTTCGGCGCCAACTACACCAGCATCAACCTGGAAAACAACGCCAACTGCGGCTTTATGCTGGAGACCGGAAAGCTGGGCTGGTACGACCAGGAGAGCGCCAGCAAGCTGGATTATCTCATCTCCATCGCCGAATCCCGCAAGGTTTACCTGATTCCCTGCCTGAACCAAACCGGCCTCGCCCTGTTTGACAGCTGGCCAAGCAACAAATACAACCAGGCGAACGGGGGCCCGTGCGGTTCCGTGGTCGACTATTTCTCCAACCCGGAGGCCTTGCGGCTGATCAAAAACCGGATCCGCTACACCGTGGCGCGCTGGGGCTATTCCACCGCCATTC
>JBAZJM010000134.1:0-11806 GCA_041651315.1 Lentisphaeria bacterium | reverse complement strand
ATTCTCTGTCCCTGATACCTCGAATGCCCTATCCCGAACAAGTGTTGCGGTTCTACTGCCAACGACCAACGCCCTTCCTCAAGCGCTGGGATGAACTCAACAAAACCCGCCGGGTGACGGGGATCGTCGGCAATGATGCGCATCAAAACGTGAGGGTACGGGGGGGCTATTCCCCCAACGGAACCGTGCGCCTGCTGGACACCGGACACCGGGGAAAAGTGGCACGGGAGCTACGGTTGAATATCTTCAGCCGGCTGTTGTTGCGCCTCTGCTGCGGCCCCTTGGAGCCGGGCCGCCAGCTGTTCCGCATCAATCTGGATCCCTATGTGCGGAGCGTCCGATTCGTCAACACCCATCTGCTGGCGCAAGAACTCACGGAACCGGCGTTGCTGGACGCGTTGCGCCACGGCCGGACGTTTGTCGGTTTCGACCTGCTGGCCGACAGCAGCGGCTTCACCTATCTCGCCCAAGGCAAAACACGGCGGGCGGTCATGGGAGAAAGCATTCCGTTTGAGCCCGGACTGACGCTCAAGGCCGTGGCGCCGGTGGCCTGCCGGATTTCCATTCTCCGCGACGGGGTGCCGGTGGTCCGGCATGACGGCGGTGCCTGCGTTTGGACCGTGGACCGGCCCGGCAACTACCGGGTCGAGGCCGAACTGGAGATCCTGGGCGAATGGACGCCGTGGATCTATGCCAACCCCATCACCGTGACGCCCGGATCCGGATGACCGGCGGATGATCCGTGCCTGGACGCCGTTACCAAGGCCGTTCCGGATCACCGCCGGCATTTTCCTTTCATAATCATCGGCTCATCCTTAGAACGTTCCCCGCCCACGTTCATCTGCGGTGGCAATGAGCCCGCCACTGACTGGGGGTCTGGCCGGTCTGGCGTCGAAAACAGCGCAGGAAATATTTCGGTCCGTTGAAGCCGCACTGGCGCGCCACCGCCGCCAGGGACTGGGGGGTGGCGCCCAGCAATTCCTTGGCCCGCGCCACCCGCGCTTCCGCAATGCATTGGATGGGCGACTGTCCCAGCACCTTTTTAAAGGCCATGAACAGGGTGGTCCGGCTGACATGGAGGGCGGCGGCGAGCTCGGTCACCCCCTTCACGGGTTGCGGTGCCGTGGCAATGAATTGGCGGGCCCGGGCCACCAGAACGCCCTGATTATCCGGTGCGCTGGCGGCCGGCGACGGCTCATGTTGGGGGCAGGCGTCACAAAAGCGATAGAGCAGGCTGATGACCCGATAGGGTGCCCGATCAGCCCTTTTCCGCTGGAACAAGTGAAAAATCCGCCGGATGCTGGCGATGGCCGCCGCCGGATCGACCGGCCGTGCGCAAATCGTCTCGGGGCCCATGCCGCAGGCACGGCCAAACGGTATCGCCATCGGCCCGATCAGATGGGCCCAATACACATTCCAGGGCCAGTCTGGGTCCTTGAAATACTCCACGGTGACCCCCGGCCACAGCCAGAACATGTCGCCGGCCTGGACCTTCCGGGTTTCCCCGGCGGCGCGCACCGTGCCGCGGCCGGCCGTCACCACGTGCAGGCAGACGTAGTCCGTGCACCATTGCCAATGGGAGATCCCCTGTCCGGTGATCAGCCCGGTGTCATGGACCCACAAGCCGCCGGCCACGGGTTCAACGGCGCGCGCCGACAGATAATAGGTGGTTTCAGGGGAATTCATGGGGAAGAAACCGTGAAGCGTCGTTACAGTTCAAAGCCAATGAACATAACCATACCCCGATTTTCACAAAAATACACCCCTGATTTATTGAATTTTGGCTGGTTGACCATGTTATTGCAGCCGGCGTACCAAGGGTGCCGGACCGCTCACGTTCACTTGGCATCGTCCGGACAACGCCCCCGAAGTGGCCGGCGGACAACAATGAACATAATTATACTAAAAATTAACAAAAATGAACCTTTGTTTTGTTGCTAAATGGCGGGATATGATTACTTTGAAAATAGGCACAAACAAGATAAATCCCACGACGCCATGGAAGGAGGTTTGTTCCGGAACCATATCCGGAAACGTCGGCGCCAACTGGCTCATGCCGACGGGAGAACGAACGCGGGATCATCCCCTCCGCATGTCCCTGTCAGTCGCATGACGTGAGGAAAGACACGTTTTAGGTGTATGGCGTTGGAATTCGCAACTGTTTTTGAGACCCATGATACGGTGACTAAGGAGTTCGATACATGAACAAGCAAACATTGTATTGTGCCGTGGTATCCACGATGTTGCTGATGGCGCTAACGGGCGCCGTCCAAGCGGAAATTATCACCAATGGCATTTTCGGAACGGATGGCGGCGCCGGCGACTTTTCGGGATGGACGGCGGATTCTGGAACACCTACGGTTGGCCCGGATGGCAACTGTATCACGACCCCCCGGTGTTACATCTCATCACCACCAGGCTTTGGCCAGATCAGCCAGACCACTGACTGGGTGATCGGGACGGGCGAGCATTATGCCTTTTCGATGGACACCTTCAGAGTGCTTGCCGCGACTTTTTCTGTCGCGCTGTACGCCGACGATCTGTTGGGAACCCGTACGATTTTGGCATCGGCGGACTACCCGAGTGTCGGAACGGGATGGGAAGTTTTACCGTACTATGCGAGCGTCACCCCGTTATCATACGACGTGCCCTCCGCCAGTGCTTACATCGGCCAACGCCTTGGAGTGCAGATCGGCGCTTCCGGCTGGGGCGGTGCGGTTGACAATGTGTCGGTGACGGTACCCGAGCCATCCGCCTTGATGATGCTCGGTATCAGCCTTACCGGATTGCTGGGCTCGGCCCGGCGAAAACGTACGTGATGGGATGAGTCAGAGTTGGAGATTGGGGATTTCAGATCGCAACGTGGGATTAGACGACGGTTTCGGCGAAATGAAATCCCAAATCCAGAGAAATGCCCAGCAGCCTGAAACGTTTTGAGACGGAAAAGTGGTGGTTGAGATGAAACGTCGGCTTGGCTTTACGCTAATTGAGCTGCTGGTGGTCATCGCCATCATCGCCATTTTGGCGGCCATGTTGCTCCCCTCGCTAAGCCAGGCACGGGAAAAAGCCAAGCACATCTATTGCACCGGCAACTTGAAACAACTGTCGTTGGGCGCACTGATGTATGCCCAGGATTGGGGGGGGGGCATGCCGCCTCATACCGACAATCCTGACGGCACCAACTGGGGTACCTCCACCACCTGGGTCACGTGGGGGGCGGGGGTCAAAGCTTATGTGAACTCAGACAAGGTGTTTGTCTGTCCGAGTGTGATTGATTATAGCATTGGCGTCGTCCCTCCGGTTGGCTCCTATGCCGGCAATGGCAAGGTGTTTCAGGGCGGCGGCACGGCCGGTGACCGGATGGGCGTGACGGACGCGGCGATCTCCAGGCCCACCAATACGGTGATGATCTATGATACGGGGGGCACCTATAACGGATGCTGCGTGCGCCCCTTTTATAACGGCGGCTGGTTTGCCTATCCGATGTATTGGGCCGGCGCCTCGGTACCGTCCCATCGCGACGGGTTAAACATCGCCTTTGCCGACGGCCATGCCGCGTGGATGAAAGCCGCACAAGTCATGGCGGACATCACCATCTTTGATACCGATCAACCCTGACACAGGCGCGGGGCCGGGGATGGGTTGGTGATAGCTTTTTGTTTTTCAACCGGCGTCAAACTTCCGCGCGCCATCGCCGGCAAATCCCCCCATTCCCGTATGGAGCACCGCAAGACATGTGTTTTATTTTTCGCAAGTTTTTTATTATAAACACGTTATGCATCCTGTGCCTGCTGGCGGCCCCAACCGTCTTTGGCGGTACGGTCATGGTGGATGCGCATCCGACGATCACCAACCTCCCGGGCTCGCATGCCAGTGACACCAGCATCGCCCTGGGCCAGCGGGTCATCTTGGGACCGGACACCACGCTCAACCCGTCCGGCGGAGTTACCGACCCCTGTGAACTCGTTGATGGCAACGATAAGGATGCCCTGCTGCAAAGTGCCGAAGCTCGAAAGACCCCGCTGTCCGTGACGGTTGACCTCGGAAAAAGATGCGACATTGCCTCCATCAGCATCATGACCACCTGCCCAGATGCACGGGGCCTGTGGAACCGCGAAGGCGACCTGTCCGTCAGTGACGATGGGGTGACGTTCGTTCACGTTACGGGCAACTTATCCGCCACGCAATTGCTGAACCGGCAATGGGAAGAGGGAGCCGGTTGGAAGCACACCTATTCATCAGGGGGAACGGTTCGGATTAGCGGAAGCCTGAATGGTTATTACCTTGCCAAACACGTTCGCTATGTGAAGCTGAAGGTTCCGCCAACCGAGGCCAAGGACGGCGGCTGGCCGGTCAGTGAAATTGCGGTTGAAACCACCCCCGGATTGGTCATTCCCAAGCCGTCAGCGCCGATCATCGTCGACGGTAATTTATCGGAATGGCGCCTGGCGGCCGTGCTCAATCTGAACCGCGCCGCCAAGGTGAGGATTGGCGCCTGGCAGGGGCCCGCTCAGTTGAGCGGCAAGGTTCTGCTTATGGTAAATGACAACACCCTCTATGTGGCCGCCGACATCACTAAGGAAGGTCCCGCCAACAATGACCTGCGGGGTGACGATGCCAAGAACCGGGACTGCGTCGAACTCTTTCTTGAACTGCGGGACATGAACAACGATGCCACCGACTTCAATGCGTTGATCCCGGGCGGTGTCCGCCAGGGATCGGGGTATGAATATGAGATTCTCCTCAACCCAGGCAGCCCACAGGCCAAACCGCAAATCTGGTTTGTCCGGAAGAATACCGGCATGGGGCGTTTGGAGGAGCGCCGGATCCGGGGGACCAACGATACAATCGCGGTTGGCGGACAGATCGCGGTGGCCAATGCAGGCAACCGCAACGGTTATGTGATCGAGGCCGCCATTCCCTTGGGCAATTTTGGCCAAGCCAAGGTCGAGCCCGGGATGCAGATCGGCCTGGATGCCGCCATCAACACTGCGGCCAAGAAGGGCGGCGGCCGGGTGCAACTGGTGCATAACGCGTCTCAAGAGGTTGCCTCCAGCATGACGGAATGGGGGCGGGGGTATGTCAACAGTGCCCGAGCGAGGCAATCGGCAACCGGTACGGTCACCATCACGGTGGATGGTAACATCGCCCGCTCCTTTAACGGTCACGATACGATCATGCGCACTATTTTCGGATTAGAATCCTACAGCCCCGGCATGGCTCCCCAGACGGGTGCCACCTGGAACTTGGATAGCGGGTGTTTTGGCCGCACGTATTTTGGGTTTGACGATGCCATCTCACGCTTCAAACTCCCCGGTATGGAGGGTAAAACCGAGGAGGAAAAGCGTGCGCTGGTCTTCAATCCGGACTACTGGAAAAAGGTGGACATGGCACAGGTCCTTGGGGTCTGGCCGGAATGGGTTGGGCTTGCAAAGCTAAAACCCCGGCAAGTCTTCGTCATGTTCTACGGCGCGCCGTCACAGTTTGCGGCCGAACCGGTGTTGGGCACGACCCCGCCCAAGCTTACCCCCGAGCGGGAAGCTCTGATGAAAAAATATCCCGTCTTAGGTTCCGAGATCAACACCATCTTGTCCCGATCCCCCGGCGACCGCAGTCCGTTCTTTCTCAAAGACAAAGAATTGTACGCGGAAATTTGCGTGAATATTCTCGCCAAGATCAAAGCGATCTTTCCTTCAGACACCACGTTCTCGGTGACGCTCGACAATGAAATCAATTGGCCGACCATGATCTGGAATAAGGCCATTGTCGATGACATGTTTGACAGTTGGAAGAAATATGGCGACTACCAGGCGGGAAACGCCACCGCCACCGCGTGGCTGAAGCAATACAATCCCCTCTATACGGCCATTAAGAAACGGTTTCCGGAGGTTAGGGTCGGCGGCCCGGATGTCTGTGCGGTTGACTTTACGCCAACCAAGGGCGGACGCGTGATGTGGGATGATTTCCTCCGTCCCATTCTGGATGGCGCCATCGGACTGGACTTTTTCGATTACCATTACGGCGTCCATCCCAAGCGTGCGCAAGCGATCGCGGAAACTGTCGGCCAGTATTGGCAACGAAAACACGGCCGCCCGATACCCGCCGTGGACTCGGAAGCGAGCGCGTATGTGTTCAGGCAGTCTCCAGAACCGCTCAACCAGTTCAAGCAAGGAATTATCATTGAGCGTGAATGGTTCGGACTGCTGCGAAACCCTGACCTCAGCTACGGGTGGTCGGCCATCAGCCTGGCTAAATTCTTTGACGGGTTTGGCCGCGCAAATGGGGTTGCCATGCCAATGGTGATGTTCAGGCCCCTGCACGGCCAATATGTGCAGAGCGAGAGCACTGCCCCCGGAATGGGAACCGTTGCCGCCATACAAGACAAGCAACTCACGGCAATCGCTTTCAACGACCATGGCGAATACCGGGAAACCCTGTTCAAGCTAAGGGCGCCTGGCACCGCCAAGTTCACCCTGTTGCGGGCACAACTTCTGTGGTATGATTTTAAGGCGGGCAAGATCCAGCACGCCGTCTTTGAACCAACGGCCCTCATTCCGTCAAGGAACGTATCGGCAGCGGTGAAACTGCCGCCATTTAGCACCTGCACCCTACAGGCCGAATATGACCACGCGACTCCTCCTGAACGGGTCATGGCGCAAGAACGGCACATCGGTGACAAGGTGGTTTTCCGGGTGGCGCCAGAACACCCCGAGGTGCTCACGGTGACGCTTCCGGCAACGGCATTAACCGGCACCGCAAAGCGCTATCTGCTGAGGGTCGCGATTGAAGGCACCACTCTCGATTCGGCTACCGTTCGCGTCAATGGCAGGGGCACGTTCTCGTTGCCGGCTCAGATTGCCACCGATTCCTGGGATAAAAACGAGCTTGTCGAGTTTGAACTCGACCGCCGGGATCTGCAGGAGAAAAACCGGCTTGTGTTTAGCGTCAATCCGGGCGGCAAACCATACGCGGTCCTCATGGCGTCTGTGATGGTTCAGGACGTGATCAAGGGGGAAGCACCGGAGAAAGAGCAAACCATCAGCCTGGATCTCCAGTCTCCCGGATGCAAAATCACCGAAGAAGAATCAAAAACCCTGCCGGATTCCTACCTTGCCAAAACCTCCCAAATCGGTGATCTCCCCGTCCTTCTTGCATCATGGAATTTTGATGTGGCAACCGGAGGGGGGGTGTCGGATCTGTCAGGCCATGCCAATTCTGGCAAGCTGATGAATGGCGCCATGCTGGGTGATGGCGTGAAGGGAAAGGCGTTGGTGCTTAAGGGGAAGGGCGAATATTTTAGAGTAGAGGATTCGCCGCTGTTCCATTTCGGCAAAGATCAAAGTTTTTCGCTGTCGTTATGGTTGAAAATGGCACCGGGAAAATCCGGCACCATTTTTAGCCGGGGGGTAGATAAATCCATCACCTTGGTTGCCCAAAACAGCGGCTATGGTGATGAATTCCCATATACCATGATCCGCTATCAGCTCTCCTCCCCAACCGCCGGCATGTACACCGTCGCCAAAGGCAATCAACGACTGGACGATGACAAATGGCATCAGGTGGTGGCCGTCCGTGATGCGCCAGAAGGTGTTACCCTCATCTATGTCGATGGTGTGTATGTGGGTTCCGGCGCAGGATTGCTATACGGAGACCTGGCGAGTTCATCGCCTCTGTTGTTCGGCATCAGTGCGGGACAAGTGGTCAGCAATCAATTCTCAATAACCGCCAATGCCTTCAGCGGCTTGATTGATGAAGTTAACATCTATGCGGGTGTGCTTACACCCCAACAAATCAAAAAAGCATACAGCGAACTTGCCGATAAGATGCGCGGAGCAGGTCAGCTGGAGGAACGAAAACTGTCCGCCCCCCCTTGACCGGCTGTATACATCCGGCATCCGCCGCCAAGGCGTTTATCCGGCACGGCACCGGGCCCGCCATTGGCCCGGTGTCAGCCCCGTCTGGCGGTGGAAACAATACAGGAAATACTTCTCCCCATTGAACCCACACTGGCGTGCCACCGCCGCCAAAGGCTGGAGGGTCGTCCCCAACAATTCCTTGGCCAACGTCACCCGTGCTTCCGCCAGGCATTGGACGGGCGACACGCCAAGCACCTTTTTAAAGGCCATAAACAAGGTGGTCCGGCTGACATGCAGGGCCGCAGCGAGTTCGGTCACACCTTTCACGGTTTGCGGCGCGGCGGTAATGAAGTGGCGCGCCCGGGCCACTAAGTTGGTCTGGCTGGTCGGCGCCCGGACCTCCGACGGCGGCGCGGACCGAGAACAGGCATCACAAAAGCGGTAGAGCAGGCTGAGCACCCGGTACGGCGCCTGGTCGGCTTTCTTCAAGCGGAACAGGTGGTAAATACGCCGGACGCAGGCGGTGGCCGCCACCGGGTTGGCCGGACGCGAACAAACCTTGTCGGCACCCACGCCGCAGGCGTGGCCAAAGGGGATCGCCAACGCCCCGGTTACTTGCAACCAGTGAACCTGCCACGGCATGGCCGGATCTTTGAAATATTCTATTGTGACGCCTGGCCACAACCAAAACATATCCCCGGCCTGCACCGTCCGAGTCTCCGTGGCGGTGCGCACCGTGCCCCGGCCCGCCACCACCAGATGCATGCAAAGAAAGTCCGTACACCACTGCCAATGGGAGGCCCGGTGACCGGTGATAATCCCGACATCGTGAATCCATAAGCCGCCCGCCACCGGTTCGACGGCACGCAAAGACAAGTAATACTGGATCTCGGGGGAATTCATGCGTTAAACGGCCTCGTTCCTCGCAATAGACAGCAACCCAACGAACATAACTACACCATAAGGTGAACAATAATATACCCATAACCTATGGGATATTGGCCAGTTAGCAACATATTGCCATAAGAACAGACAACTCGTTCGGATTAAAAAAGACTAAAAGTGACCGTCTGCAAAAATGGCCGGAAGCCCCACCCGCAAAAACGAACAACGGTCCCAGGAACCGATTATGTCGGCAGCAACCTTCCAAGTCACCAAACGTCTTGAGCAACAGCTGCAACGGGCGGCGGAACTTCACCGAACGCATGCCCGGACGGTCACGGGCGTGGCCCGTCAGCTGGCCGCCTTCACCGGGCGTTTTGCCAGCCTGCCGCTGCCGTTGCGGTTCGCGGAAAGTTTCGCCGCCGCGCTGACCAACGAACCTGTGCTCCTCTTTCCCGACGAGAAATTGCACGGCTTGTTCATTGACGACCTGCTGGGCGGCGACCGGGAAGGCGGCTTTTATGGCAAGCTCGGCGAACTGTCTTGGCAAAACGTCCTGGACGCGCGGCTGCGGCGCGACCTTCCGGAACTGGCCGTCTTGGCGCCCGTCGACTGGGCTGATCCGGTGCAGACGGGCGAGAGTTTCATCATGTCCCGCGCCGCCTTTCCCGGGCATATCGCCTGGGACTACAGCCTCATCCTGTCGCTGGGCGTGGAAGGGCTTGCCGCCCGCTACGACGAGGCGCTGCGGCGGGCCCGGGACGACGAACAACGTCATTTTTACCAGGCCGTTCTCATCTGCCTGCGGGCCATGCTGGACTGGAACCAGAAGCACGTGGCTGAACTGTCCCGGTGGTGCGCGGCGGCGGAAGACCCGGCCCGCCGGCAGCACCTCGCCGAATGCATCGCGATCATGCAGCGGGTTCCCGCCCAACCGGCCCGGAATTTCCGGGAAGCCCTGCAAAGCTACCTGTTCCAGCATGTCTGCGTGATGTATGAAGCGCCGTTTGGCGGCAACAGTCCGGGCCGGCTGGACGCCGTCTTGTGGCCCTATTTGAAAGAGGAGTACGAGACCGGCAAACTGACCTACCAAGACGCCGCGGAGCTGGTCGCCGAACTGTTCATCAAGATGGACCAGCGCATTCACCCCTATGACGGCTACGTGGAAGCCATTGCGGTCGGCGGGACCGGCCCCGACGGCACGGACGCGGTCACCCCTCTGACCTACATGATGATCGACGCGGTCGAACAGCTCGACCTGACACATCCCGCCATCTATACGCGCCTGGGAAAAGCCAACGCCGAGTCCTACCGTGACCGCTGCGTGGACTATCTGCTGAAGGGCCGAAACCGCGCCCAGATCCTGAACGATGATGCGATCATTCCCGCCATGCTCCGCGACGGCCGGATGACGCGGGATGAGGCGGCCACCTACATGTGCGGCGGCTGCATGGAGGTCAGCCCCCAGGGCCTGGGCGGCGACCTGCTGTACTCCTTTGTCGTCAATGTCCCCAAGGTGTTGGAACTGTCCCTGACCGGCGGCTACTGCCTGGTCACCCGCAAACAGCGGCTGCCGCCTGGCCCAGATTTGACCGGCTAT
The DNA here is from genome assembly GCA_041651315.1 of Lentisphaeria bacterium. Classification (GTDB taxonomy): domain Bacteria; phylum Verrucomicrobiota; class Lentisphaeria; order Oligosphaerales; family CAITYL01; genus CAITYL01. The sequence goes on along the minus strand of JBAZJM010000134.1, from coordinate 1,468 downwards.
GCCACCTTTGACGACTGTTATGCCGCGTTTGCCGCCAGCCTCAAGCAGGTTTTTCAGGTCAAATTCAGGCAGTTGGATCTGACCGCGGAAACCTGGGCCGAATACCGGCCGCTGTTTTTGCAGTCGTCCATGATCCACGACTGCCTCGAAACCGGCCGCGAGCAGAACGGCGGCGGCGCCCGCTATCCCGATTACGGCGGCAGCCCCATGGGGATGCAGAACGCCGCCGACGCCCTGTACGCGGTCAAGCGGGCGGTGTTCGAGGACCGGCTCTGCACCGCCGCCGAACTGCTCGCCGCCCTCAAGGCCGATTTCGCGGGGTATGAATCGCTGCACGCCCAGTTGCTCGCCCTCCCCAAATATGGCCAGGACGACGAATCGGCCGATGCGATGATGCGGCAATTGACGCAATCGGTCAGTGACATTTTCGACGCCCATACCACCCGCCGGGGCGGCCGGGTCAAGCAGATCATCCTGACCTTCATCTGGGCCGCCCAAATGGGGGCCAGCATCGGCGCCCTGCCGGACGGCCGCCGGGCCGGCACGCCGATCGCCCATGGCCTGACGCCCCAAGGTGCCGCCATGACCAAGGGCCTGACGTCCGCGATCACGTCCTATGGCAAGCTGGACAGCACGCTGTTCACCGGCGGGGCGTCCACCATGTGGGACATGGACAGCCGGTGGATCGACCATGGGCTGCTGAAGGCGGTCGTCACCGCCTTTTGCGCCCTCGACGGCCAAATTTTCCAAGGCAACATGACGTCCGTGGCCGAGCTTGAAGAGGCCATCCGGGATCCGGCGCGGCACCCCCATCTGATTGTCCGGGTGGGCGGCTATTCGTCACGGCTGGCCAACTTGCCGAAAGCGGTGCAGTTGGAAGTGCTGAACCGCTACCGCCATCACGGAACTTAAGGTTTTCATCCATGAGTTTCACCGTCGACATCCGCAACTACCTGGCCAGGCATGACGTCGTGCATCGGTCGCCGCCGCGGGAGGGGTGGGAAGGGCTGCCATTGGGGAACGGTTCCCTGGGCGGGCCGCTGTGGGCCAACGAGGACGGGCTGGTTTTCCAGGCCAACCACACCGACACCTATGAGCAGGTCGATCCGCAGGACCCAAAGGAGCCGTGGACGGTCCTCCGCAGTTGCGGCCAGCTGAAGATCCAGCACGCCGCGCCGATTCACAACTGGCTGTATTTGAACGACTATGAAGCCCGACTGGACCTGCATGCGGGATGCTCGGAGTGGCACGCCCGCACCGCTTTCGGAACCTTCCGCACCACGGCCTATGTCCACGCCCAACGGCCGGTGGCGGTGTTCACGCACCGGGCGGAGTACGCAGGCGCCCTGGCCCGGACCGGGGCGCCGCTCCGGATCATTCTTGAGCGCTGGGGCAGCCGGGTCGGCGGCTGGTGGTATGCGGCGATGCAGGGCGGGGCCGGGCTCAGCCTGGGCGCCAGCAAAGCCGG
>JBAZJM010000133.1:0-12147 GCA_041651315.1 Lentisphaeria bacterium | reverse complement strand
CTTTCCTGGGGCGTTGCCCCAGGCTGGTATGAATGCGCGCCGTTGGCGCTCAAAAACGGCTTAACCTGATGGCTATGGGCGTGCCGCCCGTGGAGGGGGTTGCCGTGGCAGCCGAGGATGAGAAAGGCCCTCGGGATCGGGGTCGGGGTCGGAATCGCATGGATACTCTGCGCGCGGCGCACCGCAAGAGAAGCCCCGACGGAAACGGACCTGCGCCCCCGTGCGTCTCCCGTGCTTGCTATTTGACAGGGGCCGCCTAGATTTTACAACGATGGCTACGGGCCGGGTCCGGGTTGTGGGGGGTCCAGACGAAACGCCGGCGGAACATGAACGGCCCGCACAGTTGTAACGTTTAATATCCTAAAAAGGAGGACGGGTGTCATGCTCAACCGTTGGGTGGCGGCATTGACCGTAGTGGCTGTGATGGCCATCGGCGTGTGGGGGGTGTTCCAGTGGCGCAGCTGGATGGTCCGCAGCCGGTTTGAGTCACGGCTCGCGGAAACCCAGGGGTTGCTCGAAAAGAAAAAACCCGCCGAAGCCTTGCAAGTCCTCTATTCGACCCGCTATTCGCCGGCCGGCAAGGACCCCAACCTGAACGCCCGTTTCTGCGAATTGGAAGTCCGCATCCTGGTCGCGCTGCAACGGATCACCCCGCTGCTTCAGCGCTACACCGAGAACCCCTCCCTGTTCCTGCGCAATGAGGAGGCGGCGCAACTGGTGGTGCGGGCGTTGATGGAACGGGGGTCGGTCGCGGAAGCGCGGGCGTTGCGCAACAAGTGGCGCAACCGTGAAACCCAGACCGAGTCCTGGTTCATGCTGGACGTGGACACCCTGATCCGCCAGGGCAAGCGCGACAAGGCCGTCACCCTGCTCAAATCCCGCCGCTTTCCCGGCACCGGCGACAGCAACCGCCTGGCCCGCCTGGCCATCTTGGCCGCCCCGACCGACCTGCCCGCCGCCTGGAATTACCTCAACCAGGCCATGAACGTGGATCCGCGGAACCCCGAAATCCGCCTGTTCCGGGCCCAGATGCTGGAGAACGCCGGGCTGCTGCCCGCCGCCCGCAGCGAATACCAGGCGGCCATGGAAAACGACGGCCAGCGGGCCTATTTCCGCGAACAGCTCGCCGACTTCCACCGCCGGCATGGCGACTACGGCCAAATGCTGCTGAGCCTGACCCAGGGGCTGACCCCCGAGTCGCCCGACCATCTGTGGCTGCGGGCCTGGTTCTGGAACCGCGTGGCCGCCCCCGCCAGCCTGGATTGGAACAAGCTCCGGCCGACCCGCGGCGAACTGGAACCGCTCATCGGCTTCCTGCTGGAACTGCCGGCGGCACAGTTTTGGGACCCGGCGGGCTACCAGGCGCTGCCCGGCGCCGAACGCTACCTGCGCGCCAACCAGGAACTGTTTTGGCTTCAGCTGCTGGAAGCGCTCCGGCGCGGCGACGAGCCGCAGGCGCTGGAACTGCTGTCCCGCAACCGCTTCCGGAGCCGCTCCTGGCAGCCGGACCTGGAGGCCGCCCTGGAACGCATCCTGCAGTACCGGCGCGTGGGGCCGGGCAAAATGCCGCCCGCCGAACGCGCCGGCAAAAGCAGCGCCCTGCCCGGCGGCCAGGCCGGCCGGCACCAGTTCTTCCCGGCACTGGAGGCGTTCCTGCAGGCCGCCCCGGCCAAACCGCGCACCGGCGCCGGCCGCGACCCGATTGCCACGCTGCTGGACAGCCGCAACGTGTTCAGCGCCGCCTTCCTTGCCGGCGGCTGGCTGGAGGCCGCTCTGCAGCTCAACCGGCTGTCCACCATCCCGGCCGATTATCCGGACTGGCTGGCCTATGGCCTGGCCCAAGCGTTGCGCAGCAACCGCGGCCCGGAAAAGGCGCTGGAGTTCTGCCAGCAGCAGGAGGCCAAAACCCCGGCCCTGCAGATGCTCGAAGGCGAGCTGTTGCTGGCCATCGGCAAGACGGATGCCGCCATGAAGCAGCTGGCCACCGTGGCCCCCGACAATTCCCCGGCCGGCCTGCGGGCCGCCTGGCTGCTCAGCCTGGCCCGCATCGAAGCCGGCGACCTGGCCGGCGCCGCCCAGGTGGTCCAGAACCAGCCGCGGCTGGCCGGCAACGTCCTGGGCAAGGAGATCCTGGCCCGCCTCGCCTGGATGCGCCAGGACACCGCCACCGCCACCCGCCTCTACCAGGCCATCGAGCAGGAGTCGTTGGAGGCCAAGGTGTACCTGGCCCGCCTCGCCTTCTCCCAAAAGGATTACCCCCGCGCCGAGACGCTGACCCGCGCCCTGTTGCGCGAATCCCCCGACACCCCCCAGTTCCATGAAAACCTCCGGCTGATCCACGACGCCCGGAACGGCGGCGCCGCCAAACCCCAAGCCAAGGCCACCGCGCCATGAGCGATCCGCGCTATGCCGTCTCGCCGCCGACCGGCCGGCCGCCGGGCCACTGGCAGTTCCCGGCCTTTCTGGCCATGCTGGCCGCCTTTATCTGGCTGCGGGATCTGGTCTGGCTCAACGACCCCGCCAACACCCTTCCCGTGCTGGTCGGCCTGCCGCTGATGGCCTGGCTGGGGGCGCCCTGGGAACTGCGGCGGGCCCCCGCCCTGGTGCTGGCCCCCCGCTGGGCCCTGGCCGGCCTGGGGCTCTTTGTCATCGGCACCCTGACCAGCCTGTGCGTGGTGCTGACGGCCGCCTGGTGCTGCCTGCTGTGGAGCTGGCTCGCCCCCCGCCTGGATGCCAAACGCCGGCCGGCCGCCGCCAAACTGATGGTCCTGCCCTTCCTCTCCTTCCCCTGGATCGTCCTCGAAGGCGAAACGGTGGGGTTCTGGTTCCGCCTGACCGGCACCCAGGTCACGGGCTGGCTGTACCAGGGGCTGGGCCTGAACGTGACGGCCATCGGCACCCAGCTGCGCATTGACGGCCTGCCGGTCGATGTCGGCGCCGCCTGCGCCGGCCTCAACACCCTGCAGGCCATGCTGATGGCCGGCGCCGCCCTGGCCTTCCTGTGGCTGGGCAACACCCGCCGCTACTGGTGGAACCTGCTGCTGCTCCTCCTCCTGGCCTGGCTGGCCAACACCCTGCGCGTGGCCTTCGTCTGCGCCCTCGGCCTCAGTTTCGGGGTGGAACTGGCCAGCGGCCTCATCCACACCTACGGCGGCTGGCTGGTGCTGATGATCATGTTCCTGGTGTGCGTCGCGGCCTTCCGCTGGCAGCGCCCGGAGACGGCCCCGGCCGCCGCGGCGCCCAGGAGACGCTGATGCCGGAAATGCCTTCCCCAACCTGCCGCCCCCCCCTGGTGCTGTGGGGTGTCCTGGCCGCGGCCGTCTGGCAGTCGGCGGGGCTGTGGACCGATCTGGACTCCCCCTACCTGGTGGGCGGCCTGCCCGCCCTCGTGCTCTGGAGCTGCCCGGTGGCCCTCTGGTGGCTGGGGCCGGGGCCGCGGCTGTGGAACCGGCGGCCGGGGCAGATCCTGGTCTGGCTGGCCCTGCTCTGCCTGCTGGGCGGCATCCTGGCCGACCTCAACGTGCTGCGCCATGGGGCCCTGGCCTTCAGCCTGGCCGCCCTGTGGAGCTGGCGCCGGGAGCGGCTGCTGTGGCTGGCCGGCGCCGCGCTCTGGCTGCCGGCCGGCGGCTGGGCCGCCTGCCGGATGATCAACTTCCCCCCCAACGTCCTCATGGGGCTGCGGGTGGCCGTGGCCATCCTGCTGGCGCTGTTCGGAGCCTGGAGCGTGGCACGCGAGAAAGGATGGCGGACATGAACGGCAACGGCATGCAATCGCGGTGGCTGTGGGTCGGCCTCGGGGCCGTGGTGTTCCTGGCCGTGGTGTGGACGTCCATCCCGCTGCCGGATGCCGCCGGCCGCCTGCAGGCGCTGCCCAAGCGCGGCGTCGACTTCCTCTCCCGCGACCTGCCGCTGAGCCCCGGCGAAACCAAGGCCTTGGGGCCGGTCGCCTACCTCAAGCGGCTGTACGTCTGGCGCGGCCAGCGCTTCGCCGTGCTGGCCGTCGACGGCACCCACAACCGCCACGTCGTCCACGACCCGCAATACTGCCTCCAGGGCGCCGGCTGGCACTTGGTGTCCACCCGCCCCGTGCCCATCGTCGGCGGCCACGCCATGCTGACCCGCTTCACCCGCAACAACCGTAGCGCCGAGGCCCTTTATTGGTACACCGACGGCGAGACCCGTCATGCCTCACCGCTGCGCTACTGGTGGCAGACCACCCTGCGCCGGATCACCCTGGGCGCCGCCGGCAACGAGCCGGTCCTGGTGGTGGTGCAGCCGTTCGACAACGACCCGCTGGACTGGCAGCGGCTCACCGCCGAATTCTCGCCGCTGGCCAACTGGTGATTGAGGGATGGGCTCCCCAGCGTCCCAAGGGGATTGACCGAGCCCGGAACGATAGTGACGGGTCAACTAATGGCCCTCTGGGGAACGGCGGGTGCCGCAGGCGCCCTCCCCTGGAGTTTGGCAAAAGTATGGGGGTTAGGGGCGGCTTCGTCCCGGAGGGACTGAATGAAAATAGGCAGGAGCTTCAGCCCCTGTTCCGAAAAATGAAACGATGGCGTGCCGTAGGTACGCCGCGATTCGCCGCGTACCTGATGGCACGCGAAATCGGGGGTGATAAAACAGGGGCTGAAGCCCCTGCCTATTCCCGCCCCGTCCCGCTGGGACGGGAAAACCGCAACCGTTGAGTTTTGCCAAACTCCAGCCGCCGCTGCCCTCCCCTCACGCCGTTTCCGCCTCGTCCGGAGTGACGAACTCCATCTTGTCGTCAACCCGCACCAGCGCGAAATAGTCGGCGTCGCGCAGCAGGGCGGTGCCGTCGCTGGCCTGGATCGAGCCGTGTGCCGACGAGGGCACGCTGAACACCGCGCCGGCCGCCGTCACCACGTCCAACCGGCCCTGCCGCACATCCGCCCGCCCGTGCAGACAGCGCAGCTGCACCTTGCCGGCCGCCAGGTCCAGCACCTTCACAAAGACCACGCAGAACCGGCGTCCCTCAAGATGTTCCAATGCCGTTGCCATGCCGAAACGTGATCCCTTCCCGGCAAAAAGCAACCCCACCAACAACCGATTCCACTCGTTGAAGTTCGGTGTTATCAGGATGGCTCTCTTCAGAAAACGGCATTTGAATTCTGGGAATCGAATGAAATGTAAAATAAACAACAACAAAAGTTGACATTTAATCCACGCATGCGCTATACACGCCGCTACCCGTGGTACCGTCGAAGGTCACGCCGGAGCCGGAGTACTGGTTCGTGATTTGTGTGCCGTCAGATTGTGGCGAAGCACTAAACGTGATGGTGAAAGCGGGATTGGTCAACCCGGTGGCACTTTCGATCAAGGCCGCCCGAGCCACGGCGCTTGCCGCGACCATGATGCACGTAACGAGGCTGATTCCACTGATTTTCATGATCCGATCCTTTCATTACCATGCACGTTTAACCCAGACCCAATAGTCTTGGTGGTGTTGTGGCTATACATGATTGGGGGTCAAAAAATCAACTTTTGTTTCGTTTTTTTTCACATTTCATTCGAATCGCGGAATGAAGTGACGGGGTAAATGGCGGCCCACGGGGGCGGAGAGTACCGCATTTGCCGTTCCGCGGGCAGTTTACCCGGCGTTTCCGGCCTTGGCCAGGAGGCTGGCGAGGGTTTCGGCGAGGCGGTCGAGGACACCGGCGTCGGGCAGGGTGACGGTGAGCGCGATGGTGCCGTCCGCCCCGGGCGCGGCGGCGGCGCGGAACTGGCTCTTGAGCTGGTCGGCGGCCTGGCGCGCGGCCGCAGTCGGCGGTGCCTGGGGCACCAGTTCGCCGAGGAATTGGAACGCCGCGGCCATAAAGTTACCGGCCGCCACCGCGACGCGCTGGCGTTGCCGGGTGGCCTCCTCCGCCGCGGGCGGTGGTGCCGGCGCGGCTTCCAACGGCGGCGGCGGCGGTTTGCCGAGCAGAACTTCGAGGCGGCGCTTGAGTTCGTCCATGCTGCTGGCCAGGTTGACCTGTTTGGCGGTAGCGTCGGGATCCAGCGCGGCGAGCGCGAGATCCTGTTTGGCGGCAAGGGTGCCGAGCAGACGCTCCTCCAGCGTCTGTTCGGTGACCAGGAGATAGACTTGGACGGGCCGTTTCTGGCCCATGCGATGGGCGCGGGCGACGCGCTGTTCAAGCACGGCGGGGTTCCACGGCAAATCCACGTTGATGACCGTGTTCGCGGCCTGCAGGTTGAGGCCGGTGGAGCCCGCGTTGGTGGTGAGGAAGAGACGGCAGGCCGGGTTCTGCTGGAACTCGTTGACGAGTCCCTGGCGCTTTTTCTGCGGTACGTCGCCGTCGAGCCGGACAAACGGCAGGCCGTGCTTGTTCAGCAGCGGCTCGATCAGGCCGAGCATGGTGGTCCATTCGCTGAAGAGGACGATCTTGCGGTCCGCCTCGGCGGCGAGGGCGCCGAGCAACGCGTCCAGTTCCACGAGCTTGCTGGAATGGTTCGGCTCCTGCTTGTCCACGAGAAAAGTGCCGTTGGCGGCCAGGCGGCACAGCAGCAGCGCTTTTTGGAGGCGCAGCAGATCCATTTCGGAGATGAATTTTTTGCGGACGATCGTGCTGACGATCTGCATATTGCCGTCATGGAGCTCAAGCTGCTGCTGGGTCGGCGCGATGCGGATGACTTCGGTGGTGCGTTTCGGCAGCTCCATCAACACCGACTGGCGGGTGCGGCGCAGGAGCACGGGCTTGAGTTGCTCGCGGAGATGGTCCAGGTTCCGGTAACCGAGGGTTTTGCCGTGTTCGTCCTGGACGCGGTGGCGGTTGAGGAAGCGGAAGGCGGGGCCGAGCCGGCGGCCGTCCACGAACTGAAGCACGGAATACAACTCCTCCAGGCGATTTTCCAGTGGCGTTCCGGAAAGCACCAGGGCGAAGCGGGACCTGAGCTGTTTGATGACGCGGCTGGTGCGGGTTTCCCAGTTCTTGATGCGCTGCCCCTCGTCGAGAACAATGAGATCCCATGTCGCGCGTTCGATGGCGGGACGGTCGCGCAACACCTGCTCGTAGTTGCAAAGGGTGAAGAAACTGTCGTTGGCGTATTGTGCGGCGCGTTCGGCCGCCCCCCCCGCCACCAGCTGGGCCGAACGGGTGGAAAAACGCTTGATTTCATTGCGCCACTGTGACTTGAGCGAGGTCGGGCAGATGACGAGCACCCGGCCGATGCCGGCCTCGCGCGCCAGCAGTTCCGCCACGCCGATCCCCTGGATGGTCTTGCCCAGCCCCATGTCGTCGGCCAGCACGGCGCGGCCGCGGCCGGCGGCGAAGGCAATGCCGTCAAGCTGGTAGGGAAGAAGCGGCGTTTTCAGCAGCGAACTCCGCAACGGGTGGTTGGCCGGGTCGCGGCGGATGGCGGCGGCAACGGCGTCCATGTGCTCGCGGAAGAGCGCCTGCTGGATCAGTTCCTCGGCATCCGGGTACACCACCGGTTCGACGCCGTGGGCGGCAAGGCCGCGCAGGCAGCCCAAAAGCCGATGCATGTCGGTGACCGGACCGTCCAGCAGGGGCGCAACCAAAGTCCGCGCTTCCGCCGGCAGGGCCGGCGGCACCTGCAGGCGCAGTTCCAACTCACGCCCATGGACGACATGGACGGCCACGCGTTCCGGCAGATACGGCACCGCCCGCGTCCGGGCGGGAAACTTCTTCTTGGCAAACGCCGCGACACGGAGAATGTGTTTGCAGGTGCCGAGCGTGTTGGCACGGAAATCGGGGCAGCTGCAGAACGACTCGCCGCGCTGCCAGCCGCGCAGGGCAACCCGGTAGGTGCGCCCGGAAGCCTCGTTGGTGACGCGGTAGTCACTCCAGAGTTTGCCGGGCTCGTCCATGGCGATGCGCATCGGCTCCGTTGCCGCGCGTTTCGCCCGCTCTTCCAGCGCCAGCCGTTCGGCCTCTTCCTCGGTCAGCGGCTTGGCCGGAGCGCGCTTCTTGGGCGGCTCAGCCAGGCCGAGCGCCGTCTTTTCTTCCAACACCAACGAAACCGCGGCGGCGGCATGCCCGCACGGCTCACCGTCACAGGCCGAACAGGAAACGGCAAGGAAGGGGGCCATCGCCGTCGCGGTCAGCGTGACCACCGGCCCGGCGTCAAGCCGCACCTCAAACCGGCGCGGCTCAAACCGCACCTGCGCCGCCACATCGGAGATGTCGAACTTGGCGCTTTGGCGGAGCAGCTCCTCACCGCGCGAGCCGAGCAGTTTCCGTGCCTGGACGCGCGTCAGCCGTGACAGCCGGTCCTTGAGCGTCATGGTTGCCGAAACGACCGGCGGGGTCACCACCGGCACAGCCGAAACCGGCCGGCGGTGGAACGCGACGGAGGAAGGCGAGTGGGAAGCCGTTGCAACGGGCATTGACGGATCCTTTGTGGTTTTCTGGAAAATTCTGGCGGTTTCCACCTGCTCACGCATTGACGCGTGGGACTGTATCCTGCGGGAATCAGGGCGGCAACCCCTGTCCAATGACCGGTCACTCACGCTCCCTGCGGTCGCTACGTTCCCGGCTCGGAAAAACCGCCCCCCCCTTTCAGTGACCCCTTACTTGGGGGGGGGCGCATGTCCGTTCCGTGGAGCAGCATAGCTCCGCCAAGAGGAGAGTGATGATCTTCTTGAGCTGACCCGAAATTTCCCGATGCCCCAGCTCGGAAGAGATCTCTGCTTTCGACAACGGCCCGCTTCCCAGCAAATCCAGCACCCGTAGTTCGAGCGACTCGGGCCGCGACTCGGGCCGTGAGCCGCTCAAACGGCACGACCGAATGTGTCAAGGCTGCGGATTCCGCACACCCCCCAGTAGGAAATCCGCATGTTTTCAAGTGCCTGGCGCGCCCCAGCGTCACACTCCGTGCCGACCGCGAGCCGGGCAAAACGCTTATCTTCCGCGCAAAACAATTATAATACGCACTTTGGCGTGCAAAGTAATTAGGCGGTGTATCCCCGTTGCCGATGATGGAAATGGCCAGGCAAAAGTGTCACCATCAGTTCATGGTGAGTCACCGCGGAGTCCTCTTCAACCGTTTGGCAATTTCGGGAATCGTGATCTCCGGCTCTTCCTGCATCAGCCCAATAATTTTCCCCGACATTTTCCCCGACATTTCGATCGGCGCTTTCTTGATCGCGGTAAACGGGCGCGGGATTATCAGCGTGAAACCATCGGTCATCCGGAACTCAATTTCAGGCAGGCGGGCCGCCTTACAGCACCAGTCAGCTTCGCCTGAATGGAGGTGGCCAGGTTTTTGGGGATCGGCGTGCTCATTGGAGCGCCTCCAGGTATGGCATAATCACATTCTTCATCCGGAAAATCCCGGCATAGCGGATGATTTCGGGGATCGTTGCCTTTTTCGCACGAAGGGTCTCTCGAAGCGCCTCAATGGCCACCTCAAGCCCGACTTTGTTCCGGTGCCGGAAACAGTCCACGACCGTCCGCGCCGGGTCATAGACGCGAACCTCCACTCCGTCACGGGCCAGCTTCAGAATCCCTTCGGCAAAGGTCTTTGGGCTGTACACACAGTAATTGACGTCATACTCGCGGATCTGGGGCTGGTAAGCGCCGCGGGGTAGCGCCACCCAGTGTGCATAGGGTACCTGAGTCCCGATCTGGTGGAAGTCCAGCGCCGAATTCAGGCAGAACACCCCCTTGGGGATGCGGCCCGCCAGCTCGGCATAGACGCCGTGCTGGGGCGGCTCCGTGTTCGCCAGCCGGTAACGGCCATAGCCGACCTTCGCCAGCACGCCCTTATTCAGGAGACGATAGAGTGTCCGGTTATAGATCCCGGCCGCAAGAATCTCTCCGGTACGATGAATCCCGGGACTCTGGTGGAAGAACGCCATCGCCTTTGTCTGATTGCGCATTTACACAAGATCCTATACACTTGATAATTAATGTAAAGCTTTTTGTGTATTTCTCAAGAGCGAAGGCACGGTTGGGTGGAGCATTCCCCACGGCAGGAGTATTCACAACTTGCCGACTCAGGTTGCCGTGTGGCCGCGACTACGGGTAGGCCGGATCTGGCTTCTACCCGTAACGGTACCCTCTTACCGCCAGGGGGACGTCAAGGCCTGGCGGTGTTCGGCCCCACCCCATCGGACTCGGTGGCCGGGTCCTGATCGTCGGAATCCCACATTTCCCGATAGGCGCGGTCGGGTTCGCCGGAAACGATTCAGTCGGGGGGGATGGTTCCGGGGACCGGTACCCGGAAAAACTCGTAAAATATATTTCCGGCCGACAACTTTTTTGTGGCGGGCGACGCTGACGGTGGTTTTTGGGAGACCCGCACCAGGGTTCCGTCAGGCCTTTGGCCGACGGGGCGGTTGGCCGTCCCCGCACCAAAAATTTGGTTCGACTTGGTTCGACAATTCGTGTTTTGGGGGCCAAAAGCGCAAAGAGCTGCACCGCGCTGCAAGGGGGATAAGGGGCGGGCTTAACCCGCATAACATGCTTGTTTCAAGCAAGAAAGGAAAATGGTGGTGGGGAGAGGATTCGAACCTCTGAAGGCAGAGCCAATAGATTTACAGTCTACCCCGTTTGACCGCTTCGGTACCCCACCACGGTCCACGGCAGCGCATCGTCCGTAAACGGCACACTCCGTCGGCGAAGGGATACTATAGCGCCGGCCGGCCGGTTGCCAAACGCCACGGCGGCCGGGGGGGCAAGACCTAACCGTTGGTTGATCCGGTTTCCCGGAGATTTCCTGCTTGATAGTGATCTATAGGTTTCCATAAACGATACCGATTCCGATACCGATACCGACCCCGAGAACCGCCGGAGGAGTCATTGGCGGAGGACACAACGGATGCCCCATGCACCTCGTGTGTCCCCCGCTGTCGCCGCGCGCTGGTCGCACGGCGGCGGCCCCCGGTTTTGAACCGCATCACGCATCACGGGTCACGGGTCATTTCTGCCTTTTCCCGGGCCCGGCTTCAGACGCTACGTTACCGGGCTTATGGCGGTCAATTTGAATCATCTGAATCCGCGGCAGCGGGAGGCGGTATGCGCCACCGCCGGCCCGGTGCTGGTGCTGGCCGGCGCCGGCACCGGCAAGACGCGGGTGATCGCGCACCGGGCGGCCTACCTGGTGGCCAACGGGGTCAAGCCGGACCAGATCCTGGCGATGACCTTCACCAACAAGGCGGCCCGGGAGATGCGGGAGCGGATCGCCAAGCTGGCGCGGCCGGAAGCGGCCAAGGCGATGACCATCGGCACCTTCCACGCCTTCGGCGCCCGGCTGCTGCGCCAGCACGGCGGCAAACTCGGCATCAATCCGGCCTACGACATTGCCAACGAAAGCTACCTGGCCGGCCTGGTGCGCCAGCTGCTGCAGGAACTGGGACACCTGGGAAGCGGGGTCGACCCCGAACAGTACCGCGCCCGCCTCAGCCGCATCCGCAACACCCTGGGCACGCCGGAAACGGCGCGCGCCGAAGCGGTGTGCCCCGAGGACGGCATCCTGGCCGACCTGTGGGAGCTCTACGTGCGCCGGTTGCGCCAGATGGACCTGCTCGACTTCGACGACCTGCTGCTGCTGCCCCTGGAGCTGTGGCAGCGCTGCCCCGACCTGCTCGACGCCCACCGCCAGCACTACCGCCACCTGATGGTGGACGAATACCAGGACACCAACGCGGTTCAGTTCCAAATTGTCCGCGCCCTGGCCGGCAGCGAGGCCAACCTGTGCGCCGTGGGCGATGACGACCAGTCGATCTACGGCTGGCGCGGGGCCGACATCGCCAACATCCTGCGTTTCGAGGAATCGTTCCCCGGCGCCCAGGTCATCCGCCTGGAGCAGAACTACCGCTCCACCAACACCATTTTGAACGCCGCCAACGCGGTGATCGCCCACAACCCGCGCCGCCACGGCAAGACCCTGTGGTCGGAGCATGAGGCGGGGGACAAGATCCTCGCCGTGCAGGCGCACGACGAGGAGGCGGAGGCCAAGTTCGTCGCCGACCTCATCCAGGACTGGCGGCTGACCCGCAACCTGCGCCCCTCCGACCTGGCGGTGCTCTACCGTTCCAACCACCAGTCGCGGCTGCTCGAAGCCGCCCTGCGCCAGGCGCGACTGCCCTACGTGCTGGTCGGCGGCCATTCCTTTTTCGAGCGCAAGGAGATCCTCGACGGCATCAGCCTGCTGCAGGCG
>JBAZJM010000132.1:0-12160 GCA_041651315.1 Lentisphaeria bacterium | reverse complement strand
CGGTGCGCAGCCGGGCGCGGGATTGTCATGACCGACACGGCGGCTGGTGATGTCGCCATTGTTGCCGAGTCCGTCGCCCGGTCATTCCGGTTTACGGTCAAAACGATGCCCGCCGAAGACAAGATTGCACAACTGATCGCACACGCCGGGATCCAGAAAAAGGAGAACAGCCCGGCCCCAATCAAAGCGCCATAGGGACGGGTACCAATGGCCTTTGTACGTTTTTGCGGATTCCGCAGGCCGCTTTCGGGCGACCAGCCACGACTGGGACAGCAGGAGCTGCCTGCGGAATCCGCAAAAGGCACAAACAGGTTTGGCGGAGGGTTTGGGAACCGCCTTTCCTCAAAAGGGGGTTCCCAACCGCTGTTTACAACCCGTCAAACACGGAGTAAAGTGAACACGCCAGTGTCGCCATTTACCCTGAGAGCGTCTTGCCCATGCCGCTAAGCTGGAACGAAATCAAGCAGAATTCCTCTTCGCCCGCTACGCCGAACTCACCACCGGCCCCCTGGAGGCCGGCATGGCGGTAAAACCGAAACGGAGCCGGAAACGCCCGGCAGAAACGGCGCAACAATACGCCTTGATTGCGACTGTTATAGGCTGTATTGAGCATGAAAAAGTTGAAACCGTTCAACCCTATGGTATCTTATGGATGAACGTGAGGCCGCGCTCTACCCGCTGGCGCGCGTCGTCGCCCTGATCGACCGGGGCGACGGCATGGCGTCCGGTGAATGCCTGAAAACCGCGAATCGGGATTTCGGTTATGAAATGCTTGAAGTGCCATGTTGCATTGAAGCTCACCCAAGGAGAACTTACGCTTTCCCGAAAGCACCTTGGCTCTATTTCGATTGCCAACGGCGCCTGGTACGAGTGCCCGAAATGCGGGGATAAATCGTATCCAGACACGACGGCCACCGCCATTGACCAGGCGTTCCATGACAAGCTGACGTCTCTCGTTCTCAGCCGGCCGTTCACGGAACTCATCGAAGAAAAAGAGGTCGCCGAAATCCTCGGCGTGTCCGTTCAAGCCGTGAATAAAAACCGGGCCATTCGCGGCGGACTCATCTGGAAAGCCGAACGCAACAAAAAAACCTGGTACTTGCAGAAGTCCGTCGAACTGTTTAAGAAAACCAGAGACGGTCGGTTCTCCCTTGTGCGGAGATGCTCACGGCGCCTGGCGTTGCCGCATCCACATAAGCTCAAGATTATAAACGGGCCACACGTGCCGGCCGATGATGGCGTCATCGCCAGAGAAGGTTGAGACGCATTGATCAAGCGCCATAGGGACGGGTACCAATGGCCCTTTTGCATTTTCCGTGCCTTTGCCCGTGCCCGTGCCCGTGCCCATGCCCGAACACCCGCGTAAAGTAAGGATGCCCATGGACTGCTTCGACACGAAAGAAGGGATGGCAGTTCGGGCACGGGCAAAGGCACGGGCACGGAATGAATGATGGCATCCCATGGGACGGCTATGATTTTTGAACAGAAGCCAACAAAGGGAGCAAAGGAAAGGCCACCCCGGCATTTCCCCCCTTCGTTTCCTTCGCTGTCTTCTGTTCAAAAAACATTGGCAGGAGCAGCGCGCCGGCCCGGCCCCGCACCGGGCTGCAGCCTTGGGGACGGGTACCAGAGGCTCTTCCGCTATTGTGTCTCGGGCACGGGCTTGGGTGAAGTGCGCCGCCGATCCCACGCATCGCATTGGGGGCATGGGACTGATGGGACGAATGGGACAGATGGAACCCATGGGCCGGCGCGGCTGACACAGTCGCGGCCTGGAGTTTGGCCCTGGTTACACCTGCCTGTTGCGCATTGGCGTACGAATCTGGCCGTTCCTGGCGTCAAGTGGCGCGGAAGAACGTCACGACGTTACGGCACGTCCCAGGCAGGCAAGATTGCCTGCCTCACGTTGCGGGCCGTGGTTAACGTGACGCAGGCACTCTTGCCTGCGAGGAACGTCGACCAGGCAATCCTGCCTGGTCTTGAATTTGTGGGACGCGCTCTCATCCAGGTCAGCGGCGGCGGCGAAGGCCCAGCACCGACACCGCGCCCAAGGCGATCATCGCCATCGTGGCGGGTTCGGGGATGTCGCCGGTGACCGTGTAGCTGCTCAGCCCGGTGGTGAGGGTCGACGCATAGGGTTCGTCCGCCTTCGTTATGGTAACAGAAAGATTGGACAACGCATCCCATGCCGAGTTGGTATCCAGGCCGCCCGAAGCATAGGCGTCAAAGTAGAAGCTATCGCCGCTTTCCAGGCCCAGGGTTGCCAGGGGCACGGTGCAGGCGACTACGCTTTGGGCGCCGGGGGTTATTGTAAAGTTGCCCGGCGCGGCGAGTTCCGTCCAAGCTGAACCATTATGGGAGTACAATTGGATTCCGCTACCGCTATCCACCCACGAACCGATCCAGAAGTCCATGCCGCGAACAGGCGAATCCAAAGACAAAGAGATGGGACGGCCCCAGCCGTTGCCCGTTGTGGTGCCCGTGCCGCCGGTGGCGATACCAATCATATACCTGGCATAGTCTGTCACGGAGAGGTTGCCGTTCACCGTCAACGCGAAGTGAAGATCGGTCGCGGTGTTCGTCACCACCATCGAAACGATATCCACCGTGCCATCAGTAGCAAGGGTGGGATCGAGGTCACCCGTTGAATCCGAATAGGTGACGGCCCCAACCGGGACAGCCAGAAGCCCCATCAACGCCACTAGCCAAGATTTCATGCCGAATCCCTTCCTCGTTTTTCGTGTTGCACAGCCAAGCATAACAAAAAACCAATAATGGTTAGACAATAACCGTACCGTCCCCCATTTGCAAGCCGGTTCCCCGGGCGGGTGTAAGGGGTCACTGACATGGGGGGTAATCGGGATCCGGTCTTTCCGAGCCGGGAACGCAGCGACCGCAGGGAGCGTGAGTGACCGGTCAACGACGGTTTGTTTTAACCCTGACCGATTTTGCATTTCCGTGCCCGTGCCCGAACACCCGCGTAAAGTTTAAGGATGCCCATGGACTGCTTCGACCACGAAAGAAGGGATGGCAGTTCGGGCACGGGCAAAGGCACGGGCACGGAATGTAATGAATTAGGTACCATAGAGACGGGCACCAATGGCCTTTGTACGTTTTTGCGGATTCCGCAGGCAGCCTTCGGGCGACCGGCCACGATTGGGACAGCAGGAGCTGCCTGCGGAATCCGCAAAAGGCACAAAAAGGTTTGGCGGAGGGTTTGGGAACCGCCTTTCCTCAAAAGGGGGTTCCCAACCGCTGTTTACAACCCGTCAAACACGGAGTAAAGTGAACACGCCAGTGTCGCCATTTACCCTGAGAGCGTCTTACCCATGCCGCTAAGCTGGAACGAAATCAAGCAGAACGCCATCCGGTTTTCCAAGGAATGGGCCACCGAAAAGCGCGAGGAGGCCGAAGCCAAGTCGTTCTGGGACGAGTTCTTCGCCGTCTTCGGCATCCGCCGCCGCACCGTCGCCACCTTTGAGGAGCCGGTCAAGAACCTCGGCGGCCAGTTCGGCTACATCGACCTGTTCTGGCGCGGCAAGCTGCTGGTCGAACACAAGTCGTTCGGCAAGGACCTCGACAAGGCCGGCAGCCAGGCCTTCACCTACATCCAAAACCTCGCCGCCTCCGGACGCCAGGACGAAATCCCCCGCTACGTCATCGTCTCCGACTTCGCCCGCATCGCCCTCCACGACCTGGAGCCGGAGGCGCAGCCGAACCTGCCGCTGTTCGCCGGGCACCGCGTCCACACCGTCGAGTTCCCGCTCTGCGAGCTGCACCGCCACCTCCACGCCTTCGCCTTCATGGCCGGCTACCAGCAGCACCGGGTCGACCCCGAGGATCCCGCCAACATCCGCGCCGCCGAAATCATGGGCGCCCTCCACGACGCCATCGCCACCGGCGGCTACTCCGGCCACGTGCTGGAACGCTTCCTCGTCCGCATCCTGTTCTGCCTGTTCGCCGAGGACACCGGCATCTTCGAGCCCAACGCCTTCTCCGGATACCTCGCCAACCATACCAAGGCCGACGGCTCCGACCTCGGCCTGCATCTCGCCCAGATCTTCCAGATCCTGGACACCGCGCCGGACCGGCGCCAGGCCAACACCCCCGCGGAGCTCGCCGCCTTCCCCTACGTCAACGGCGGCCTGTTCCTCGAAACCCTGCCCCTGGCCGCCCTCAACCGCGAGATGCGCGACGCCCTCGTCGCCTGCACCCGCTTCAACTGGTCCCGCATCTCCCCCGCCGTCTTCGGCTCCCTCTTCCAGTGCGTCATGGAACCCGCCGCCCGCCGCCAGATCGGCGCCCACTACACCTCCGAACGCGACATCCTCAAGGTCGTCCGCTCCCTCTTCCTCGACGACCTGCGCGCGGAGTTCGCACGGGTCAAGACCAGCAAGCCCAAGCTCGCTGAGTTCCACCGCAAGCTCGCCACGCTCCGCTTCTTCGACCCCGCCTGCGGCTGCGGCAACTTCCTCGTCCTCACCTACCGCGAACTGCGCCAGTTGGAAATGGACGTGCTGGAGGCGCTCCACGGCACCCAGCAGCTGACCACCGACATCCATCTGCTCTCCGTCATCGACGTCGACCAGTTCTACGGCATCGAGATCGAAGAGTTCCCCGCGCTGATTGCGGAAACCGCGCTCTGGCTGATGGACCACCAGATGAACGTCCGCCTCTCCGAGCGCATGGGCCAGTACTTCCAACGGCTGCCGCTCAAAAAAGCCGCCACCATCGTCCGCGGCAACGCCCTGCGCCTCAACTGGAAAACCATTCTTCCCCCCGACCAGTGCTCCTACATCCTCGGCAACCCGCCGTTTGTGGGCAAGCACTACCAAAATTCCGATCAGCGCGCCGATATGGTTTCGGTTTTTAACGGATCAAAGAATATCGGCGATATGGACTATGTCGCTTGCTGGTTCTATCGTGCGGCGGAATACATCCAAGACACGCCCGTTCGCGTCGGTTTTGTTGCCACCAATTCAATTACGCAGGGAGAGCAGGTCCCGATTGTGTGGGGGTTGCTTTTCGGTCGGTATCCAATAAAAATCCATTTTGCGCATCGGACATTTGCGTGGACAAGCGAAGCCCGCGGCAAGGCGCACGTCCACGTCGTCATAATCGGTTTTGGTGCATCTGATATTCCAAACAAATTACTTTACGATTATGAAGGCGAAAAGAGTTCCGTTAGCGAAGTCAGAAATATAAGCCCCTACTTGACGCCGAGTCCCGATATTCTTGTTTCAAAACGCACCAAACCGCTTGACGATATTCCTGAAATGCGATGCGGAAACAAACCATCTGATGGCGGTAATTTGATTCTTTCCGATGCCGAAAAAAATGAACTGCTAGCTGCTGAGCCGGGAGCAGAAAAATTTCTTCGTCGGTTCACAGGATCAGAAGAATTCATCAATGGCAACATGCGCTGGTGTCTTTGGCTCAAGGACGCTTCCCCTAGCGAACTCCGCAACATGCCGGAAGTAATGAAGCGCATCCAGGCCGTTAAAGAGTTCCGGGAAAAGAGCACGGCAACGCCAACCCGCAAAGCGGCTGATACGCCAACACTATTTTTCTACATTTCACAACCAGCTACCCAATATATCCTTATTCCAGAAGTCTCTTCAGAACGCCGTAAATACATTCCAATCGGTTTTATGCCGCCGGAAATCATTTCTGCCAATACAAATTTCCTTATTCCATCGGATAGTCCATACCTTTTTGGCGTACTTACTTCCGCCATGCACATGGCTTGGGTCAAACAGGTTGGGGGACGATTGAAATCGGATTTCCGTTATTCAGGATCCATGGTATATAATACGTTCCCCTGGCCGGAGGCGGAGGCCAAGCGCCGGGCCGCCATTGAACGGTGCGCCCAGGCCGTGCTCGACGCGCGGGCGCCGCACCTGGCGCAGGGCAGCACCCTGGCCGACCTCTACGACCCGCTGGCCATGCCCCCCGAGCTGGTCAAGGCCCACCAGGCCCTCGACCGCGCCGTCGACCTCGCCTACCGCCCCGCCCCCTTCCCCACCGACCGCGCCCGCGTCGAATTCCTCTTCGCCCGCTACGCCGACCTCACCACCGGCCCCCTGGAGGCCGGAATGGCGGCGAAGCCGAAACGCCGAAAAAAACGCAGCGGGGAATAGCCCGGCCAGCCCCCCAATGGGAGTACAGACATGAAAGAGATGCTGACGACCAAAGGTCCTCAATTTGTGGGTTATTTCTGGCCGGTCGTCGAAGCCCTCAAAAAACTTGGCGGATCCGCCCGGCCGGTTGAAGTCCGCGACGAGCTGGTCGCCCAGAAAAAGGTTTCAGCCAAGGCCCAGGCAGAGACCCTGCCGAGCGGGCTGCCGCGCTTCGACAACCAAGTGGCTTGGGCAAGGTTCTACCTGGCCAAGGCGGGCATCATCGATTCCTCCTCCCGCGGCGTCTGGACCCTGACGGAGAAGGGGCGTGCGGTCACGGATTTCTCCTTCGCGAATGCGCTGAAGCTGTTCAAGGAGATCCACGCCCAATTTCAGGCGCCCCACGGAGAAGAAGATTCTGCGGAGGTGGAAGAGGCCGCGGCCGCCCCGCCGCAGGATGCCACCACACCTGCCGCCGGCAACTACCGGCAGGAGCTGCTGGACGTGCTGCGTGCCCTGCCGCCCGCCGGTTTTGAACGGTTCAGCCAGCGGCTGCTACGGGAATCGGGATTCCAGGAGGTGACGGTCACCGGCCAGTCGGGGGACGGCGGCATTGACGGAATCGGCATTCTCCAAGTGAATCTGCTGGTGAGCTTCAAAGTCCTCTTCCAGTGCAAACGTTATGCGGGCGCCGTCAGCGCCAGCCAGGTGCGGGATTTCCGGGGCGCCATGCAAGGGCGGGCCGACAAGGGTATCGTCATCACCACCGGAACCTTCACCGCGGATGCCCGGAAGGAGGCCGTTCGCGAAGGCGTTCCGCCGATCGAGCTGGTTGACGGCGAGAAGCTCGTCTCAATGCTGGAACCACTGGAGCTGGGCTTGCGCCCCGTCAAGGCGTTCGCGGTGGACCGGGCGTTCTTTGAGGAGTTCAAGGCGTAATGCAACATACCTTTTAATAATAATTTCGGGGGGGGGGGAAATCATGGATAAAAACTGGGAAAGACTAAACCACCTGCAAGTGGGACGATATGCCGAATATTTGTTCAAAATAAACCTCGTTTCCTATGGTTTGGATGTTTATTCATCCGAAGTCGATGATCACGGTATTGATTTTGTCGTTCGTGGCGGCGATAGAAGATACTTTGACATTCAAGTAAAGTCTATTCGTGGCAAGAAATACATTTTTTTCCCGAAGCTAAAATTTGAAATTCGCGACAACCTGTTTGCTGCAATTATTGTTTTTATAAAAGGTGAAGATCCGTATTTCTTCATGATCCCATCAACTGCATGGCTTACTCCGAATGCCCTTCTTGTTGACCGAAAGTATGAAAAGCTCGCAAGCAAACCAGAGTACGGATTAAATATTTCACAAAAAAAATTGGCCGCTTTTAGAAAAGTTCAGCATTGAGAAGGCGGTCATGGAAATGAAAGGAACGTCACGCCGAACGAAATAGGGATGTGGCAGCTATGAAACCCAGTAAATAGTGGAAAACAATAGGGGCCGGGAACTGACCAAGGACGGATGAATCCGGTACTAACCACAACGGGGGACCTAACGCATGGGACGGCGACGGGACGACAGTCCGTGGATGACGATTTTTGATCTTTTCACCAAGCTGCCATGGCCATTGGGCGTGGGTAGCGGCATCTTGGTTTTCCTCGCCATGCGGTTCCTGCTGCCGTTGCAGTTCGGCGATGATCCGGCCGATAAAATTTGGAAATACTTTCTCTGCACCGGCCCGCTCCCGTACCTGGTTGCCGCGGCCTTTGTCGGCGGCGGGATTATCTCGGCCTTCAGGAGCGTCGGACGGCGGAGGCTGTATCAGGGACAGTAAAGCCTGGGTGACATCCGGAGCCTGTCCTGGCGGGAGTTCGAAACCTATGTCGGCGAAGCGTACCGCCGGCAGGGCTATGCGGTCGAGGAGACCGGCGGGGGCGGCGCCGACGGCGGCGTTGACCTGATCCTCCGCCGGGACGGTGAAACCGTGCTGGTGCAGTGCAAGCAGTGGCGCCGCGAAGCGGTCACCGTCGATGTCGTCCGCGGGATGTACGGGCTGCTGTGTGCGGAGTCCGCCAGCCGGGTGGTGATCGCCACCACGGGCGACTTCACGCCCGACGCCCGGGCATTTGCCGACGGCAAACCCATTGAACTCCTGAACGGCCGCCGGCTGGAACACATGGTGTTCGGCGCGAGAAATGCCCCGAGTGTTGCGCCGCCCCGAGCGCCCGTCGGGGCTGCCGGCGCGCCGCGGCCCGCCTGTCCGCTGTGCGGCGCCGCCATGGTGTTGCGCACGGCCAAACGGGGCGCCAATGCCGGCAACTCGTTCTACGGCTGTTCGCACTATCCGCAATGCCGCGGGATTGTTCAGACGACAAGGGAATGACGGTCTTATGAAACGACTCGTGTTATGCTGTGACGGGACGTGGAACAAGCCGGACACGCTGGCGGACGGGCGGCCCGTTCCCTCCAACGTTGTGCGGCTCGCCTACCGGGTTGCCAAACGCGACGACAGCGGCGTGCCGCAGGTCCTGTTCTACGACATGGGCGTCGGGACCGACAACCTCTCTGACCACATCACGGGCGGGGTGCTGGGCGACGGCTTGGAGGACAACATCCACGATGCCTACCGCTTCCTGATCGGCAACTACGAACCGGGCGACGAGATCTTTCTGTTCGGGTTCAGCCGCGGCGCCTTCACCGTGCGCAGCATCGGCGGCATGATCCGGAAGTGCGGCATCCTGCGGCGCGGGGCGGTGGAGCAGTACGTCATGGCCAAGGAACTTTACCACAGTGGCACCCGTCCCGACGATGCCAAAGCGGTGGCGTTCCGCCAACAGTATTCCCTATCCCCGGACGCCCCCATCCCCATCAAGTTCATCGGCGTCTGGGACACCGTGGGCTCCCTGGGCATTCCGAAAAACGGCGGCGAGGCCCCGAAATATCAGTTTCACGACACCGAATTGAGCCGCACCGTCGAAAACGCCTGCCACGCCCTGGCCATTGACGAGCACCGGGCGCCGTTCCAGCCCTCCCTATGGAGCTACATCCCCAAGCCGTCGCAGAAAGTGGAGCAGGTCTGGTTCTGCGGGGCGCACAGCGACGTCGGCGGCGGCTACGCCTCCTTGGCGGACAAGAAGAAGAACGCCTCAAACATCCCCCTGCAGTGGATGCTCGGCAAGGCCGCCAGTGCCGGGTTGAAACTGGACGATGAGGCCATGGCCGAACTGCCGATTGCGGAATACCCAGATACGGCGCTTCATGACTCCATGACTTGGTACTGCCGCCTAAAAGGCCGCGTAGATCGTGCCATCGGACTGACCACCGCGGCCAACGGTACCCCGCCGCAGGCCGATCCGACGCAGGCCGTTCATGAATCGGTGCTCCGCCGCTGGGACAACGACCGGAATTACCGCCCGTCCAACCTGCGCGAGTACTTCCAGCGCACCGGCGACCCGCGCGGTTCCTTACCCTGATTCATGAATTGGCGCGGAAACCCCCGCGGTTTCCCCGGCATGTCCCACAACAGGCGGCACGCCCGTTCCTACAGGTCGCCGTGAGAATGGTGGTAACGCTCCGCAAGGATTAACAGTAAAATGGTATATATATGAAAATACCCCTCCTAGATTTAATTTTTTCAATTATCATTCGCGGTGTCTGTTGTCTTGGGGATAATATTTACTTTTCTTTCTCTATTTCAACCAAAGAGAAAATATGCTGTTTGGGTATTAGGGATATATTCCATCTTAGTTTCAGCGATCGCTGCAAAAGCATTTTTGATGTACTTTGTAGCACTATTTATTTTAGAAATTTCAGTTATAATTATCCGAGGAGATAGTCGCACATTAATGGAATACATGATTTTAAATACATTATGGACTAAACAAGTAAATAAATGGCCAGATCTATCAATTCTATTTACATTCGGCATGAATTTCTCCGCACCATCTGAAAAACAAGCATTCCAAGAAGCCGGTGCTAAACTTATCGGCGAAGGTTTAATAACAGAAACATCCAACGGACAATACGCGTTAACAATACGCGGTTTTGAATATTGCAAAAAGCATTATAAAAAATTCCCTCCAGAGCAGTGGTGGCCGGAAGAGACTATCAATGAAGAAAATCTTAAAATGGTTATTAAAACAGGCGCCATAGGGACGAGTACCGATGGCCCTAAAAAAGTCCGATTGGACGCCTAACCCGGCTGGGGCCGGGCTAGACGACGCTTGCGACCCGCGCCCAAGCACGGTATGATAGAAACAACGAGCCGGGCGCAGGCCGATTTCGGGGACGACACCCGGGGTTTGCGATTGGACGTCTATATAGTTGAACAAATGAAAACGAAAATGAACATCAATGAGGCATACATCGAATCGCTCCTTCTGCAAAAGGCGTGGGAAACGGCTCTGCCCGTAGTTGATCGGAGGGGTGAGACAAAGGACGATCTTTCCACTATCCAGAAAACCTTCGTTCGCCGAAAAAGCTGTGCTGGCCTCGATACTAAACGTTGCATAGCCGCGCTCAATGTTGCCTTGGCTGTGGCTAAGGAGATGCGCCGCTATCAGTTTTCGCACATGGGGTCATCAACTCCAGAGGTCGTCAGGAAGTACGAGCATCTGTTTACTCTGGCAAAACGACTGCGCGACACATTGCCAGATGCACCAGACATCCTGATTGACCTCGCATGTGGAACGATTCAAGGTGAATGGATGAGATAGGAGCGCGTCCAACCACCGGCTCCAGCGGATGCACGCTGAGCCGTAACGTTCGGTGGTGGAGGTATGAGCGCTAGCCTGAATTATTCATGAATTTCGGTCGCCAACGGCGACGCACGTGTTCAGCCCAGGGTTGGACAACCCTGGGGCATGAAAACAATCCCAACCCGAGTTGCACCCTGTAGGGGTGCCACATGTGAAGGTTCTTTATTCTTCATTCGCCCCTACACCTAACCATGCGTAACGATGTGCGTCCCCTTCAGGGACGAATGCGGTTAATGCCGATTTTCCCAGGGTCGTTCGACCCTGGGCTGGACAGGTCAGTCCCCGTTGGGGACAAAGCCGGGGAAACACCATTGTTCATGAATAATTCAGCTACAGGAATGAGGATGAGGATAAGGAACGTGCTGAGTTCTGGGGCGGCGGCTTTCCTGGCATTGCTGAGCATGGCTTTGTGGATCGGTGGGCCCGCGGACTTCTGGTCGCTGGTTTCGCCTTTGCTTCTCATGTTCTCCGCCATAGCTCTGTTCGGAGCTGCTATCGGCGCGTGTTTGCGCTCAGCTCGCCTCCGCTGGAGCCTCTTGGCGGGCGCTGTGTCGGGCCTTGCTGGTGGCGCCGCAATAGCCCTGCATGCCATGTCCCATATCTGACGCGCCCATAGGAAAAATGGGGTCAACCCTCCGCAATCAGGCACATCTTGCACGATAAGCCATAAACATAGAGGCAAATGAAAAGTCACCCCGGCACTTCCCCCTTCGCTGCCTTCTGTTCAAAAAACATTGGCAGGAACAGCGCGCCGGCCCGGATTCGCGCCGAGCTGGGGCTCGGCGGTCCCAGGGGGGGCAACCGACGGGGTATACGGCCCGGCACGCTCGGGTATATGACCGTTTTGTCGGATGATATTGGGGCCACCCTTTTGAAAAAGGGTGCTCCCCAACACCCCTTCCCAACCCGGCATAGCCGGAACCAAGACACGAACATCGAACATTCAACGTTCAACATCCAACGTGGATGATTTCGACGTTGGACGTTGAATGTTCGACGTTGAATGTTCTTGCGCATCTTGCAACAGATTTCACTCGGAAGATACCAAAACTTTTGGACGTTTTTGCGGATTCCGCAGGCCGCTTTCGGGCGACCGGCCACGATTGGGACAGCAGGAGCTGCCTGCGGAATCCGCAAAAGGCACAAAAAGGTTTGGCGGAGGGTTTGGGAACCGCCTTTCCTGCTATGTAGCCGGTCGTCAAGTTGTTCTTGGAAATTTTGTTTGGGAGAAAGGAACGCCACAACCTGCTATTCGATCATCCGCTCTCTCTTTAGAGCGGAGA
>JBAZJM010000131.1:0-12183 GCA_041651315.1 Lentisphaeria bacterium | reverse complement strand
CCTGATTCCCAAATCCAACCCATTCCTGCGCGACTTCTTCTACCAGCTCACCGGCCCGCGCCTTGACGACGAGCCGTTCGCCTCCTTCGTGGACGACCTGGTCCGCCTGCTGGCGCGCACCGACATGGCCGCCGTGCTCGCCGACTTCGGCAAGCGCACCCGCCAGGAAGATCCGGTGGTGCATTTCTACGAGACCTTCCTCGCCGCCTACGACCCGAAACTGCGCGAGGCCCGCGGCGTCTATTACACCCCGGAACCGGTCGTCTCCTATATCACCCGCGCCGTGGATACGCTGCTGAAAGACCGGTTCGGCTGCGCCGACGGCCTGGCCGATTCCACCCGTATCGCCGTACCGGTCGCCGACCCCGGCAGCCCCAAGCCCGTCATGCGCGAGATGCACCGCGTGCTCGTGCTCGATTTCGCCTGCGGCACCGCCACCTTTCTCTACACCATCATCGACCTGATCCGCCGCCGCTTCATTGACCAGGGCAATGCCGGCGCCTGGCCGCCCTATGTCCGCGAACACCTACTGCCGCGCATTTTTGGTTTTGAACTGCTGATGGCGCCCTATGCCGTGGCCCACTTCAAGCTCAGCCTGCAACTGGCCGCGCGCGACCTGCCGGAGCCGCTCCGCCAGCAGCTTGCCTACTTCCCCAGCGACGGCGAACGCATTGGCGTCTACCTGACCAACACGCTGGAGGAGGCGCATGACCTCACCGGGCTGCCGCTGTTCACCCAGTGGGTCGCCGATGAAACCAACCGCGCCAACGCCGTCAAACGCCAGTTGCCGATCATGGTCGTCACCGGCAACCCGCCCTACTCCAATTTCGGCATGATGAACCGGAACGCCTGGATTTCCGGCCTGCTCGACGATTACAAGCAGGGACTGGACGAGAAAAAGCTCAACCTCGACGACGACTTCATCAAGTTCATCCGCTTCGGCCAGTGGCGGATTGAACAGACCGGCGGCGGCATCCTCGCCGTCATCACCAACAACACCTACCTCGACGGCCTCACCCACCGCCGCATGCGCGAGTCGCTGCTGGGCGCCTTCACCGACATCTATATCCTCGACCTCCACGGCAACAGCAAGAAAAAAGAAACCGCCCCCGATGGCGGCAAGGACGACAACGTCTTCGACATCCAGCAGGGCGTCGCCATCGCCATCTTCGTCAAAGAGCCCGGCAAAAAGGGTCCCGCCACCGTCCATCACGCCGACCTGTGGGGCCGCCGCAGCGGCAAGTACGCCTGGCTCAACGAGAATGACCTGAACACGACGTCTTGGACGGAACTCAAGCCCAAGGGTGGTCATTTTTTCTTCGTTCCCAAGGACATGAAGACCGGCAACGAATACCTGAAATGGTGGGGGGTCAAGGACATTTTCCCCGTTTCCGGTTGCGGGGTCAAGACCGAGCGCGATGCGCTTTCCATCCACTGGACACCGGCCTCAGCGGAAGCCGTGGTGAACGACTTCCGCACGCTTGACGAACACCGCCTCCGCGAAAAATACGGTCTCGGCGACGACAGCCGGGACTGGAAGGTCGCCGCCGCCAAGGCGGATGTCTGCGAACACCGCGACCCGGCCCTGTCCAGGAAAATCCTCTACCGCCCCTTCGACATCCGGCACACCTGGTACAGCGGCCAAACCCGCGGCTTCATCGGCACCCCCGGCTATCCGGTCATGCGGCACATGCTGGCGTTCGAGAACCTTGGGTTGGCATTCATGCGCCAAGTTGCACTTGATGAGGTGTATTCACATTTCTTTGCCAGCCGCCTCATGATGGACAACCGGGCATTCTACAGCAACAAGGGGATCATGAGCCTGGCCCCGCTGTACGTTCTCCCCGAAGAAAAGAAGAAGAAATTCAAATTCCCCGCCGACACCCTGATGCTGTTTGAGCCTGAGCCCGCGTACGCCGCGCGCACGCCGAACCTCAATCCCAAGTTCATTGCGGAGTTCGCCAGGCAGGTCAAGCTGGACTGGCAGGAGAACGGTCCCGGCGACTTGACCCGCACCTTTGGCCCGGAGGACGTGTTCCACTATCTCTACGCCGTCTTCCATTCGCCGGCCTATCGCGAGCGCTACGCCGAATTTCTGAAGATCGACTTCCCGCGCCTGCCGTTGCCGGCGGACACCGCGCAGTTCCAGACCCTCTGCGGCCTTGGCCGCGAACTGGTGGCCCTGCACCTGATGGAGGCCCCGGTGCTGGCCAGCCCCGGTTCCGGCTTCCCCGCCTCCGGCAACAATGACGTCGCCAAAGGCTTCCCGAAATACCTGCCGGAAGCGCAGCGCGTCCTGATCAACGCCGACCAATATTTTGCCGGCGTGCCGCCGGAGGTTTGGGAGTTCCGCGTCGGCGGCTACCAAGTCTGCGAGAAATGGCTCAAGGACCGGCGCGGCCTTACCCTCGACTTTGGCGACCTCACCCACTACCGCAAAATCATCACCGCCCTCACCGAAACCCGCCGGCTCATGGCGGCCGTGGACATGGTGGCAACCTTTTCATGACCACACCCACACCGCATGCGGCCGGCCCGACCGGCGCCCTGCCGGACTTTTCCAGCCTGGACCCCCAGCGGGTCATCGCCCTGGTTGAGGACACCCTGGGCCGGCCGGCCACCAGCATGTGCCGCTCCCTGACCAGCTACATCAACCGCGTCTATGAAGTGCGGATGGCCGATGACAGCTGGGTGATCGCCAAGTTCTACCGCCCCGGCCGCTGGAGCCTGGACGCCCTCCAGGACGAGCACGACTTCCTCTGCGAACTCCGCGACGCCGAGGTGCCGGTCATCGCCCCGCTGCCGGCCGCCGACGCCCCGGACGCCACCCTGCATCTCCAGGACGGGCTGGCCTACGCCCTCTTTCCCAAGCGCGGCGGCCGGCCGCTGGACGAGCCGCTGGCCGAACAATGGGCGGAACTGGGGCGGCTGCTCGCCCGCGTCCACACGGTCGGCGCCCAGCATCCCCCCGTTGACCGCATCACCATCGGCCCCGGGGACTCCGCCGCGGGCCACCTGGAGTACATCCTCACCAGCAACGTGTTGCCGCCGGAATGGCGCCGCCCCTACGAAAACGCCGCCGTCGCCGTGCTCGACTGCATCGCCCCGCTGTTCGACGACACGGAAGAACTGCGCATCCACGGCGACCTGCACGGGGCCAACCTGCTCAGCCGTCCCGGCGAGCCGCTGTTCCTGATCGATTTTGACGACATGGCCGTCGGCCCGCCGGTCCAGGACCTGTGGATGCTGCTGCCCGGCTATGCCCGCGCCTGCCAGCGCGAAATCGACCTGCTGCTGGACGGCTACTGCCAGATGCGCGACTTCGACTTCGCCTCGCTGCGCCTGATCGAGCCGTTGCGCGCCCTGCGCTTCCTGCATTTCACCGCCTGGTGCGCCCGGCAAAAGGCCGACGGCGGCTTTGCCCGGCTCGCCCCCAACTGGGGCTCCGGCGCCTGGTGGCGGCAGGAGGTCGAGGACCTGCAGAACCAGCTCGCCGAGATCGAGAGCACCCTGGAAAGCCAGTAGCCCCCCCCTTTTTTCCGGAAGCGCCCGGGGCCGGATGCCGGCCCGGCCGCCCCCGTTTTTCGCTTGCAATCGACTGCGACCGATTGCAATCGATTGCGGTCGAGGCCGGATTAAACGCCCTACGGCGCCAGCAGCAGGCCGGAGAACAGCCCCATCAGGGGGTGGAGGAACCACCGGTCGAAGACGCCCAGCCACAGCAGCCCGAAGACGATCAGGAAGCCGAACGGCTCCAACCGCAGATAGGACCGCGCCAACTTGGGCGGCAGCAGTCCCAAAACCACCCGCGAGCCGTCCAGCGGCGGAATCGGGATGAGGTTGAACAGCCCCAGGATCAGATTGGTCAGGCACAACAGGACCGGCATGGCGAGCAGCGGCGGGGGCAGCGCGCCATCGCCCCAAACCAGCCTCAGCAGGTGGAAGGCGCCCGCCGCCAGCAGGGCCAGTGCGAAATTGGCCAGCGGCCCCGCCGCCCCGACCAGCATCACCCCTTGGCGCACGTTGCGGAAATTCTGCGGATTGAACGGCACCGGCTTGGCCCAGCCGAACAGCACCGGGCTGTGCGCCAGCACCAGGAACACCGGCAGCAGGATGCTGCCGAACAGGTCCACGTGGGCCAGCGGGTTGAGGGTGATCCGCCCCGCCCGCTCCGCCGTCGGATCGCCGCAGCGGCGGGCCATCCAGGCATGCGCGGCCTCATGGCAGACAATGGCGAAGGCCAGGGTGCCGAACTGCAGGACAATAAACGTCATCCGGTCGATGTGCATGCTGAAGCCGAGTCCTGTCGCGCGTGGTTGCGGCCCATACCATCGCCGGCCGGCCGCCAAATGCCAACGGCGGCCCGGGGGTACCACAGTTTTGGCGGAGGGTTTGGGAACCGCCTTTCCTCACAAGTGGGTTCCCAACCGACAATAATGTCATACACCCGGCGGCAGGCGGCAACGGTGCATTGCAACGATGCCTGGCGGTTGCTAAATTAAAACTAGGGTTGGTGATGGGGTCCCAACAGGAGGAGAAAGCCATGGCCGTTCCAGCCAATACCGCCGCGGAAATGCCGAAAAACGACGGCAGGGAGCAGCAGCGGCTCCGGGAAGCGGATGAGCAAAACGTCCCGTGGCGCAAATGGGGTCCCTACCTGAGTGAGCGGCAATGGGGAACCGTCCGGGAAGACTACAGCACGGAAGGGTGCGCCTGGGACTACTTCACCCACGACCAGGCCCGGTCGCGCGCCTATCGCTGGGGCGAGGACGGCCTGGCGGGCATCTCGGACGACCGCCAGTTGCTGTGCTTCGCCCTGGCGCTGTGGAACGGCGCCGACCCCATCCTGAAGGAACGGCTGTTCGGGCTGAGCAACGGCGAGGGCAACCACGGCGAGGACGTCAAGGAGTATTACTTCTACCTGGACAACACGCCCACCCATGCCTACATGAAGTACCTCTACAAATACCCGCAACGGGCCTATCCCTATGACGACCTGGTGCAGACCAACAAGGCGCGTTCCCGCACGGAACCGGAGTACGAGCTGCTCGATACCGGGGTTTTTGCCGAAGACCGCTATTTTGATGTCTTCGTCGAGTATGCCAAGGAGGCGCCGGAAGACATCCACGTCCGCATCACCGTCTGCAACCGCGGCCCCGAGGCGGCCACCCTCCATGTCCTGCCGACGTTGTGGTTCCGAAACACCTGGTCGTGGCAGAAGGGGGCGGACAAGCCGTACCTGGCCGTGACGGCCTGCGGCAAGGACCAGTGCGCGGTGGTTGCCCGCCACCCGTTGCTGGGGGAACGGTTTCTGTATTGCCAGGGGCAGCCCGAGCTGCTGTTCACCGAGAACGAGACCAACACCGAGCGGCTGTTCGGCACCCCGAACGCCACCCCCTACGTCAAGGACGGGATCGGCAACTGCGTGCTCCTCGGCCGCGCCGGCGCGGTCAATCCGGAGCACACCGGGACCAAGGTTTCGCCGCATTACCCGCTGACCATTCCGGCCGGCGGCTCCGCCAGGTTGCGGTTGCGGCTGACCGATGCCGCCCCCGCCACGTTGGCCGCCCGGAAGGACACCGTCCTGGCCGACGAGACGGTCGAGGTCCGCGGTGCCGAGGCGGATGCGTTTTGGCAGGCCGTTGCCCCGCCGGGAGCGGACGCGGACACCCGGAACGTGCTGCGCCAGGCCGGATCAGGCATGCTGTGGACCAAGCAGTTCTACCTGTTTGACATCCCCCGCTGGATCAAGGAGCACGGGTCCGGTGCCAGCCAGGCGGTACGGCGGAACCTGCGGACCCGCAACGCCGATTGGTTCCACATGTCCAGCGGCGATGTGATCTCCATGCCCGACAAATGGGAGTATCCCTGGTTTGCCGCCTGGGATCTGGCCTTCCACGCCGTGGCGCTGTCGGTGGCGGACGTCACGCTGGCCAAGGAACAATTGGAACTGATGCTCCAGCACGGGTACATGCACCCCAGCGGACAGCTGCCGGCCTATGAATGGAATTTCAGCGATGTCAATCCGCCGGTTCACGCCTGGGCGGCCTGGTTCATCTACCTCTCCGGGAAAAACGGGGAAGGCGAAGGCGACCTTCAGTTCCTGGAGCGCTGTTTCGGCAAGCTACTGCTCAACTTCACTTGGTGGGTCAACCGCAAGGATCGCCGGGGTGCCAACGTGTTCGAGGGCGGTTTTTTGGGACTGGACAACATCGGCGTCTTCGACCGCAGCGCGCCCCTGCCGACCGGCGGCTCGCTGGAGCAGGCGGACGGCACGGCCTGGATGTGCTTCTACTGCCAGACCATGCTGCAGATCGCCCTGGAGCTGGCGGAACACAACCCCGCCTACGAGGACATGGCCCTCAAGTTTGTGGAGCACTTCCTGTGGATCGCCGCGGCCATGGACAAAATCGGCGAAAACGAGGACGACCTTTGGGATCAGGAGGATGGGTTCTATTACGACGTGCTGCGGCTTCCAGACGGTTCGGCCTCACGGCTGAAGGTGCGCTCCCTGGTCGGCCTGCTGCCCCTCTGCGCCTCCACGCTGCTGGAGGCGGAAACGCTGCGAAAATTCCCCAAGCTCAGGGACGACATCGCCGGCTTCCTGGAGCGACACCCGGAACTGGCGTCCAACATTGCCTCGCCGGCCATCCCCGGGGTCGCCGGACGGACGCTCCTGTCGCCGCTGGATGAGCACAAGTTGCGGAGCGTCCTCGCCAAGATGCTCAGCGAGGATGAGTTCCTGAGCCCCCATGGCATCCGCTCCCTGTCGCGCTACCATGCCGAGCACCCGTTTGTCCTGCACGTTGACGGGCAGGAATACCGCGTGCCCTACCTGCCGGCCGAATCGGACACCGGGGTGTTCGGCGGCAACTCCAACTGGCGGGGGCCGGTCTGGTTCCCGGTCAATGTCCTGATCATCCGCGGGCTCTTGAATTTGTACGCCTATTATGGCAACGACTTCACAGTGGAGTGCCCGACCGGTTCCGGCAAACAGCTGAACCTGTTTGAAATCGCCCGC
Organism: Lentisphaeria bacterium; assembly: GCA_041651315.1. GTDB lineage: Bacteria > Verrucomicrobiota > Lentisphaeria > Oligosphaerales > CAITYL01 > CAITYL01. Next base: position 5,162 of record JBAZJM010000131.1, on the reverse strand, counting down.
GAGCTCTCCGACCGCCTCGCCCGCATCTTCCTGCGCGACGGGCAGGGGCGGCGCCCGGTATACGGTGCCACGGACAAATTCCAGACCGATCCGTACTGGCGCGACTGCATCCTGTTCTACGAGTACTTCCACGGCGACAACGGAGCCGGCATCGGCGCCAGCCACCAGACCGGCTGGACCGGCTTGGTGGCCAAGACCATCCAGCTCTTCGGGCGGGTGGATCCGGCAACCCTGCTGGAAACCGGCGCGGCGGTGACGCAGGCCCCCCAAAAATGACCGGCAACGCCACGGCGCCCCGGCCAAGCGCGGCGGCGCCGCGCCGGGTCACGGGGGTCCCGGTGCCGCCGAGCACGCCTCCCAGTGCTGGTGGAGGATGCGGCGCACCTCCTCGATCACCAACGGATTGCCGAGGCAGCTGTGTTCGTCCTGGACGAGGAATTCCGATTCCAGGCCGTCCAGGTGGGCGCTGGCATAGCGGACAACGCCATCGCCGCTGTTTTCCGGATGGGCCAGATCAGCAACCGCGATGATTGAGTTGCCGCGAACCCCCGGCGCCAGGGGCAGCTTGGCGATGGCCGACAGGGCGGGATTGTGCGGTGACATGCCGTCAATGCTGGTGGTTTGCGGCGTGTATTTCCAGTCGGTGCTCAGTTGCAGGCTGGCGGTGGCGCGGGCAATTTCGGTCGTCGACTGCGCAATCCACACCGACAGGCTGATCATCTTGCGGGCCACGCGGCGGGCCAGGCTCGAGGCCATATAACTGCCGCGGTGCGGCGTGCAGATGAAAACCACCCGGCGCACTTCCGGCCGGGGGGTGAAGACGGTCAAATTCCGGATTTCCGCCTTGGTGTGCGCGCTCAGCTTGAGTTCGGCCAAGGTTTTGCCGGTGAAGGCGCGGACCATCGTGTCGCCGGTGTCCAGCACCAGCATCTTGGTCAGCAGGCCGCCCTGGCTGTGGCCGACCACCACCAGCTCCCGGAGGCGCGGATTGCGCCCCTCGGGATCGAGCGCCTTGATTTGGGCGGCCACGGCCTGTTCCAGTTCGCGGGCGGAGTACATCAGCGGCTTGCCGGAATCGTAGAGGTAAAACCAGGCCTGGTAATGGCGGCGGAAGAACTCGTCCCCCTGCAGGGTGTTCCACATCTCGGTCCAGGTCACATAACTGCTCATGGTGCCATGCACGAAGAGGACGGGGATCTTGTCCGGCTGGAACGGCTGGCCCAGGTGGATTTTGCCCAGTTTTTGGAAGGGGCTGTTGAGGAAGTTGCGCATGCCCAGATCCCAAATCTGGGACTGGTTCAAGGTGTAGGACAGGGGCGCGGAATAATCCGCCTCCAAGGGAACCTGGCGGCGCCCGGCCACGGGATACTTCATGGTCAACGGCGAGAAGACATGCAGGGTGGCGCGGCAGGGGGCCGGGCCGAGGTCGCGCAGCCCCCCCCCCTCCAATTGCAGGACCACGGTCAGCGGCAAGGCCCCCGTCAGGCTCGCCTCCGCGCCTTTGGCCACGGCGATGACCGGCGCGCCGATGCCGGAGACCCGGGTCCGCGAGCCCAGCCCGCGCACCAGGAACTCGTCGCTGGCCAGGAACTCCCCAAAATGATCCAGGGGCCACGGCCCACAGGGTCGGCAGCAGCAGCACCGCCAGGACGCCGACACGGCTTTTCCACCCCATGCCGGGCGGCGGCATCGCCGGGGAAGCGGCTTTTAATGAACGCAAAAACCACCTCTTCGATTGCGCTTCGTGGCTCCGTGGTGAATCCGATTTTTCCTGCACCAAATTCATGAGTATCCAGCCTAGCCTGAATTATTCATGATTTTTTGTCGCCAACGGCGACGCACGTGTCCAGCCCAGGGTTGGACAACCCTGGGGTACGAAACAGTTCCAACCCGAGTCGCACCCTGAAGGGGTGCTACATGCAACATGCAGAGGTTCTTTTCTTCATCCGAGCATACACCTAATCATGCGTGACGATGTGCGTCCTCTTCAGGGACGAATGCGGTTAATGCCGATTTCCCCAGGGTCATTCGACCCTGGGCTGGACAGGTCAGTCCCCGTTGGGGACAAGGCCGAAAAAATGCAACCGTTCATGAATAATCCAGGCTAGGGCTTGGGGGGAGCCGTCAGGGCGGCACGCAGGCCGGCGCAGAGGTCGCCAAGGATGCCGGTCAAGGCGGTGTCGAGCCCCTGGGCCACTTGTGCCGGGCTGCTCCCGGCCAGCGCCACGCGACGACTGTACGCCTGATGCCAGACCAGGCGTGCCGGCGACACGGACACATCGGACAGGACAAACTCGGCGGCCAGCACGGCCTCCGGGGCGCGGCCCGGCCGCAAGTCGCCATAGAACTCCGCCACGAAGCCGTTCAGTTCGTAGGTGGCCGACAGGGGGCTCCCCCCCAATGCCAGGCCGCGAAACACGCCGGCCGTTCCAACCCAGGCCCGCACGCGTTCCGTCAACAGGTCGCGCGGCGCCACAAAATATTCGTTGTAAAAGTCGGTCTCATAGCGGAGGTCATCCTGCCGGTAAACCAGGTTGGTGGAGGAAAAGGGCACCGCCACGCCGACCAGGTTCACCCGCACCAAATCCGACACCACCGGTGCCACGGCCGCGGCCGGCGGCGCCGGCGGCATCGCCGGCAGCAGAAACTTCTGCTTGACCACCGCCGGCTGCATCAGGGAACACCCCGCCGCACCCGCCAGCAGCAGCCCCGCCGCACACATCACCTTGACGGACCTCGGCATCACAAGTTTCATGGCACACCTCTCGGGTTAGGCTGTAGGTCACGGGTCACGCATCACGAGTCACGCATCACGAGTCACGCATCACGAGTCACGCATCACGAGTCACGCATCACGAGTCACGCATCACGAGTCACGGGTCACGCATCACGCCGCCCCTCATTTCCGCGGCGGCTGGGAGGGCAGCGGCGGTTCGCTGAGCAGAACGCCGGTCGGATATTGCTGGAGGTGTTCGCTGAAGGCGCGCAGGTTTTCCGAAACCTGGCGCAGATTGTCCAGGGACACCGCCAGGTCATTGTCGCGCTTGTTCAGCATCTGGTCGAGTTTGACCAGGTTGGCGCAAACCAGGTCGATGCTTTGCGGGATCTTGGGATTGTCCACCAGCTTGCGCACCCCGGCCAGGGAGGCGGCGACGTCCTTTTGGATGTTCCCATTGTTGGGGTTGCGCAGGACGTCCAGCAGCGCCTGGTTGGTCTGCCGGAGTTCCCCCAGCAGCCGGGTGGCTTCGTTGTTCAGCTGCTCCGTCTGCATTTTCTCCAGCTTGGCGTTCATGGTGGTCAAAACGGTGTTGAGATTGTGGATGATCTCCTCAATCTTGAGATTGCTAACGCGCCGGAGCAGGTGGTCGGCGCTGTCCAGGAACTTGGTGGCGGTGCTGGGGGCGGAGGGCACATACAACTCCTCCGGTTTCCAGTCGATGGGCAGCGGCGGGTTGGTGTCGGGATTCATCAAGTCGAAATCCAGGTACATCAGCCCGGTGATGCCTTCGCTCTTGAGCCGGCAGCGCAATCCCTGGGCGATGGCGATGTCCAATCCCGACTGGTTGAGACCGTCGCGCGGCGCCATGCCCTTCAGCTTCACCGGGTTCAGTTCCATGAGGATGTAGATGTACCCTTTGCGGTCCGCCGTTTTTTTCTTGGTTTCGTAGATTCCCGAGGTGAACCCGACCTCCTTGACCTGGCCCAGGCGGACGCCGCGAAACTTGACCTTGGAGCCGACGTCGAGCCCCTGCACCGACTCGTCCGCATAGGTTTCCACCAGCACCCTGGGTTCAAAGGACTTGAACACCCCCAGCATCATGATGATCACGACCCCGATGCCAAGACAGATGATAACAAACAGGCCCAGCCGGAAATAGTTCGCTTTGGCGCTCATGGGGAAGTCCCTTCCACGTGCCGGTTGAAGAAATTGCGGACCCACGGGTCCGGACTGTGGTCGCGCAGCTTCTGGGGCTGGCCTTCCGCGACAATGCCACGGCGTGCCTTGTCCAGCATGATCACCCGGTCGGCAATGGTGAAGATGCTGGGCAGTTCATGGGTGACCACGACAAAGGTGACGCCGAGATTGCGGGCCAGGCGCAGGATGGTCTGGTCCAGTTCGGCGGAGGTGATGGGGTCCAGGCCGGCCGAGGGCTCGTCCAAAAACAGGATGGCGGGATCCAGGGCCATGGCGCGGGCGATGCCGGCGCGCTTCTGCATGCCGCCGCTGATTTCCGCCGGCAGGTGTCCGGCGAACGGCCGCAACCCCACCAGGTCCAGCTTCATCAGGGCCGTCAGGTTCCTGGCTTCCTCATCCAGCCGGGTGAACTCCTCCAGCGGCAGGCGCACGTTCTCCAGCAGGGTCATGGAACCAAACAGCGCCCCGCTCTGGTACATGACGCCGAAGCGGCGGAGGATGGCCAGGCGCGCGTCGCCAGTGGCCGTGACGATGTCGTCGCCGCCGATCAAAATCCGGCCGGACATCGGCTGGTAAAGTCCGATCAGGTGCTTGAGCAGGGTGCTCTTGCCGCAGCCGGAGCCCCCCAGGATGACAAACACCTCGCCGGGCCGCACCTCAAAATGGATGTGATCGAGCAATACCTCACCGTCGTAGCCGGCGGTGAAGTCCTCAACGCGGATGATGGCTTCCTGGTCAGACATTCTACATTCTAAATTCTAAATTCTGCATTCTACATTTCCCCTGCCCCTATAAGCCAAGCTGGTAGGAAAGCACCGCAAAGAGGCCGTCGGCAATGACGATCAGGGTGATGCTGGTGACCACGGCGCGGGTGGTGGACTGCCCCACCGCGCTCGCCCCGGTCTTGGTCTGCAAACCGCGCAGGCAGCCGGTGCCGGCGATCAACAGCCCGAACACCAGCGACTTGCCGATGCCGCCCGCAAAATCCTTGGGATGCACGAAGCCGACGATCTGGTTGACGTAGGTGGTCATGGGCACGTTCATGGCCGACATCACCACGGCGCCGCCGGCCAGGCAGACCAAGTCGGAAATGATCGCCAGCAGCGGCATGACGGCCACCGCGGCCAGCAGCCGCGGCACCACCAGGAAGCGCACCGGATCCAGCCCCATGGTCTCCAGCGCATTGATCTCCTCGTTGACCTTCATGGTGCCAATCTCGGCGGCAAAGGCGGCGCCGGTGCGCCCG
>JBAZJM010000130.1:0-12226 GCA_041651315.1 Lentisphaeria bacterium | reverse complement strand
GCCGCTGGCGCCCTCGTGCTGCTGGACGAGCTCGGCGCCGCCACCGACCCCCTCGAAGGCGGCGCCCTGGCCTGCGCCGTGCTGGAGGCCCTGGCCGCCATCCCCGGCTCCCTGACCCTGGCCACCACCCACCTGGGCACCGTCAAGACCTTTGCCCAGGAGCAGGCCGGCATGCTCAATGCCGCCGTGCGCTTCAATGCCGCCACCCTGGCCCCCGAGTACCGCCTGGACGCCGGCCAGCCCGGCGCCAGCCAGGCCCTGGCCATTGCCGCCCGCACCGGCTTCCCCGCCGCCCTCCTGGAACGCGCCCGCAGCCTGCTCTCGGCCGACCATCTGCGCCTGGAAACGTTGATCGCCACCGTCGAGGACGACCGGCGCCGCCTGGCCGAGCGCGAACAGCAGCTCGCCGAATCCCTCGCCGCCGTCACCCGCGACCGGGCCAGTCTCACCGCCGAACTGGCGGAGCTGCGCGCCGAACGCCGCCGCCTGCTCCACGAGGCGTCCCAGCAGGCCGCCGGCATCGTTGCCAACGCCCAGCGCGACGTCAGTCAGCTGCTGCGCGAAACCCGCCAGCACCCGCCCGCCGACGGCCGCGCCGAACAGCAGCTCCGCGACCGGCTTCGGGAACGCGGCGAAAAACTTCAGGAAACCGTCAAGACCAGCGCCCCCAAGCCCAGCCAGCCGCTGCCGTCCGCCGACCTCGTGCCCGGCCGGACCGTCTGGGTCGCCTCCCTGGACACCAACGCCGTCATCGAACGGGTCAGCGACGACCGCCACCAGGTCACCGTGGAAACCGGCGGCCTGCACGTCACCGTCGACGCCGCCGCCCTTGGCCGGCGCAACAATGCCCAGCCGTCCGCCCGCCCCGCCGCCGCCAAACTCATCCGCCCGCGCCCCCCGGAGGCCGTCCCCGGCGAGCTGAACCTGGTCGGCAAGCGCGTCGAGGAGGCGCTGCCCGTGCTCGACCATTACCTCGACCAGGCCGCCTTTTCCGGCCGGCCCGAGGCCCGCATCGTCCATGGTTTCGGTTCTGGCCGCCTGCAGGCCGCCGTCCACGACTTCCTGCGTGGCCATCCCCTGGTCGGCAAGTTCCGCCTCGGCAAGGGCGGCACCGACCTCGGCGGCGGCGGCATCACCCTCGTCACCTTCCGCCGCCGCGACTGACCTTGGCGGGGGCCGCGCCCCGAAGGTTCTCTCACGGAGACACAGAGGCGCGGAGGAATGCGATTTGGACGCGAGTGACTTGAGGGACCGGAGCGACCGGAGCTGGGGGCGGTGAAAGCACTCCGGTCTCTCCAGTCCCTCGGATCCATCGAGTCCACCACCCCCACGGGCAAGTTCTATGGCCCCACCGCCAGGCTGGCCGAATGAACCGCAATGGATCTCGGCTTTCATCCCGATTGCAACCACCCCCGCCCGAGATTACGGTAGCGACACCAGATGACGGGAACCACACGACCATGCTGGCAATCGCAGGATTGCCGTCGTGCAAACGGGAACTGGCGGATAAATGAAAACCTGGAAGCGGTTGTTACTGATCCCGTGTCTGATCGGTGTGCTTGGCGCGGCGTACTGGAAGTTTGCCATTCCCACCCATCGTATCGACATCCGCTCGGAACTCGTCATGCTGGGCGATCTTGATCATGATCGCCGCTGGACAGCCGCGGACCTGGCGGAACTGGATGTCATGCTGGCGCATCCATTCGACGTGCCGGCCGGCATCGCCTGGCGGGCCGACATGAACCAGAACGGCATGATCGACCAGGAGGATATCCGCATCCTCCGCACACTGGTTGCGGCGGCCGGGGATCCGTACCTCGCTGAAAAAACGGCGAAAGCCGAACATCAGTCCTTTCCGCGCCCACGGGAACTTTATCGCTACGTTTTGGTCGAGGAATACCGGCCGCGGCCGCTTTGGGCGCTGCCTTATCCGCTGGCGGCCGACTCCGTTTTGGACTGGCTCCCAAACCTTTCTCCGCCAGTGACCACGAGTTCCTATTCAGACGCGCTGGCCGCCGCCGTTTACTCCGAGGCGGTCAGGTTCGACCAGGCTTGGCGCCGGCGTCAGCCTCAACTCCTGCCGGTCGAGCGTGAGTATGCGGCCAAGAAACTGGCGCGGGCCAGGCAATTATTCCAGTCGGGTGCGCACTACGAACTGCTGCTCGCGCTCATGGAACTGGTCGAGGACGCGGAGACTCTCACGGCGCAGGGCCAGCCGGACGTTTCACTCAAGCTCCTGGCCTTTCGCGATCACCTGCGCGAGCTGCTCGGCTCGCCGCTCTACGCCGAGTTCAAGGCAGGGAAGCAGGACTGGCGCGCCGTACTAAAAAGGGTTTCCGGCGACCTTCAGGCCGATCTCGGCCTCGCCTACAATTTTGAAACGCTCGGGCCGCCGAGAAGCTTCACCCATCTTGGCAACTACCTGCAGCGCGCCGAATGGCAGTATTACAAGAGTACGGCGAAAGAAGACGACTTCCGTCTTCTCATCACCTACGCCCAGCACGATCCGCGTTATCTGCGGGCGGTTTCCCGAACCAGCAAGCAATTCCAGGACCCCAACGTGGAAAACCACAACCTGCCCATGGTGCTGCTCCTGCGCGAAGCGCTTCGCATTAAGCACGGCAACAAAAAGCAAGCGGTCGGCCTGCTCGACGAGGCCATCCGCATCCCCTATGCCTGGGTCAAGTCAATCCCGCGGGAAGCCTTGCCTGGCGCGCTCGCCCTCGACAACTTTCTTCTGCCAGGAAACAAGGAAGATGGCGCGGACAAAAGCCGGCACTGGAATGTGTTTGGCGGCATTTGCCTGTATAAGTCCCCGCAGGAGGCGCTCGACCTAGCGCTCAAGCGGGAAATGCAGGATCTCCGCGACGACCATTACTCGGAACCCGCGATGCGTGAGTTTTTCCGGGACATGATTGCCAACTTAAACGGCATGTACCATGTGATGACCTTAAATCCCGACTTGCTGGCACGACCAAACAAATCGGCGCAAACACAGGAATAGCTCACAGGGCACGGAAGATATGAGCATGAAACGTGCAATCCTAATCGTCGGGCTGCTGGCACTGCCGGCCACGGCATCCGCCAACGTCGGAGCGCCCATCGCGCCCGGGGTCGGCCTTGAGCTTGGGCTTTACCTGCCGGGGTTGATCCTGATCGAGTTCCTGGTGCTCCGCCTGACCCTCCCACTGACCTGGAAACAGGCGCTGGCCTGCTCAACCGAGTGGAATATCATCACCACACTGGTGGGCTTTCCTGTCGTGCTCTTGAGGAACGCCTCGCCCGCTATTCTCCCCTCCTGGCGGGAGTTGACCGCAACCGGATCCACTGGACGATTCTGGTGGCAAACCTCATCAGCTACGCCCCGCTTTGGGCGTTCACAATCCTCCGGCATCAGGTTTGGCGATGACCGCACCATTACAGAAACACGGAGAAGGTCAACTGGACGCGAGTGACTTGAGGGACTGGAGCGACCGGAGTTGGGGACGGTGAAAAGCACTCCGGTCTCTCCAGTCCATGGAGTCCATCGAGTCCGCTGTTCCCACGGGCAATTCCCCCAAAAGTATGCGTTGGCTTATCCGTACTATCCGCGTAATCAGCGGTAAAAATGCATGGGCATCGAAAAAAGCCGCTTTGGCCGCGGATGACGCGGATTGGCGCGGATAACAACCAGTTTTCAGCCGATTGGCAACCCGTCTCCCCAAAAGGTACGGTAACACCATCGCATGAAAAGAACGTACAAGATTAGGGTGGCGATCCTTGGGAGCATGGTTCTTGCTCTCGGATGCACTATTTGGACCATTGGGCCAGGGCTTGGCCCGTTGCTCGGGCTGCAACGGACGCCAGATGAAGAAATTGAATTTGTCAAATATCACAACACCATCATCCTGGTGGATCCGGTGCCAGTGATAAAGAATGGAACTGGTTCGTATTCCGACTGGGCCCTCGCTGAAATTGAAATAAGACGCCGGATTGCCATTGTGCTGTGGATCGCCGGGAGCGTGTCCTTCGGTTTTTGGGCGGCAGCACGAAAAACAGAACCCAAGTCCGCACTATCTTGAACATTCTCCCGTTTGGGGTATGTTCGAGTTGACCAAGTTGATCAAGTCTTGTTGGAGCGCGGGGTTTGGGTATGCTGACGGCGTCCACCTATGAGGCAAAAACCCATCTTTCCCACCTGCTCGATCGGGCATTGGCGGGCGAAAAGGTGGTCATTTGCCGCGGGAAAACACCGTTGGTGGAGCTGACGCCGGTGTCCCGGCGGAAAAGCCGCGGGCCGCTGACGGCGCATCCCGTGCTGGGCAAGATCAAGATCCACTACGATCCGGTGGAACCGCTGTCCGAGGAGGAGATCCCGGAGGACTACCGGTGATCCTGCTCGACACCTGCGCCCTCCTGTGGCTGGTTCATGACCCGGCCAAACTGTCCAAGACGGCGACGAAAGCCGTGCTGGCCCACGGCGGCGCCCTTCATGTCTCGTCCGTGTCCGCCTGGGAAATCGCCATCAAGGTGGCCGCCGGCAAGCTTGACCTCCCGGCGGGCATGACGGCGGAAACCTGGTTCAACCAAGCCGTGGCCGACTGCGGCCTCCTTGAGATCCGCCCCGATGCCGCCATCTTCTGCCGTGCCGTCGCCCTGCCGCCGATCCACCGCGATCCCTGTGACCGCCTGCTCATCGCCACGGCCGCCGCCCACCGGCTGACCCTCGTCACCGCCGACCGCCTCATCCCCCAATACCCCGGCATCAAAGTCGCCTGGTGACGTGCCATGGCGCTGGGTGATGTGGTTTTTCTCTGGCTACTGCACTTTGGGAGAACAATATGGCCGATTGGTATTACATGGTGGCGGCCGGGCACGTTTTCGGGCCGGTAAGGGAAGATACCCTACGGGCAATGCTCTGGGAGGGGAAGCTGTCGCCAGAGACCCTTGTCCGGGCGGATGGGGGCATGGATTGGGTGCCGGCATGCGATGTGGTGGATGGCCGTTTCCCATTGGCAGAGGGAGTGGCGGCGATCGGTACCGTGCCTTCGGGGCCGCAAATACGGCCGTGGTTCCGGTTTTGGGCAAGGGAGATTGACGGCGGCGTGGCCCTTGCGCTGGTGGCTACGGCCGCAGCGGTGATGGACGCGTATGGGATAAAGATTGACCGGCTGGCTTTTGTTCTTTTTTTGATGGCAAAAGTGTTTTTTGAACCGTTGCTGTTGTCAACGTGGGGGACAACCCCGGGAAAGTTTTTGTTTAACATCAAAGTAATGCGGCAAGACGGCGGCCGACTGGGGTATGGAGAGGCATTGTTCCGTACGCTCAAGGTATGGATTTTCGGGTTGGCAATCGGGTTGCCTCTGATAGATATTTGGGCTCTTATTCGTGCCAACTACAAGCTGAGAAAGCACGGGATCACCTCCTGGGACAAGGAAGGCGGGTTCTGTGTCACACATCGATTCCTAACGGTTTGGCGAAGGTGTTTTTTGGCCGCACTGGTGATTGGCGGCGCTTGCCTGGCCGCATGGTGCATCACGGACATGGTTGCCGGTGGCGGGAGGTAATCGTAGGGCGTTATGCAACGCAAAAACCAATTTTACCTGTCCCCAATGCGACGTTCATTCCGTTGTGCTGATCCAGAGGACACGCTGACCCCATGAAACTCCACACCCCCACCCAGGAAGAAGCGGCGGCCCTGCTGGCCGGCCCGGCCTGTTTTTTGGGGTGCCAGGTGGTTGAAGAGGCGTTGCCGCCGGCATTCTTGCTTGAGCGCGCCCTGGGCCCGCAATGCAGCCACTGGTTGATGCCCCGCCTCTTTCTCGACGACACCCGCCGGGAAGTGGTCGGATCAGCCTGTTTCATTGCGGAACCCGGCGACCGGAAGGTGGTGATCGGCTATGGCGTGTCGCGTCACCGCCAAGGCCGGGGATTCGCGACCGCCGGTGTCGCTTTGCTCGTCAAAGAGGCGTTTGCCTCGTCCCTGGTGGATGCCGTAGTGGCCTCGTCGGCACCGGCCAACGCCGCCTCCCGAAGAGTCCTGGAAAAATCAGGGTTTGTGATCTGCGGTTCCGGGGTTGACCCTGACGAGGGACCGGTCGACTTGTGGATGCTGCCGAAACCGCCAACCGTCCGCGAAATTTGACTGGAGGATTTCTGCAATGGCCCCAACGGCAGTTCTCTTTTCAATCCTATGCCTGAGCCTGGTGTGTGGGGCGGCGGAGACGCCCCAAGTGCGTCCGGGCGACTGGGCGCAGCCGGTGGTCGGCTCATCCCTGGACAATTTCTGCCGGGTCAGCAACGAGCTGTACCGCTCGGAGCAGCCGGACGCCTCCGACCTCCCGGCGCTCAAGGCAATGGGAATAAAATCCGTGCTGTCGCTGCGGCATTACCATGATGACACCCGGGAGTTTGAGCGGGCCGGCCTGGTGATGATTCCGTTCCACATGGACGCCGGATCGGTGTCCGAGGCGGACCTGGTCGCGGTGCTGAAGCTGATTCAGGCGGCGCCCAAGCCGGTTTTGGTGCATTGCTGGCACGGCAGCGACCGCACGGGGTTTGTGGTTGCCGGCTATCGGATGGTGATCATGGGGTGGGCGGCACCGAAAGCCGTCGAAGAGCTGCGCCTGGGGGGCTTCGGATATCACGAATCCTATTTCCCGAAAATCGTCAAGATCCTCCAGGAGATGGATGTTCCGGCGGTGCGGCAGGCGGTTCTCGGAGCCCCGCCCAAGCCGTCGTTGAAAGCGGTGTCCGCGGCGGTTGCGCCGGTCAAGCAAGCCGAGCCTGCGCCATGAGCCGGCAGTTCATCAGCGAAGCCGTGGTTCCCGAGCCGGGCACGTTCGACACCGGACGGATGGCGGCGGGCGAGCCGGGGCTGCCGGGCGCTTTTGCGTGGCGGGGACGCCGGTTCGAGGTCGCGGAACTGCTCCGCTGCTGGAAGGAAGCCGGTCCCTGCCGCATGGGCAGCTCCGAACAGTACGTGCGCAAACATTGGTACGAGGTCCGGACCGCCACCGGCGAGACCCTGACCCTGTACTTTGAGCGCCAGCCCCGGGGCAAGGCCCAGGCCAAAAAACGCTGGTGGCTGTTCAGCTTGGCGGATGCCGCCGGCCCGACAGATCCGGCCTGAACCGGCGCTGGGAAACCACGGGTTTCACACGACGCCACGCGGTGCACGAGGGGCAGGACGCAGCGCTGGTGGCCGGAGCGTCTTGCTCCGGAGCTGGAAGCTCCGGCCGGGAGTTTGGCACAAGGACGGGGGTTGGGGGCCGCTTCGTCCCGTAGGGACTGAACGACAATAGGCAGGGGCTTCAGCCCCTGTTCCGGGAAATGAAACGATGGCGTGCCGTAGGTACGCCGCGATTCGCCGCGTACCTGACGGCACGCGAAACGGGGGGGGCAAAACACAGGGGCTGAAGCCCCTGCCTATTCCCGCCCCGTCCCGCTGGGACGGGAAAACCGCCCCCGTGGAGTTCTGCCAAACTCCAGTCCGGAGCTGGAAGCTCCGGCCACTCTCCTCACGCCACCTTGACCCGCAGCAGGTTCCAGGAGGCGGGGGGCAGGGTGGCGCGCAACTGTTCGCCGGCCAGGTCGGCGCCGGTCGCCGCCACGGGACGGACGCTCTCGTCATCTTCCCGGTTCCCCGCCTTGAGGTCGGCATGGTGCATGGTCTGCCATTCGAGCACCTCGGACGGCGCAAATCCCTGCAACCGCACCTCCAGTTCCAGCGCCTGGTCCGGGCTGCGGTTGACCGCAAAAATCCGCACCTCGCCGGACGGCGCGTCGTAAACCACCGCGCTGGCCAGATACGGAATCTCCTTTTCAGTCCGCTTGGCGTCGAAAACCACCTCATACCGCGGCGTCTCGACCACCTGCCGCAACGCCACGCCCCGGCCATAGCGCGAGGTGAGCTGGAACGGGAAGAAAATGGTCTGCCGCCAAGCGCCCCCGCCCTTGCGGGTCATGACCGGGGCGATGACATTGACGGTCTGCGCCAGGCAGGCGATTTTGACCCGGTCCGCGTTATTGAGCAGGGTGGTCAGCACGCTGCCCACCAGCAGCGCGTCCTCCATGTTGTAGTTCTCCTCCCACATCGGCCGCGGCACCGTCCACTGGGGAAAATCGTTTTCCCGGCCGAAGGAGTGATGCCAGACGTTCCATTCGTCCAGCGCGATCTGAATCTTGCGCCGGGTGTGCTTTTGGGCGCCGACCGCGTCGCAGATCGCCGCCGCCCCCTTGATGAAGCGGTCCAGCTCCTCCGTGGCATAAAGGAAGCCGAGCGTCTGGCGCTTGCCGTCCAGGCAGGGAATGCCGAAATACCGGTGGATCGACAGGTAGTCGACATGATCATAGGTATGCTCAAGCACCGTGGTCTCCCACTGGCCGAAAGTCGCCATGCCGTCGGAGCTGGAACCGCAGACCACCAGCTCAATGGTGGGGTCGGTCCACTTCATCATCTTGGCGGCCTCCAGCGCCACCCGGCCGTATTCCTCGGCCGTTTTGTGCCCGGTCTGCCAGTGCCCGTCCATCTCATTGCCCAGGCACCACAGCTTGATCCCGTGGGGCTGCTCCACGCCGTGCCGCCGGCGCAGGTCGCTCCAGTGCGAGCCGCCGGGATGATTGCAATACTCCAGCAGCGCCTGGGCCTCCGTCGGACCGCGCGTGCCCAGGTTCACCGCCATGATCGGCCGGGTATTGGCGGCGGCGCACCAGTGCATGAACTCGTTCGTCCCCACCTGGTTGGGCTCCAGCGCCTTCCAGGCCAGGTCCAGCCGGGCCGGCCGCTGCTCCCGCGGGCCGACCCCGTCCTCCCAATTGTAGCCGGAGACGAAATTGCCGCCGGGATAACGGGTCACCGGCATGTCCAGCTCCCGGACCAGGTCGATCACATCCTGGCGAAAACCGTCGGCATCGGCAGCCGGATGCCCCGGCTCATAAATCCCGTCATACACCGCCCGCCCGACGTGCTCAATGAAGCCGCCGTAAAGGCGCGGATCAATGGCGTCAATCACAAAATTCTTGTTGACAATTACTTGAGCTTTCATGACGGATTCCTTCCAATGGCAGGCAGTGGGTGAATGGTCTTGTTGTGGGACGGTGTTGGGAACCCCCTTTTGAGGAAAGGCGGTTCCCAAGCCCTCCGCCAAACCTTTTTGTTCCCTTAACGCGGCGGGCGATTTTACCACAAGCGACTCTGGCAATCCGTTAGACCTTGCGCGTGTTGGCTTGTGGTAAAAGCGCCCGCCGGTTTAAGCAACAAAAGTTTTAGGAAGGGGTTTGGGGAGCACCCTTTTCCAAAAGGGTGGCCCCAACACCGTTCGACAACCAGGTCATTCACCCGGTGCGACCTTGCGGGTGTCGTGTTCATGTCCATATTGTAGCATGGAGGCGGCGGTGCAACATGGCGGGAGCCACGCAAAACATGTCCAAGACTCTGATCATTGCGCCGGGCTCGGTTGAGCGCTTCATCGCCTTTCCCCATCATCCCGGCGGGTGCGGTTGGTTTGACAACGGCATCGCCCTGGCCGGCATCAGCGCGCTGCGGCCCGGCTACCGGGTTCACCACGCCCTGGCCCGCTACCATTTTGCCGGCTACTGCACCGGCGGCCAGCTGCACTATGCCGGCGGCCGGCAGTCGGGCAGCGTCACCGCCGGGCAGTTCCTGTTCCTCCCCGCCGGGCAGCTGCAGCACCTCGACAGCGACCGGGAGTTCCACATGGTTTGGCAGCTGATCGAGCCGCCACATCCGCGCTGGGCGTTTTTGGCGGCCCAAACCGCTGCCGTTCACCGGGACTGGCGCTGCGGCCGGGAAGTCGCCACCCTGGCCGAATGGATGTATGCCGAGACCCAGTCCGCCGCCGGCACCGGCGACCCGGTCGCCGCCCAAGGGTGCCGCCTGCTGCTGACCTATCTGGAACGGGAGTTGGAGTATCACGCCTCACCCACCGCCAGCCGCCTGGGCGACCGTCTGGAGAAACTGTGGCTGGAGGTGCGCCGGGACCTGGGCCGCCCCTGGGATGTGGCGCAACTGGCGCGGGCCGTCGCCATGTCGCCGTCGCATTTTCACGCCACCGTGGTCCGGTTGTGCCGGGTCAGCCCCATGCAGCGGGTTCGCCAGTTGCGCCTCGACCGGGCCCAGAACCTGCTGCTGACGACCGAGCACACGCTGGAACGCATCGCGGAACTGACCGGCTACCGTTCCGCCTTTGCGCTCTCCAAGAGTTTCCGCAAGGTGGTCGGGGTTTCCCCGCGCGACTTCCGCCGCCATCGCCGGGGGGCTCCGGCTTGACGCTGGCGTCTGCTTTTTTGCCAACCCGCGGCACGCCGGGTATAGTTGGTTGCCCAACCCTGATGATCCTTCCCCGGCCCCCCTCCGATCACGGGGAAGGGAATCTGCTTTACCCCGCCTAAAATGACCTTTTTATTTGAATTTTTTATCGTGCTGGCGATGCTGGCGACGAACGCCGTGTTTGCGGCGTATGAGATGGCGTTGGCTTCAACCTCCCGGTCGCGGCTGGCGGTGCTGGTCCAGCTTGGCCGTTCTGGTGCCCGGGCGGCCATGGCCATGAAGGACCGGCTGGAGCGCAGTCTGGCCGTGGTCCAGGTGGGCATCACCCTGGCCGGGGCCATTGCCGCGGCGGTGGGCGGCGCCGGCGTGGACCAGCGGCTGGCCCCCTGGCTGATGGACCGGTTCGGCCTCGCTCCGGGCCCGGCCCAAGCTCTGGCGCTCACCGTGTTTGTGCTGCCGCTGAGCGGCCTGACCATCACCTTTGCCGAGCTGGTACCCAAGATGTTCGCCATCCGCCATGCCGAGCGCGTGTTGCTGCTGCTGTCACCGGTGATGCGTTTTCTGGCCGTCCTGTTCGGGCCGGTGGTCTGGCTCTTCGAGGCGGTGGTCAAGCGGGCCATGAGGTTGGTTGGCGGCCGGCCGGCCGTTGCCGAACCGGCGGACGGCCTGCTGGAACTGCGGGCGGCGGCCACCCTGGCGCGCGCCTCCCGGGTGATCGGGGCGCTGGAGGAGAAGATCGTGGTCGCCGCCGCCCAATTCTCCCACCGGCCGGTGCGCGAGGTCATGCTGCCGGCGGCGGAGATCTGCATGATCCCGGAAGGGTTGTCACTGGCGGAGGCGCTGGTCCGCGCCCATCTGTACATGCACACCCGGATTCCCGTCTGCACCGAGGACGGCAACCCCCAAACCATCCGCGGCTATGTCACCTTCAAGGACATTGTCACCGCGCTCAAAACCGCTCCGGACCAGCCTTCCGTGGCCGCCATTACCCGCCCCATTCCGCAGCTGCCGGCCACCCTGCCGCTGGCCGCGGCCATGGAACGGATGATCCGGGAGCGGACCCATATCGCCCTGGTTGCCGCTCCCGACGGCGCGGTGGCCGGTCTGATGACCCTGGAGGACATCGTGGAGGAACTGGTCGGCGACATCCATGACGAATACGACCACATGCCGGGACATCTCCATCCGCTCGGGGCCGGCTGGCTGGCGGGCGGCGGAGTGGCCATGGCGGCGCTGATGGCGGCCTTGAAGCCGTCCGGGGCACCGGTCGCCGGTCCTGACGCCCGCCCCCTGACCCTGGCCGAGTGGTGCGCCCGTCACGCCGGGGACAAGCCGATTCCGGCCGGCGGCACCTTCACCGCCGACGGTTTGGAGGTGGGGGTGCGCAAACTGCGCGGCGCCCGGGTCGCCGAAGCCCTGGTCCGCCTCGCCCCTGTCCCGGCCGCGTCCCGCCCCCACGCGTGATGACGGGCGGGCATTTTCGTCCCGGAGGGACTGAATGACAATAGGCAGGGGCTTCAGCCCCTGTTCCGAAAAATGAAACGATGGCGTGCCGTAGGTACGCCGCGATTCGCCGCGTACCTGACGGCACGCGACATGGGGGGGGGCGGGCAAAACAGGGGCTGAAGCCCCTGCCTATTTCCGCCCCGTCCCGCCGGGACGGGAAAACCGCGCCTATTGAGTTCTGCCAAACTCCAGCCGCGGGGGTCACTCCGCGAAGAGGGGGGGAGCCGCTGTAGCCGCGGCTGTGCCAGCCGCGCGGGGAGTGGTCATTTGGGGGGCGCCTGGCACCGGCGCCGCTACCGAAGACGGACCGGGTTTCCTGTAGGCACGGGCGTGTCGCCCATAGCCATCAGGTTAAGGTTTTTTAAGGGTGCATTGACCGGTGTTCAGGCAGGGCCAACGGCCCGATTTTATAATAGCCTGGGGCAGCGCCCCAGGTTCGCGTGAAGGAGA
>JBAZJM010000129.1:0-12249 GCA_041651315.1 Lentisphaeria bacterium | reverse complement strand
AGACGGTGTCCCGCCTTGGATACCTGGCGCCGGATTTGTTCTTTGATTTCCTGTTCGCGGGAACTCATGGATAAGCCGCCACCCTGCTTTCCGTAAATACATCGCCTCCCTTCCAATCTACCATCCATGCCGGACGGTGACAACCATGGCACACACCATGGGCGCATGCCCTTCCGCTGGGCTGTGATGCGACGGGAGGCGATTCGGGTAACTTGTGCCCCTGTCTCCGGGTGCCTGGTGTGGGGTAGTTTTCCGGCGGCGCGCTGTCCCATTGGTCCCATGCGTCCTATTTGTCCCATGCCCAAGTGCGCGTTGCCGGCCCGGGGGAAATGGGACGTATGGGACCAATGGGACCTATGGGATGCCTGGGAACGACGGCGCACGCCACATCCGCCCTTCGCGCTCAGCGAAGCGGCGCTCGCACTCGAATGGGGTGCCCGTCGTGGGGGCTCGGCTAACCACGCGGTCCGCGCCGCCGTGCCAGGGCGGGGGCTCTACGGAACGAACATGCGCTCTTCGGTGGATTTGTGTTTCGCCAAAAGCCGATTATAATGCTCATTGGAACCGGTTGCAGGCTATCGGTTCCAATGAAAAACATGAAATATGGCGGCAACCATTACCGATATCGCGCGCCGGAGCGGAGTGGCTAAGTCCACCGTCTCCCGGGTGCTGAACCGGAAGACCACGGCGGTGGCGGTCTCGGACGCCACCCGGCGCCTGGTGGAGCAAGCCGCCCGCGACCTGAATTACCGGCCCTCCTTTTCCGCCCGCGCCCTGACCAGCGGCAAAACCCAGACCTTGGGGCTGGTGTGCGGCGACTTGCGGCTGCCGTTCTTCGCCGAGCTGGTGATGGGCGCCATGCTGGCGGCGGAGGCCAGGGGGTATCACCTGCTGGTCTCGGTCACCCAGTGGGATCCGGAAAAGGAGTTGCGCTGCCTGGACATGCTCCTGGAACGGCGGGTGGAAGGCATGGTGATGCTCACCCAAGCCGTCCAGCCGGGAAACCAATATTATGAGTACTTCAAGAAAGAACGCTTTCCGGTGATTATTCCGGATTGTGATTATCCTGACTTTTCGACGCTGTTGCATGACTGGCAGGCCGGGATGGATGAGGCTATGGCCCACCTCAAGGCCCGCGGTCACCGGACGGTGGGGTTTGTGCGGCAGGAGCCCGTGTCGTTGCCTGACGACAAGCATGCCGCCTTTCTTCGGGCCTGTAAAAAGCAACGGCTGGCCGCCGTGACCTATGCCTGCGGCATCACCCTGGACTGTGCCCAAGCGACGGGCCGGCGCATTGCCGGCGATGCGCAACGGCCGTCCGCCCTGATGGTCTATTCCGACTATCTCGCCACCGGCGTGCGGCACGGACTGTTGCAGCAGGGGGTGGATGTTCCGCGCGACCTGGCGCTGGTGGGCGTCGACTGCATCCAGATGGGGGCGGTGTGCAATCCGCCCCTGACCACCATTGACCTGGGCATTGCCGCGACGGCCGAGGCCATGGTGGAACTGGTGCTGCGCCAGGTGGCGGATCGCCAGCGCGCCCCGGACCGGATCGTGCTGCCGACCCGCTTGCTCGTGCGGGAAAGCGCTTAAAACTTCGGATTCACCACGGAAACACGAAGATACTGCATTGACCGGTGTTTAGGCAGGGCCAAAGGCCCGATTTTATAATAGCCTGGGGCAACGCCCCAGGTTTACGGAAAGGAAAAATCGAGGGCTGAAGGCCCGCTTCATGAAACGCCCCTTCAGGGCTCAGCCATTATCTGTCGCCTTTCCTGGGGCGTTGCCCCAGGCTAATATGAAGACGCGCCGTTGGCGCTCAAAACAGATTAATAAATCGACGATGAAAACGCGCGTAACCGGTTCCAATGCGGGATGTTTTTCGCCAGATGAAAGAACGATGACGATGATTGCCCAACAAGTGACTGAACTGCTGGCCAAGATGACCCTGCGGGAAAAAGTGGGCCAACTGACGCAATGCGGCAATTCGATCTATAACGACGACTACAAAATTGGCTGGGAGTTGCTCCGGCAGGGCCGAATCGGCTCGCTGCTGGGCATTGGTGAGGTCGAGCAAGCCAATGAACTGCAACGGGTTGCCGTAGAGGAAACCCGGCTCGGGATTCCGCTCCTGCTGGGCTTTGACGTCATTCACGGCTACCGGACCACCTTTCCGGTGCCGTGGGCGGAAGCGTGTTCCTGGGAGCCCGAGCTGGCGCGCGCCACCGCGGCGGCCTCGACCCGGGAGGCAGCGGCCAACGGCGTCAACTGGATCTACGCCCCCATGATCGACGTCTCCCGTGACCCCCGGTGGGGCCGGGGTGTGGAAGGCGCCGGCGAGGACCCGTATTTGGTTGGCCGGTTTGCCGAGGCACGCGTCAAGGGCATTCAGGGCGAGACCTTGTCGGACGGATGGCATGCGGCGGCCTGCGCCAAACATTTTGTGGCCTACGGGGCGGCCATCGGCGGCAAAGATTACAACAGCGTGGACCTGGCGCCGCAAACCGTCCATGACGTGTACCTGCCGCCGTTCCGGGCCGCCATTGATGCCGGCGCGGCAAGCGTGATGACCGCATTCCATGATTTGAACGGCGAACCCTGCACCGGCAGCCATTACTGGATCACCGAGACCCTGCGGGAGCGCATGGGCTTTGCCGGGGTGGTCATCAGTGATGCGGGGTCAACCGACCAGCTGAAGGTTCATGGCTACACGGCCGACGACCGGGACACCGCGAAAACCGCGCTGCTGGCCGGGCTGGATGTCGAGATGTGCTTTGGCATCTTCACCTATCAAGAGCATTTGGAGGCGCTGGTCAGGGAAGGCGCGGTTCCCGTGGACACGCTGGATGCGGCGGTCAGACGGGTTCTGACGCTGAAGTATGAGCTGGGCCTGTTTGAGCACCCCTATAGGGACGTGAAAATGGCCGCGGCCGCGCTTGGGGGAGACGGCAGCCGAAAACTGGCCAGGGAGGCGGCCCGGCGGTCGGTGGTACTCCTTAAAAATCAGGATGTGCTGCCGTTGAAGAAGACGCAGCGCATGGCCGTGATCGGGCCGTTGGCCGATGACCGGGAGGAAATGTTGGGCACCTGGTCGGGCGTGGGCCGGGCGGAAGAGGCGGTTTCCCCCTGGGATGCCCTTAAAACGCGGGCCAACGCCAGCCACGCCAAGGGCTGCCAGGCCGTCGAGCCGTCCCCCGCGTTGTTTGCCGAGGCGGTCCAGTTGGCCCAAAACAGTGAGGTCGCCGTTGTGTTCGTCGGCGAACCGCGCAGCATGAACGGGGAGGGAAAGAGCCGGACCAGCAACACCCTTCCCGGGGTGCAACTGGAACTGTTGGAGAAGCTAAAGGCCACGGGAACCCCGCTCGTCGTGGTCGTCATCGGCGGCCGGCCGCTGGTGCTGACCCGGGTCGCCGAACTGGCCGATGCGCTGCTGTTCTCCGGCGCCTTGGGCGTCGAGGCCGGCCAGGCCTATGCCGACGTGATTTTGGGCGAGTATAACTCGAGCGCGAAGCTGGTAAACACCTTTCCCACGGTGGTTGGCCAGGCGCCGCTGTATTACAACCACAACAACACCGGGAAACCGCCGGTCGAGGAGTTTTTCTGGACCAGCAAATATCTGGATGCGCCGATCAAGCCCTTGTTCCCGTTTGGATACGGGCTGAGCTACTCGCGTTTCACGTACGCCAACCTTGCCCTCTCCCAAACGGCGGCAACTGGGACGGAGGTCATTGAGGTTCGTGTCGACGTCACCAACACCTCGGCCGTGGACGGCGAGGAAATTGTCCAACTTTACATCACGGATCCGGTTGCCAGTTTGGTGCGGCCCGTGAAAGAGTTAAAAGGCTTTGCCAAGGTTTTTCTCCGCGCGGGGGAAATGAAAACCGTCACCCTCAAACTACCGCTGCAAAGCACCGGGTTTCACAACCGAAAGCTGGAATACGTGGTGGAAAAAGGGAAGCTGCTGATTTCGGTCGGGACAAATTCAGCGGACACCATTTCCCAGGCGCTGATGATCGTCTAATTCCAATTAACGTTCAAATTGATCATTTATTCTACCACAAGGAACGCAAAGAACACAAAGATTAATTGCTCATTTTTAGATTGTTTTATCTTTGCGATCTTTGCGATCTCTGCGATCTTTGCGGTTAATTTTGGAATCACGTTGAAGTGTGATTGGAATAACCAGTATTTGTCCAGATGCCGGGCAGACTTTGTTTGGCTGAAGTGTCACCCTGACGCCGTATGAAACTTAACGGGAACGCACATTGCTATGATTTCATCTGACTTAACTTTCCAGTCAAAAACAGGTTGGAACGATTCTGCCAACGGGATGCAGATCGGCTGGCCCGTGCCGGCCGCCGCCGGCCGTCAGTGGCCCGCGGCGCGGCTGTTCAGCACGCTCCGCCTGGCGGTCAAGATCGACGAACAGTGGCGGGAACCGGAGCGGTGGACGGTGGCCCCGGACGGAACCGGCACGGCGGTGGTGGCGGGCGTTCAGGTTCACCTGGAGGTCCGGCCGGCGCAAGCGGGCCGGCGACACCATGAACTCCAGGCCCGGATCGTGAATGCCAGTGGCGCGGCCGTTCGTTTCGGCGGGTTCCGCTTTCAGCAGCAGCGGGCGTCCGGCGGCGGGGCGGCGGACGATTTTCTGGCCGTTCCCGGACCGCGCCTGCGGCTCTACCGCGAAGGCTGGACGGCCGCCGCCGCCGCCGGCACGGTGCGCCATGGCGAGTGCGATTTTGCTTTGGATCCCAGTTACCTGCCGTTTGCGGTCTCCGCACCGGCGGCGTATGACAGCGTGACCCCCAACCGCTTTTCCGCCGAGTATGTCGCGGTGCTCAACGACCGCGAGTCGGGGGCGTCGCTGCTGGCCGGGTTCATCACCTCCGCCGACCAGGTGACGCGCCTCGCCGTGGAATGGGATGACGCGGGCGTCACCCGCTTTGCCGCCTATGCCCATGCGGACGGCATCCGGGTCGATCCGGGCGAGACGGTCGCCTCGGAAACCCTGGCGCTCCTGGCCGGGCCTGACGGTTACGGCCTGCTGGAGGAGTTTGCCGCGCTCTGGGGCGCCCGGATGCACGCCCGCCTCTGGGACCACATCCCAAGCGGCTGGTGCAGCTGGTATTACTATTTCGAAAAAATCACCGATGCCGATGTGCAGGAGAACCTGCGCCTGATCCAAGAACGCCGGGCGGAACTGCCGCTGGAGTACGTGCAGATCGACGACGGGTTCCAGCGCGCCCTGGGCGACTGGCTGGAGCCCAGCCCCGCGTTCCCCAACGGCCCGGAAGCGCTGGCCCGCGACATCCGCGCGGCCGGTTGCAAGCCGGGGCTGTGGCTGGCGCCGTTCATGGTGGAGGAGCGCTCGCACCTCTATGCCGCGCACCCCGACTGGATGGTCCGGACGCCGGCCGGCGAGACCGCCTGGACGACCGAGTGGCGGGGCTCGCGCGTCGCGGTGCTGGACTGCACCCGGCCGGAGGCCCAGGCGTGGCTGCGCTCGCTGTTCGCCACCCTGGCCGCCTGGGGCTACGATTACGTCAAGCTTGATTTCCTGATGTACGCCTGCGCGGTCAAGGACGGGGTTTATTGGGATCCCAAGGCGACCCGCGTCCAGGCCTGTCGGCGCGGGTTGCAGGCGATCCGGGACGGCTTTGGCGGCGAACGCTTCATCCTGGGCGGCACCACGTTGCTGGGGCCGGCGGTCGGCCTTGTCGATGGCGAACGCATCGGCACCGACATCACCCCCTATTGGAAACCGGACCGGCAGCCCCTGCCCAAGGAGGCGCCGTGCCTGCCCAATGTCTGCCGCAACATCATCAACCGCCGCTACCTGCACGGCCGCCTGTGGCTCAACGACCCCGATGTGCACCTGGCGCGCGCCGACCACAACGCCCTGACCGAGAACGAGGTGCGCCTGTGGACCGCGGCCTTGTGGCTGACCGGCGGCCTGATCCTGCTCAGCGACCGCTTCGCCACCCTGGCCCCGGAGCGGGAAAAATGGTCGCGCTGGCTGGTGGCCGAGCGGGATTCGTTCGACACCCGCCCCCTGGATTTTTTCGAGCGCGAGTTTCCCGCCATCTGGGCGGGCTGGCGCAAGGGCCGCGCGCCGGCCGCCCCGGCCGAGGTGCTGGGCCTGTTCAATTTTGCGGACTCCGCCACCCGGCTGCAGGTGCCGTTGGCGCAGGCCGGGTTCGCCCCCGGCGCGGCCGTGGAGGTGCACGACGTGTGGACGGGCCGCTTCCACAGCCGCGCTACCGGCACCCTGGCACTGGACGTGCCCGCCCACAGTTGCGCACTGCTGCGCCTTGCCCGTGTTTGATGCCAATTAGGGATCAAGCCGATAGCCACAAAGAGGCACAAAAAGCGGCAAAGGAATTGCCGCACTCCAAGAACGGTGCCGTATTACCATGCCCCCCGTGTCCCGGTGGCGGACGCCCTCTGACGCTTCCGACTTGTCGGACATGTCCGACGGGTCGGAGTGTGTCCGACGATTTGGACGCCACCGGGTTTCATGGCGATATAGTATTTGGCAAAAGACCGGGGGCATTGGGTATGAAATACAATGGCGTAGTCGCCCGCAAGCTGGATTTGATCGGGCAGCATGTGTCACGGTTGCGGGGGTTGACGCCGCTGACCCGGGCAACGCTTGAGAACGATTTTTTTCTGCGCAGCGGGATTGAGCGCACCCTGCAAGTTTGCATTGAAGCCATGATCGATGTTGCCAACCGCATCATCTGCTTGGAGAACCGGCCGGTTTCCACTGACTCGTTCGCCTCCTTGCGGCAGTTGCAGGATTTGCATGTATTGGCCGATGCCGAACGTTACCGCAACATGATCAAATTCAGAAATCTGATCGTGCATCGCTATGAGCAGATTGACACGGACATCCTGGTGATGGTCGTCAACCAATGCCTGGACGATTTCGACCATTTCACCCGTGAGGTGGAACAGCATGAACGTCAAGGCTGACGTACCCTCGGCGGGTTCTGGAACTGCGGTGGATCTGGCGCGCCTGGAAAGCTATTTGGCGGCGGCTCCCCGGGTAGTCGCCGCCACCGTGTTTGGCTCGGCCCGGAACGGGTGGGTCCAGCCCGGCAGCGATCTGGACGTGGCGGTCCTGTTTGACCGGCCGCCCGCCGCCGATGAATTTCTCCGGTTTTACGCGGATCTTTGCGATCAGCTTCCCGGCGTGGAGAAAGTGGATCTGGTGGTGTTGAACCAGGCCGATCCCATCCTGGCGTTCGAGGCCCTCCGTGGCCGGTTCCTGTGCAAGAACGATCCCGAGCAGGTCGCCGCCTTTTTTTCCCTGGTCTGCCGCGAATACGAGGATGTCATGGCAACCGTGGCGGATCAGCAGCACCGCCGCGGCCATCCAGATCAGGGCGCCGGGGCGGGGAACAGATCCGCCGGCTCTGCGCGTTCGGCGACCGGATAGACCTCCGCCGCAGAGAAGGACAGCTGGCTTTTCCAGTCCTTGCCGTCCAGGCGCAGCGCCTTGGGGAACCAAAAGCGGTCGCGCCGCTTGAACTCGCTGAACTCAAAACTGCGGCTGGGGGTGGCGGTGCCATCCCGGAACCATTCCACGCGCAGCGGAAAGGCATAGGCGCGGGCAAACCAGACCTTGACCTTTTCCGGCGGATTTTTGGGGTTGTCGAGCACCAGCACCCGGCAGTCCTGGCCGCGCACCGTGGCGGCGGGCAGTTCCAGGGCGTAGTGCCAGTAAAGAAAACTGAAGGTCAGGTCCGCCGGTTCCAGCCCCAGCGCCGTCAGGTCCGGGCCGGGTGCGCCGGCCGGCGGCTGCTCCAGTTTGACCTCCGGCTGAGTCCCGGCGGGACCATAGGCCAGGCGCACCGAATAATGCCGGAACTGGTCCAGCAGCAGCTCGGCGCGCAAGCCGTCCGGGCGCAGGCGCATGGCCAGGGTGAGCGGATGGCTTTGGGTGCCCTCCGGGCCGCGATGGCGGATCTCGCCGCTGAAGCGGCACCAGATGTCCTCCAGAAAAGGCCGCCGGGCCAGTTCCAGAAATTGCTGGGCGGAGAGCGGCCGGGGGGCGGGCGGCTCGGCGGCGCGGACGGCGGGAACGGCCGCCAGCAGGACAGCCGCCAACAGCGGCAAACGGCAAAACAGCATGGGCATGTCAGCACCTTTCATGGTGATTTTCATCGCCGGGCACGCGATACCGCCAGCTTGGCCCCTCCGGCCAAGTCGGCCGGCCGCGGCATGCCGGCCTGGGCCCCGGCCCGGGTGACCTTGACCGCGGCGGCGCGCACGGCGCCCGCCACCGCCTCGCTCAACGCCAGGCCGTCCGCCAGGCCGGCGGCGAGCCAGGCCGCAAAACAGTCGCCGGCCCCAACCGTGTCGACCGGCCGGACCTTGGGCGCGGGCACCTGGCCGCAGGCGCCGTCCGTCATCCAGAAAGCGCCCCGGGCGCCGAGCGTGACCACCACTTGACGGCAGCCGCGGCGGAGCAGTTCCCGGGCGGCCGCCTCGACGTTTTTCCGGCCGGCCAGCGCCATCGCCTCACCGGCGTTGGGCACCAGCGTATCCACCAGCGGATACAGGGCGGCCGGCAACCCTTGGGCGGGCACCGGGGCGGGGGTCAGCACGAAACGCCGGCCATGGCGCCGGGCCAGCCGCGCGGCGGCCAGCACGGCGGGCATGGGAATCTCCAGTTGCGCCAGCACCCCGGCAGACTCCGCCAGCAGCGGCGCCGCGGCCTGCACGTCGGCCGCCGTGAGGGCGTGGTTGGCCGAGCGCGCCACCCCGATCATGTTGTCCCGCTCCCGGCCGCCGAGAAAAATCAGGGCGACCCCGCTGGGCAGGCCGGATTTGACGATGAAACGCGCGGTGTCCACCCCTTCGGCGGCCAGCCCGGCGGCGGCCTGCCGGCCGAAATCATCGTCACCGCGCGCCCCCACGAACGCCACGGCGCGGCCGGCCCGGGCCAGCGCCACCGCCTGGTTGGCGCCCTTGCCGCCGCCGAAACGCTGGAAGGCGCCGCCGCCCAAGGTTTCCCCCGGCTGGGGCAGCCGGTCCAGGGTCAGGACCAGGTCGGTGTTGGAACTGCCCACCACCACCAGCCGCGGTCCGCGCAGCGGGCAGGGTTTGGCGGTTGTTTTCGGCATGGAAGTCATCCTCGGCTAGGCTGAAGCTTTTTAGGCTGCAGGCTGAAGGTCATTACCGTCTCACCCGAACGCGCTACAGGCCCGAAATAATCGCAGAATATAACGCCGGATTAGGGGGAATTTGCTTTTTTGCCATTGGCCGTCCATATTGCTTGTTGTCTCTAAATGTGGAGCTGAAGGCCGGACACCGGTTCGGAATAAAGCGCCACGCGGCGTCCGGGAGTGTGACCGTACAACACTCGGCGCCGGGGCGAAGGGTTCGCCCGGCGGTGACGATGAGTGCGGTTGTATCAGGATGACGTGAGCATGAATCTGTATGTTGGAAACCTGTCGTTCAAGACCGCGGACGAAGAACTCAAGGCGGCCTTCGAGGCGTTCGGCCAGGTCTCTGCCACCCGCGTGGTGATGGACAAGTTCACCGGCAAGTCCAAGGGCTTTGCTTTTGTCGAGATGCCCAACGACGCCGAAGCCAAGGCCGCGATCCAGGGCATGGACGGCAAGGAATTCCAGGGTCGCCCGCTGCGCGTGAACGAGGCCCAGCCGAAACCCGCCGGCGGCCCCCGCCGCGAGTTCCGTGACCGTGGCCCGCGCTACTGAGCCACTTTCAGCCGGACTTCACGGCTGATCATAAAAGAGACGGCGGCCAACCCCGCGGTCTCTTTTTTTTGCCTAAAAAAATCCGGCCGGACTGGCGCGAAACGATTCCCCCGGCTATTTTTCCGGCCGGTCCTGTGTCGTCGAAACCGTTCCGGAATATGGAATCCCGCCGATGATCAGTCTGCCGCGCCGCCTGTTGCCCGCCGCCGCCCTGCTGTTGACGGCCGCCACCCTCCCCGCCGCTGTCCGGGCGGAAGAATCCGCCGCTCCGGCGCCGGCCGCCGCGCCGGCCCCCAAGGCGGCTGAGATGCCCGACATCCCCTCCGAAGCGGAATGGCGTGCGCAACGGGACACCCTGATGCAGGAAGTGATCGCCCGGGTGCAGAAGGAGGCCACCGCCGCCGTTTCGGAAGAGGCCGTGGCCAAGGAACTCAAATTCGGCTGGCCGGTCAAGGAACCGACCCTGACGGTCCAGGGCATTCAGGATGATGCCGACCGCGACGCCCAGGCCGCGGCCAAGGCCAAATACCCGGACGCCGCCAAGACCAAATTTTTCCAGGCGGCGGAAGCCCAGTACAAGCTCCACGCCATCGGCGAGAACGTCCGGATCAACCTGCGCCAGGGCGCCGGAACCCACACCGAGGTCAGCGGCCGCCTGCTGTCGGTCTCTTCGGAACTGATCCGCATCGGCGACCGCCGCCTGGCCCCGCGTGACATTGACGATGAGGTGCTCGCCACCCTGGATCCGGACACGCGGGCCGCCGCGGTCGAACGCCTGGCCAACCGGAAATGGAAGATGTACCTGGTGGAACGGGAGTCGTTCCGCCAGGACCGCTTTCAGAAGCTGGAAAATGAACGGATGACCGCCGCCGGTTTCCGGCTGGTCAAGCGGGGCAAGGGCCGGAGCGCCGAATGGGTGCCGGCCCGGACGCTGCTGAACCAGGAGCTGGAGCGGCGGGTGCGCAAGACGGTCAAGGAACTGTTCCTCAAGCTGGAGCCGGAGATGTACGGCGCCGCCGGGTTTGTCCGGGACGAGAAGAATGAATGGATACCCAAGGTGGTGCTGGAAGACCGCAAATCCAAGGCCGCCGCCGCAGGCCAGGCGCCGGCCGCGCCCGCTCCCGGCGCCCCGCCCGCCGCCGGCATGCCCACCGGTCCCCTGCCCCCGTGGGCGCAGGGGCAGAAAATGCCGCCCGGCATGCCCCCCGGTGGCATGCCTCCGGGCATGATGATGCCGCCCAACATGATGCCGCCCGGTGCGCCGGCCGCCAAGCCGGCCGAGAACGCCGCGCCGCCGCCTTGGAGCAAGCCGGCCGCCCCGGCCCCGGCGGCGGCCAAACCGGCCGCCGCGCCGGCCGCCAAGCCGGCCACTCCCGCCGCCACCGGCAAACCGGCGGGATCGGACAAGAACACCGACTTCTTCAACTGAACCGCAGGACACCGGCCCGCCACCACCGCTACCCGTCCGTTTTGGCGGCGGGGGCGGAGGCCGGGATCGGGAAAACGGCTTCGTCGACGGGCGGCAGGAAGACGCGAAAGACGCTGCCGCGCCCGGGCTGGCTCTCCACCGTGGCAACGCCGCCAAACGCCCGCACCACCCCCAGGACCACCGCCAGACCCAGGCCGCGGCCGGTAAACTTGGTGGAGAAGAAGGGGTCAAAAATCTCCTCGAGGTCCGTTTCCGCAATCCCGCAGCCGTTGTCCGTCACCTCCAGGCAGGCATAGGCATCGCCATTCCCGGGCTGCCAGTCGGGCGGAAAACGACGGCCGGCGGGGATTGCCGCGGCAGCGACCGTACGGACCGCCACCCGGATGGCGCCCCGGTTTTCACCGCACGCCTCCCGGGCATTGGTCACCAAGTTGGTCAGCACCTGTTTCAATTGGGCGGCGACCCCGAGGATGACCGGTCCGTGCCCCGGCAATTCGTCCTCCAGCAGCAAACCGCCGGGCAGGGCCGCCCGGAGTGCCGGCAGACATTGGCGGCACAGGGCGGACAGGTCCACCGGTTCCGGTTCCTCGGCGGTCTGCCCGAGATAGGTCAGCATCAACGCGCCCAGTTCGGTGGCCCGCCGGCCCGCATGCAGGGCGGCGGTGATGCTTTGGGCGGCGTCCGAGTCTTGGGGCAGGCGGTTCAAGGCCAGTTCCAGGTTGCCCAGCAGCGCGTAGAGTTTGTTGTTGAAGTTGTGGGCGACGGCACCAGCCATGCGGGCCAGGCTTTCGTCCTTCTGCGCCTGCCGGAGTTTCCGTTCCAGTTCGAGCCGGACCTGTTCGGCCCGCCGGCGTTCGGTGATGAGGCGGGCCTGCTGCACGTTCTGGTAGGCCACGGTGGAAAGCTGGTTGGCCACCGTGAACAGCACCTGCGCCACCGCCCGGAACTGCGTCTCCGACATCGACGGCACTTCGCGGAACGCCGCGAGGAAGGCCTGTTCATCGGCGCCAATCTCACGGGCATAGGCCAGCATGGCCGCTTCGCTTTGGGTGCCGTTGCGCACCTGGCCGATCAGCCCGTTGGCGATGTGCC
>JBAZJM010000128.1:0-12437 GCA_041651315.1 Lentisphaeria bacterium | reverse complement strand
GGTTTGCGAGAAGGAGAAATAAAGGGCTGAAGGCCCGCTTCATGAAACGCCCCTTCAGGGCTCAAACGTTATACGTCGCCTTTCCTGGGGCGTTGCCCCAGGCTGGTATGAATGCGCGCCATTGGCGCTCAAAAACGGGCTTAACCTGATGGCTATGGGCGGCCCGCCCGTGCCTACAGGAATGACACAAAATTTAAACGTTCACCCTGACGCGGTATAAAGCAACACGCCCTGTGACCGGGGGATAAGCCGGCGCCCCTCACTTGAGCGCCTGCTTCAGAACCGCAAGATTGCGCTCCATGATCGCCAGGTAGGCGTCGGGAGTCGGCGGCCCCGAAACCGCCGGATCCAGGACATACACCGTGGCCCCGCTCTCGCGGGCGATGACTTGGGCAGCCCGGTCTGGATATTGCGGCTCGGCAAAAACCGCCGTTATGCCCGCCTTGCGGACCAGACGGATGGTGTCCGCCAACTCGCCGGCACTGGGCTCGGAACCAGGCTCCCGCTCGACCACCGCCGCAATGCGCAGGCCAAATTCCCGGGCAAAGTAGGGAAACGCTTCGTGCAAGGTGATGATGTCGCGGCGGGGCAGGCCGTCCAGCGCCGCATGCATGCGTTGCGACAGGGCCCGCAGCTTGGCCGCATACGCCGCGGCGTTGGCACGGTAGGCCGCGGCATGGGCGGGATCGGCCGCCGCCAGGCCGGCGGCGATGTTCTCCACCTGGCGGATGGCGCCGCTGACGGCAACCCAAACGTGCGGGTTGTCCCCGTGCTCGTCGCCGATCCGGTCGATGCCGCGGCTGGCTTCGATCACCTTCAGCCTGGGCTGCTGCTGCACCACCCGCTCCAGAAACGCCTCCATGCCGAGGCCGTTGACCACAAAGGCATCCGCCCGCGACAGTGCCACCATTTCGCCGGACTTGATCTGATAATCATGCAGGCAGCCGGTGACCGGCTCGGTCAGGTTGGCCACCGTGACGCCGGGAATGCCCCCCGCCACGTTCAGGGTGTGGATGTACATCGGATAGAACGAGGTCATGATCCGAAAGTCACGCCCCGGTTCGACGGCAGCCCGCGCCCCGCCCGCCCACGCCAGCACGCCCGCCGCCAGCACCGCTCCGATTGTCGTCCGCATGATGCCTGCCCTCGTCATGTATTATTGATAATAACATATCAATATAATCCCCGCCCCGTCCCGGGCAAGCCGGTCACCACCGGCCACGCCGGCGCAGCAGCCCCGCCGCGGCGGCCGCCAGCAGCGCCAGGGCGGTGGGCTCGGGAACCGCCGTTAGCGCCTCGATGGCGGCTTCATGAACCGCTTCGCTCATGCCGTTGTTGAAGACCACCCAGAACGCATTGGAGGTATAGGTGCCGGTCATGGGAGTCAGGGTCAGCTCCATCTGGAAGGCATAGATGCCGTCTGTGGGCGCGACATATCCGTCCTCTCCCGGCACGTTGCTGGCCGCGCCGGCGGCAAAGAGCGACGTGGTGAAGTGCTTGTGCAGGCTGCCATCCGCCGCCACCGACTGGATCAGGCTACCGGTCTGGGCGCCGCTGGTGCCGGTCATGGTGAGTGAATTGGCGCCGCAGAGGAGGCTAATGGTGTCCGTGGGCGCACTCCACGCCACGTCACCGGTGCCGTCCCAATACAGCAGACTGCCGCGGAGGTTATATCTCAGGACGGCGCCGGCCGGAAGGTTGCCGGTGCCGGCGGCCTGGTTGACGCCAGGATCGGAGAGATTGTAAGGATCCGCGGCGTCCTCGCCAAACTCATAACCATAAGCCGTGATGGTCGGTGCCACCGCCGCCCCCATGTGCGACAAACCGCCGGTGAGCAACTGCCCGTCCTGCCAGTAGGGGGCGATGTCATAATGGTCGTCGGCGGTGGCACCGACAGCCGCGCCGAGGGCGACGCCGGCGGCCAGACGGGTGAGGAATGCGTGCATGCTGGAGATCTCCTTGGGGTTTGGGAACACGGGACACGGAACGGAACAAGGGACAACGGGGCGGTTCAACGCGCCACGGCGGGATCGAACTGGTTGGTGGCGGTGCTTTTGTAGACGCTGTCAAAGGCGCGGGTCTCCGCGTGGCCGTCGAGAAAACCGTAGTTGGCACGGGCCTTCCAGGACCGCGCTTCGCCGCCGTGCTGGTTGAGTTGCAACTGGTTGGCGGCCTTGGCCAGGACATTGCCCACCCACAGGTCGATGTGGGGATGGTCCGCCCCCGCATACTCGCCCTCCTCGGCCATCTCCACAAAATGCACCTGGGCCGACGGACGGGGAATGTCGGAGAACCGGCGGTAGGGGCCGCCCCAAGGGCAGAGATCGGGATCGGTGAATTCGTTGATTCCATAGCTGCTGCGGCGGTACTGGCCGGCACTGCCGGCAACCGGCGTACCGCCGGGCCAGTGCGGACTGTCGTCGGCGGGACACCTGGCCAGCAGGCGACTACCGTAGCAGTCCTGCAGGGTGTTGATCCATGCCACCCCTTCGTTGGCATGGGCGCCGCCGTGCGCCAGCCCCGCCCGGATCATCAGTTCGTCGCTGCCGCTCATGTACATCTGGTGGGCCAGTTCCAGGTTGCGCAGGTTGTTGAGGCACTTGAGGGTTTTGGCGGTCTCCCGGGCCTTGGCCAGGACGGGCAGCAGCAACCCCGCCAGCAGGGCGATGATGGCGATGACGACCAGCAACTCAACCAGGGTGAACGGCCGGCCGGCCGGAGCGGCGCGCCGGTGATGGCCCAAACGAGTCATGGAGGTCGCGCTCAAGCGTTCCACTGCCTTGTCCCCTGATGCCGCCGCGGTGAAGCCGGTGATTGTTCCGGCCGCGGTCGGGTTTATTGATAATGGGATATCAATATACTTAAGTCCCCCGCAACGGCAAGCCGGCCGGCGGAATCCGCAAAGGGTATATTGCCGGCATGATCCGCCACACCACCCAAAACGCCGCCATTCGGCAGGCCTTCGCCGAGGCCGGCCGGCCCCTGACCCCGCCCGAAGCGCTGGCCGCCGCCCAGCGGCACTCGGCCAAGGTCGGCATCGCCACCGTTTACCGCGCCATCAAGCGGCTGGCCGCCGACGGCGAGCTGATGCTGGCCGATACGGTGGGCGAAACCCGCCGCTATGAGCTGGCGGGGGACCACCACCATCACCATTTCCACTGCCGGAAATGCGACCAGCTCTACTGCCTCACCGGCTGTCCCGCCGGCCTGCAGGCGCTGACCCCGCCGGGTTTCCAGTTGGAACGCCACGAGATCGCCCTGTTCGGCGTCTGCCAGGGCTGCCAGGCCAAGGCCAACGCCAAAAGCCAAACTAACAGGCGCCCCCCGGGCACTTGAGCGGGGTGCGTTCCGGCGCATATTACCAGCTTGGAATCATCCCCCGCCGCCCGCCCCCCTTTCCCTAAATTACATGCCTGATCTTCCCGCTATCGCCAGCCTGGACGTCGCCACCACCGTGCCGTGCCGCTACCGCGTGCATTTCGGCCGCGGCCTGCTGGATCCGGGGCAGCCGTTGCTGGCCGACGTGCTGGCGGCCGCGCCCGAACCGCCGCCCCAGGGCTGCCTGGCGGTGCTGGACGCCGGCCTGGTGGCAGCGCAGCCGGGCCTGCCGGGGCGCATCACCGCCTATTTCGCGGCCCATGCCGGCCGGGTGCGCCTGCTTGAGCCGCCCCTGGTGCTGCCGGGCGGCGAGGCGGCCAAAAACAGCTTGCTCATCCCCCGCCGGCTGATCCGCCTGGCCCGCCGCGACCGGTTGTCGCGCCACGGCCACATCGTGGCCGTCGGCGGCGGCGCCTTCCTTGATGCGGTCGGCTTTGCCGCCGCCCTCATCCACCGCGGCGTGCGCCTGGTGCGCCTGCCCACCACCACCCTTGCCCAAAACGACGCCGGCATCGGGGTCAAGAACGGCTTGAACCTGGACGGTTTAAAAAATTTCCTGGGCACCTTTGCCGTGCCGGCCGCCGTGCTCAACGACTTTGATTTTCTGGACACCCTCGCCGACCGCGACTGGCGGGCCGGCATCGCCGAGGCCTTCAAGGTCGCCGCCATCCGCGACGCCGCCTTCCTCGACTGGTTGGTCACCGCCGCCCCCGCCCTGCGCAACCGCGACGCCGCGGCCATGGAAACGCTGATCCGCCGCTGCGCCGCGCTGCACCTGGCGCAGATCGCCGGCGCCGGCGACCCCTTTGAAAGCGGCTTGGCCCGCCCGCTCGATTTCGGCCACTGGGCGGCGCACAAGCTGGAAAGCCTCTCCGGCCAACAACTGAACCACGGCGAGGCCGTGGCCATCGGCATGGCGCTCGATCTGCGGTACGCCGCCGCCACCGGCCTCATTCCGGAGGCGGAGGCGGAGCGGGTCATCCGCGCCCTCGGCGCCGCGGGACTGCCGGCCTGGCACGAGGCCGCCGGCCGGCGCGATGCGGCCGGACGCCCGCAACTGTTCGACGGCATCGAGGAGTTCCGCGAACATCTCGGCGGGCGCCTGCACATCACGCTGCCGGCGCCGCTCGGCCGCGGCGTCGAAATCCATGCCATGGACGAGGCCGTTTTGGAACGTTGCCTGGGCCGCCGCGCACCATCCGCCTGAGTGGTGAACGGGTGATCCGCGAGTCCGCCTGAACGGGCCTCACGGCAGCTGATACGGCTGGTTGCGGCAAAACAACTGCAGCCGCCGGCCGATGTCCGCCGCCAGGCCGGGGACGCGGGCCGCCTGGGCGGCCTTGATCGCCTGCTTTGCCGTTTCCTGGGCGGCATCGAAGCGGCCATTGGCCGCCTGGGCGGCGGCCAGGGTGTCGAGGATCATCGGGTTGCCGGAGCCGGCACCGTCCCGCATCAGCCCCTCGGCCAGCGCCAGGGCTTCCTGGTGATCGGCGGGGGTGGACTCGGGGGAAACGGCCAGGAACCAGGCCAGGTTGTTGCGGACCTCGACATCGGTGTCGCGAATCCGCATCACGTCCCGCATCATGGCGATGGCCTCCGCGGTCTGCTTGCGGTCCGCCAGCATCTGTGACAGGGCCACCCGCGCCTTGACATGGAACGGGTCGAGGTCAACCGCCTTGCGATATTCCATTTCCGCTTCGTCAAGACGCCGCAGCGTCTGCAGGATCATGCCCAGGTTGTAGTGGGCGTTGGCAAAGCCGGGATTGATGGTCGCCGCCTCGCGGAAATGCAGCGCCGCCAGTTCGTTCTGGCCGCGCATGCCGAGGATGACGCCGAGATTGCTGTGGGCGTCGGCATACTTGGGGTTGAGCCGGAGCGCCTCCTCGAAGTGTTTGCCGCCTTCCTCGTACCGGCCGGCGGAGGTCAGCGCCACGCCCAGGTTGTTGTGGGCCAGGGCATTGTCATTGGTCACCGCCAGGGCGCGGGAGAACACGGCGATGCTGTCCTGCCAGAAGCCGCACTGGCGCCAGGTCAGCGGCACGCAGACGGCCAGGACCAGCACCGCCAGCACCGGCAGGACGCAATGGTTGATCCGGTCCGCCCAACCGCCGGCGCAGCGTCGGACCAGCGCCGGCACGCCCCAGGCGATCATGATGAACACCCCGATCAGCGGGACGTAGGTGTAGCGGTCGGCCATTGACTGGCCGCCCACCTGCACCAACCCCACCACCGGCCCCAGCGAGATGCCGTACCACAGCCAGCCGACCGGCAGGTACGGCTGGCGGCGCCACCAGCAGAGCACCACCACCGTGACGGCGATCAGGCCCAGGGCCGAGAGCAGGACCTCCAGGGGCGGCAGGACCATGCGGTAGGGATAGAAACAGTTCAGCCCGGCCGGCCAGACCATGTGCACCAGGTAGCCCGCATAGGCGCACAGCGCATTGGCGAAGCGCGTCCACAGGTCCACCTCCTCAAAGGTGCGCACGGAACCGCCATGGTTCTGCACCCAATAGGTGACCCGGCAGGAGGCGCCGGCCAGCAGCCACAGCGGCCACTTCTCCAGCACCAGCAGCAGCGCCGTCCGCTTGGGGCAAGCCGGAACCAGCTGCAGCGTGGCCGCGGCCGAATCGGCGGGCGGCTCCAGCCGCCGGGCGGCACGCTTGCCGCCGGCGGCCAACGCGCCCGCCGGCTGCAGGCGGCGCAACGGCCAGAAATCGAGCAGCAGCATGAGCAGCGGCCAGCTCACCAGCATCGGCTTGGCGGTCAGCCCCAGCGCATAGACCACGGCCACGGCGGCCATGCGCCAGCCGCCCGGCCGGGCGCAATGCCAGCGGTACAACAGCAACGTGACCAGCCCCAGAAAGGTGCTGAGCACGTCCTTGCGCTCCGACACCCAGGCCACCGACTCCACATGCAGCGGATGCACGGCGAACAGCGCCGCCACGAAGACACTGCGCCAGGTGAACCCGGTCAGCCGCCACAACAGCCAAAACAGCAGGACCGTGTTGGCGGCGTGGAACAGCAGGTTGGTCAGGTGATGCCCCCAGGCCTGGCTGCCGTAGATCTCGGAGTCGGCCATGTGCGACAGCCAGGTCAGCGGGTGCCAGTTCGAGGCGCGGGTGGCCTGGAACGCCCACTGCACGCTCTCCGCCACCAGCCCGTGCTGGACCGGCGGATTGTTGGTCACGTACAGGTCGTCATCCAAGCCGACAAAGTCGCACTTCAGCGCCGGCCAGTAGGCCAGCAACGCCAATAGCGCCAGCCCCACGGCCAGCCCCGCCACCCCCCAGTTGCCCCGTCCCCGCGGCGCCGGGATTGCCGGCGCCTGCGTCGCCTGTTCCGCCATGAGAAGCCCTCTTCTTCTGCCGTGCGCTGACTACGATGAACCCGTAGTATAACGCCAGCCGCCACAATTGGCGTGTGATTGCCGGTTGCGGGCGCGTGACAGTTTTGTTGGGTGGAGTTGGGAACCCCCTTTTGAGGAAAGGCGGTTTCCAAACCCTCCGTCAAACCTTTTTGTGCCTTAAACGCGGAGGGGCGCTTCAGCCACAAGCAATCCGCTCTAATCCTAACGCTTTGCCAGAACGGCTTGTGGCTGAAGCGCCCCTCCGGTTTAGGATACAAAAGTTTTGGGAAGGGGCTTGGGGATCACCCTTTTTCAAAAGGGTGGCCCCAACATCATCCGACAAAACGGTCATGCCCCCAAAGCGGCGGGGGATTTGGCAACCGTGGCAACGGCCATGATATTGCCGTCTTTTACTTCACTTTTGGGAGATCCTGTCCATGCGTCCGTTCGCTGCCGCCGTCCTGCTGTTCCTCGCCGCCCTGCCGGTTTGGGCCGGTGCCGCCCCGGAGCCGCGCCCCCGCAACATCATCCTGTTCATCGGCGACGGCATGGGTTTTGGCCAGGTCGCGCTGGGGGCCGTGCGTGCCGCGGCCGCCGTGCCCGCCCCGGCGGACCCCCCCCTGCCCGCCCTGCTCACCTTTGAACGCTTCCCGGTGGCCGGCACCCTCTCGAACCCGTCCGCCAACAGCTACGTCACCGATTCCGCGGCGGCGGCCACCGCCCTGGCCTGCGGCGCCAAGACCAACAACGGCATGGTCGGCATCGCCCCGGACGGCAAGCGGCTGGAGAGCGTGGCCGAACTGGCCAAGCGGCACGGCATGGCGGTTGGCATCGTCTCCTCGGTCGGGTTCGACCATGCCACGCCCGCGGGCTTCTACGCCCATGAAGGCAGCCGCGACAGTTACGACGCCATCCTGGCCCAGGCGCTGAACTGCGGCACCTTCGACCTGCTGTTCGGCGGCGGGGTGTTCGGGAAGCCGGCCGGCGGCGCCACCCTGCGGGCGGCGGCGGAAGCCGTTGGCATGGCCTATTTCGACGCCGCGACCTTCAAGGAGCTGTCCCCCGCCGCCACCGCCGGCAAGCCGGTGCTGGGCATGTTCGACACCAACGGCAGCCACTGCCTGGACAAGGGCATCGAACCGCGGCTGGCCGAGCTGACCGCCCAGGCCGTCAGCATCCTGCTGGCGCGCGACACCGGGCACGGCTTCTTTCTGATGGTCGAAGGCGGCGCCATTGACTGGGCCTGCCACGGCAATAACGCCGACAACGCCGCCTATGAGGTGCAGGAGTTCGACCAGGCGGTGGCGGCGGCACTGCGGCAACTGGCCGCCGCCAAACGGCTGGACGACACCCTGGTGGTGGTCACCGCCGACCATGAGACCGGCGGCCTGGTGATGGCCGGCCCCTACGGCAAGCCGCTAGCCCAGGGGCAGACGCCGGAACTGAAATGGAACGGCGACCATCACTCCGCCATGTTCGTCCCGCTCTATGCCACCGGTCCCAGCGCCGGGCGCCTGGCCAACCGCCACGACAACGCCGAGCTCGCCCGCCTCCTCAAGGCACTGGTGGCCCCGTAGCAGGGCGGCTGACGGCGAATCGCGGCGTACCTACGGCACGCCACCTTTCCGTTTCCCGGAACAGGGGCTGAAGCCCCTGCCTATTGTCATGCAGTCCCTACGGGACGAAGCCGCCCCTAAACCCCGTACTTTTGCCAACCCAGCCTTCACCGGACGTGAACCCGCCAGGGTGAACAATACGTTCGGAGGTGTGGTTGGGGCTCCCCGTTCATGCATGCAATTGCATCAACACACCAAGGAAAATGCAGCCGGTCCCGATTGCCCGGAGTGAACTCTTCCTGATGACCTTGCTGGTCTCCTCCGTCTTCCTGCTCATCATGTGGGACACAATGCCGAACACGATCAAGACAAGACCGATCATGTTCAGCACCTCGCACGACGTTGCCGTCGCCATCAATGCGAAGCAGGAGACAATGAGTAGAAGGATTCCAACCAGAAGGTCCGACCGCGACGACTTGGTGACGCCCCGAACCCAAAAGAAGAGCGTCATGACCACGAACCCAATCGCAGAGACAATCGTCACCCCTTCTACCATTTCCATCGTCATCTCATCTCCCGAACGCTACGGTGTGCCGCCCGAGCTTTGGCGAGGGTCGGCACCACTGGTTCGTTCGGGGTCGGTTGAATTCGGCTGGTCTCTTTCGTCTGGGTCTTTCCTTTCGGCGGTTGGCAGATTTGCGGTGGCCACATGAATAGGTTCCTGCGGAACCTGGTGCCGCAGTAACCAACACAAGACGAACATTACGGCAACTCCCACGACGAACCAGCCCCCCGTGGGGATAATGTCCGAGAGCAATGGGCCGACGAGTGGACACCCGATGAAAGGAGCTGTTTCGATCATACCCAAGGCTGCCATTTTGCCTGTCTCACTGAAGGCGATATCGGCAGACGAGCGCGGGCCTCCCCAGGCAACAAAATGGGAACCGTGGACGTCGGTACTGGGCGTCCGGGTGCGACCGGCCTTGATCAACAGATACCAGTGGTACATCGTCGATGCTTTCCATCCCGACTTATATAGACGTCCAATCGCAAAACTCGGGTTTGAGACCAAAACCATGCCAAGTGACATCCGGCGGGGATGAATTTACCGTGCTTGGCGGCGGCATCAAGTGTCGGATAACCAGGCCATCGCCGTAGTTATGCGTCCAATCGTACTTTGGGAAAAGATCGGCGTATTCAATTCACCCGTCCCCAATGCGACGGTGCGAAAAACGGGTCCGGCAAATCCGCGCCCCCCATTTTGCCCGCCGACGTTTTTATTCGGCCTGCCGGCGGCCGGGAGCCTTTGCGGTGTCGAGCGCGAGATGGCGGACGCCGGCCAACCAGAAGGCGCCGGCCACAACGAACATCGCGGCCACGACCAAAAAGGCGGCGCGCAGCCCGAAACGGTCGCTGACGATGCCGATGACCGTCGGCGAGACGACGTCGCCCAGCGCGTGGATGAGCAGGATGTTCAGGGCGAAGGCCGAGGCGCGCATGGCCGGATGGGTGACGTTGGCGAGGATGGTGTTGGTCGGGCCGGTGTTGAAGAACAGGCAGAAACAGGCAAGGAACAGGAAGACCCAGACCCAGGGGAACGGTGCCATCAGCATGGCCAGCACCAATGGGAAGCCGGCCAGCATCGCCAGGCCGGACACGAGAAAATACGACCCCGGAAAACGGTCGCGCAGCCGGTCGCCGGCGATGCCTCCCAGCAAGGTCGCGATGAGCCCGGAGACAACGGTGATGGCGCCGAAGACGCTCGTCGGCGAGCCGCCGGCCCCGGGCAGCCCCTCGAGGTAGCACGGCATCCAGAAGGCGATGCCGCCGATCGCGAAGGTCATGGCGCACATGCCCAGCGTGCAGAGCACGTAAGACGGGGTGTGCAGCAGCACGAGGTAGTCCCGCCAGCGGGGCGCGGCGGCCGCCGCACCGGCGGCCATGGCATCGGAGGCGCCGCGCGCCGGTTCCCGCAGCAGGAGCGTCCAGAGCCCGAGCAGCAGCCCCGGAGGAACGACCAGGTAGAAGGCCCAGCGCCAGCTCTCACCCCGGCCCCCCAGGCACGCGGCCGCCCACGGACCGATGCCGGACTTGGCAACCTGTTCGCCGATCACGTAGCCCAGCGCGCTGCCGACGGGAATGGCCATGTAAAACCAGGCGAGGATGCGCCCGCGGATCCGCACCGGAAAACAGTCGGACAAGACCGCGGGGGCGATCGGCCCGTAGGCCGCCTCGCCGATGCCGACAAAGCAGCGGGTGAACAGCAGCGCGCCGAACGTGGACGCCAGGCCCGAGGCTCCGCTGGCCAGGCTCCAGAGGACGACGCCGACGCAGATCAGCTTCCAACGGGAAAAGCGTTCGCCGAGACGGCCGAACACCGGCGCGCCGATCATGTAGAACACCATGAACGCCATCGAAAGCAGGCCGACGAGGGCGTTCTCCGGCCGGAAGCCGAGGTGCCGCTGGCACCAGACAAGCAACGGGGTGAAGGCGGCGCCACCGCCGGCGTCCGCGGAAAAGAAGGACTGCTTGAGCTGCGGCACGACGGCCGCAAGCACCTGCCGGTCAATGTAGTTGAAAAGATTGATCAGCAGCAGCACCGCCAGCGCGAGCCGTGCGCCACGGATCTGGGGCGCGGCGGCCGGTGCCTGCGGTTCGGCTGTCCGGGTTTCCGTGATGTCATCCGCCTGCATGCCAGCCCTCCCCCAACACTGCTTGTTCATGCCCCATCACCGGCGCGCCGCCGGAGCTCACCCCGGGGCGCCGTCCGCCTCCAGGCGGCGCAGCGTGGCCAGGTTGCGCCGGTCGTCGGCCAGGGTGGGATCGTCGCCCTTGGGGGTTTCCAAAATGCCGGGAATCCCCTTGAAGCGCGACTCGGCGAGCAGGCAGCGGAACCCGGCCTCGCCGATGCAGCCCTCGCCGATGTGGGTGTGGCGGTCCACCCGCGAGCCGCAGTCCTTGAGGCTGTCGTTGAGATGAAGCAGGAGCAGGCGCTCCAGCCCGAAGCCGGCGGCCATGGCGTCCGCCAGCGCCGCCACCGCCTGGGGCGTCCGCAGGTCATGGCCGGCCGCAAAGGCATGGCAGGTGTCGAGACAGACGCCGAGCCGCGGATCGCCGTCGCAGCCGGCGATCATGGCCGCCAGTTCCGTCATGGAAGCCCCCAGGGTGGCCCCCTGCCCGGCGGTGTTCTCCAGCGCCAGGCGGACCGGGTTGCCGGCGGTGAGCCGGAGCACCTCGCGCAACCCCTTGACGATGCGCCGGATACCCTCCGCCGCCCCGTCGTCCTTGGGCGAGCCGGGATGCAGCACCAGGCAGCCAACCTCCAGCTGGGCGGCGCGCTCCAGCTCATGGGCCAGCGAGGCGACGGACTTGTCCCACAACTCCGCGCCGCCCGCCGCCAGGTTGATCAGATAGCTGTCATGGGCGCAGAGAAAACGCAGGCCGGCCGCGCGGCAGGCGGCGCGGAACTCGCGCGCCGCCGCATCGGAAATGGGCGGGGCCTGCCAGCGCAACTGGCTCTTGGTGAAAATCTGCAGGGCGTCCGCACCGGCGGTCACGGCCTCCGCCACGGCCGTGGTGAAACTGCCGGAGACCGACATGTGCGCCCCGAGCGGACGCGGCGGACCACCGGGTTGGGCGTGGCGGGCAGAGGACATGGGCTGGCCTGTCACAAGGGTTTCGGGTCGTTGCGAACCACGACGGTGGCCGGCACCGCCGCGGCGGGCTTGAGAATGCCGTTCCGCAGGTCGACCATGTCGTTGATGACGGCGAGGGATTCATCCAGCATCAGGTCACGGGCCGGCTTGTCCGGCGCCTCGCCGGCTTTGAGTTTCGCCTTGGCGCGGCGGGCGCCGGCCAGGCTTTCCACCTTCTTGGCGAAGGCGTCCTCCTCGGCCTGCAGCTTCTCCCGCTTGCCGCGGTTGAGCGGAATCTCCTTGATTTTGCGGAGTTCGCCGAAGCGGGCGACCTGGCTGGACAGCTCCTGGTAGTCGGCGTC
Source organism: Lentisphaeria bacterium (assembly GCA_041651315.1). Classification (GTDB taxonomy): domain Bacteria; phylum Verrucomicrobiota; class Lentisphaeria; order Oligosphaerales; family CAITYL01; genus CAITYL01. Next base: position 160 of record JBAZJM010000128.1, on the reverse strand, counting down.
CTTGGCCAGGCGCGCCTTCGAGCGTCCCAGCAGGGTCGGCATCCACGGCCGAACATCCAGCCCCGGGGTGACGGGAACCGGGTTGATTTCGTCCCAGGCCAGGGCCGAGGGCAACTCCGCCTCCCCCAGTTCGAGGTGGTCGGCAAAGGAGGGGAAGATG
>JBAZJM010000127.1:0-12554 GCA_041651315.1 Lentisphaeria bacterium | reverse complement strand
GCAGACCTGGGAAGCCCGGGTCGACCTCGAAGTCGAGATGTTCGCCCTGCCCGCCGGCGACCGCGTCTTCCAGCGCCGCCTCAGCCGCCACTATTACAAGACGGTGCGCTACGTCAAGGAAAAGCATATGATCAACAACATGCTCGACTTTCTGCGCCACCAGGCCCTGCCGGAGCTGATTGCCGAGATGTTCTACCTTGACGCCGTTGCCGCCCCCCAGCCCGACGCCGACGGCAAAACGCCGCCGCCCGCCCCCGCCACCCCGGCCGAACCACGCGTCCCGCCCGCCGACGCCCTCGACGCCGTCGGCTGACCCCGCACTCCGAAACCTGATGGTTATGGCGCCCCCCCTGTGCCTACCGGGATCCGGCCGTTTCGTCGTTCCGTTTTTCCGTACATTCCGTCATTCCGTTGTTCCGCGTTTTCCTCCCTCATTCCCTCCCCCTCCGGCAGCCGGCGCGCCGCCCGCGGGGTCAGGCCGGTGTGCCGGTGGAAGACATTGCTGAAGTAATGCGCGTCATGGTAGCCGCAGAGCCGGGCGATGCGGTGGACCGGCACCGTGGTGTTGCGCAGCCAGCGCCAGGCCTCGCGCAGCCGCACCGCCGTCAGGTACTGCCCCGGCGTCTGCCCGGTGCGCTGATGAAACAGGCGGTGGAAATGCCCCTCGCTGCAGCCTGCCTGCGCGGCCAGGTCGGCCACGTCCAAGTCAGCGGCAAAATTGGTGCTCAGCCAGGCCACCGCCGCCGCGATGCGGTCGCCCGCCGCCAACCCCGCGGTGGCGGACTCCGCCAGCCGGCGCCATAAGCCCGCGACCAGCGCCAGCGCCAGCCCGTCCAGCTCGGGGCCCAGCGGTCCGAACCCGCGCTGGGCCAGGGCCCACAACCGTTCCGCCACCGGCCGCCCCTCGGCGTCCAGCGGGGCGCGGGCCACGCCTGGGGCCTCACCGCTCCGCCCCGTGTCCAGCCGGGCGCCGGCCAGCCCGACCCACAACACATCCATGGCCGCGGCCGAGCGCTCCATGTGCGCCGTCCCCGGCGGCATCAGGCAGGCCAGGCCGGCGTGCAGCGGAAACGTGGCGTCCCCCAGCATCTCGCCCTCGCCGTCCAGCACGTAGAGCAACTCCCAGTAGTCGTGCGTGGTGCGGCACACCGCGCCGTGGGGGCCGACAAAGCGCTCCACATACAGCGGCGTCAATTCCCGCGAGCGCGCCAGCGGCCCCGCCGCCGCCCAGCACGCCGCCGGCAGCAAATGCACAAACGGCGGGATGTACATGTCAGTTTTTTACACCTTTCATGCCATAATAAAGCACGTTTATTTTAAGAAATGAAATTATAATTTAGGTATAGCCATCCCCAACCCGCCGCCACCGCCGTAGGGGCAGGCCCCCGTGCCTGCCCAAATCCCACCAGGAGTCCCCCTCATGCTCACCGCATTCAAAAAAGGCCGCACCGTCCTCTTCAAGGACCAGCCCGAACCCCGCCCCCAGGCCGGGCAGATCCTGGTTCGTGTCCGTGCCTGCGGCGTCTGCGGCACCGACCTGCACGAGAATCCCGGCACCGCCGCCCAGGAAGCGGTCATGACCGGCCATGAGATCGCCGGCGAAGTTTTGGAGCTGGGCCCCGGCGTCACCGGCCTCACTGTCGGCCAGAAGATCGTCCTCGACTCCGCCACCCCCTGCGGCCGCTGCGACGCCTGCCGCAACGCCCGCCAGGAACTGTGCACCGACATCCAGAGCTTTTTCTTCCTCAACTCCTTCGGCTACGCCGAAAAGATGATCGCCCCGGCGGTCAGCGCCATGCCGTGCGCCGACCTGGCTCCGGAAGTCGCCACCCTGCAGGAACCGCTGGGCGTCGCCATCGACCTGGTGCGCCTGGCCGACCTCCAGCCCGGCCTGTCCAACGTCCTCATCCTCGGCCAGGGCCCGATCGGGCTGATGGCCACCGCCCTGGCCAAACGCGCCGGCGCCCGCCGTATCTTCACCACCGAACTCGCCAGCCGCGGCAAGCGCATCGAGCTCTCCCGCCGCTTCGGCGCCGACGTCTGCTTCGACCCCGCCGCCACGCCGGTCGAGAAATACGACTTCGGCTGCGCCATCGACCGCATCCTGGTGACCGCCCCCCCCAAGACGCTCAACGGCGCCTTTGCGGTGGCCGCCAAGGGCGCCATCATCAGCTTCATCGGCATCGCTTTCGGCGACGGCGCCAACGTCACCTTCGACGCCAACGACTTCCATTTCAAGAAGCTCCAGCTCCGGGCCTCCTTCGCCTCCCCCGCCCTGTTCGGCGCCCAGGCGCTGCAGTTCCTGCGCGAGGGCGTTATCGACGGCCCGGCCCTGCTCACCCACACCTTCCCGCTGGCCCGCCTGCAGGAGGCGCTGGACACCGCCCGCAGCAACCCCGACGCCATCAAGGTCGCAGTCAATCCGTGAACCGCCTGGCCGGCCGGTGCGCCGGCCGGGCCCTGCTGGAGATGCCGCTCATGGCGGACGCTGCCCCGGATCTGCCTGTCACCATTCCCCCGGACCATCCGGCCCTGGCCTACACCGGCTTTGCCGAACTGCGGGTGACCCCGGACGCCGCCGCCTGGCACCGCACCGTCGCCGATACCGCCCCCGGCTACACCGAGGACGCCCCCGGCGGCGTCATCCGCTTCCGCACCACGGCCGCCGCCGGCGAGGCGCTGGTGGAGTACCTGCCCAAGGACGACATGGCCGGCCGCGTCCATTACCACAGCACCGGCGTGCTGCTGGTGGACGGCCGCCGCGCCGGCAGCTTCACCCGGCCCGGCGACGCCGGCGGCGTGGTGCGGATTCCGCTGCCCGCGGCCGGCCAGGGCGCCGCGCGCACCTGCGCCGTCGTGCTGCCGTACGCCGATGCGGTGCGCTTCCGCGGCCTGTGCCTGCCGGCCGGCGCCACCCTGCTGCCGCTGCCCCCGGAGCCGCCCAAGCCGCGCTATGTCGCCTATGGCGATTCCATCACCCACGGCTTCCTCGCCGCCGACGCCCCCGGCGGCTATGCCTGGCAGCTGGCGGAACAGATGCACTGGCAGCTCGTCAACCTCGGCTTCGGCAGCCGCGCCGCCACTCCGGACGACGGCCGGCGGGTGGCGGCCCTGAAGCCGGACGTCGTCACCATCCTTTTGGGCGTCAACGACTGCCTGGGCAAGATCCCGCCCGCCACCTTCGCGGCCAATTACCAACAGGTCCTGGACGCCATCCGCCGCGAGCGCCCCGCCATCCCCATCGTCATCATCACCCCGTTGGACGTGCCTGGAAAATGGGCCGGTTCGGAACCGCTGGAGCAGTACCGCCAGGCCCTGCGCGACCTGGCTCGGGACCGGCACGACCCGCAGCTGTTCGTCGTCGAGGGCGTCCCCCTGATCCCGCCGGACCTGACCCTGTTCCAGGATGGCCTGCATCCCAATGACCACGGTTTCCAGATCATGGCCGCCCACCTCGCCGCCCAACTGGCGCCGATGCTCAAGCTTTCAACTCCATGATAATGAGAAAGGTGAATGCCGCATGGTTCGGCAGGGCCAAAGGCCCGATGCCATACCAGCCTGGGGCAACGCCCCAGGTTATGATGGTGAAATACGTGAGGGCTGAAAGCCCGCCTCATGAAACGCCCCTTCAGGGCTCATAGTTCCCTGTCTTTTCCCTGGGGCGTTGCCCCAGGCTGATATGAAACCGCGCCGTTGGCGCTCTCAAATCAATGATGTTCCATTCCTCGTCTCCCACGGTTGCAAACAGAAAGGCTCCCACCATGAAGCAAGTCACTGTCGGCGTTGTCGGTTGCGGCAACATCTCCCGGTTCCACTTCAGCGGCCTCGAAAAGGCCGGCGCCCGCATCAAGTGGGTCTGCGACCTGAACGAGGCCGTGGCCCGGCCGTGGGCGGACAAGTTCGGCGCCACCTACACCGCCGATTTCCGGCAGATCGTGGCGGACCCCGAAGTCACCCTGGTCGATGTCACGACCGTCTCCGCCGTCCACAAAACCATCTGCCTGGCCGCCATTGCCGCCGGCAAGGCGGTGATCTGCGAGAAAACCCTGGCCGAAAACCCCGACGACGCCCTGGCAATCGTCCAGGCCGCCGCCGCCAAGGGCACCATCCTCTACACCTCGTACATGAAGCGCTTCATGCCCGCCATGGCCAAGGCCAAGGAACTGCTGCCCGCGCTGGGCCGACTTATCACCACCCACATCCGCGCCCACCAGTGCTGGGGCGACCAGTGGGGCGAAAACCCGAAGGAAGGCTTCTTCTTCACCCCGCCCGGCGGCAAGTCGCTGGTCCGCAAAAACTACGGCGGCGGCATCCTGGTCTGCGGCGGCAGCCATCTCCTGGACCTGGTCGGCTTCTTCCTCGGCCGCCCGCACCGGCTCTACGCCACCGTGAACACCCCCGCCGGCCGCGACTACGACATCCTCGCCGCCGCCCTCCTCGAAACCGCCAACGGCGTGGTCCACTACGAGGCGCTCGCCCATCCCCTGAACAAGATCGGCTTCCTCCGTGACGGCTGGGACGAACACGTCCAGATCACCGGCGCCAACGGCCGCCTGGACGTCTACAGTGCCCTGTGGGACGATCCCCTGCACAAGGTCTCCGTGCTCGTCCACTATGACAACGCCACCGGCCAGAGCCACGAATACCGCTTCGACGCCGTCTCCCCCTTCGACGAGGCGATGCGCTTCTTCTGCGCCAACCTCGCCCAGGGCCAACAGGGCGCCCAGCCGCCCACCACCGGTTACGATGTCGACGAGCTGATCGCCCACGTCCAGCGCAGCGCCGCCACCGGCCAGGCCGTCACCGTCGCCTACCGCTGCTGACGGCGGCGCCGTTGGCGCGTGGGAAGACAGAGCGGCGGGGAAGGAAAAACCTTTTGCGGAAAGGTTGTTTCCTTCCCCCGCGCCCCATCCTTTTCCAAACCGTTTTCCTGCCGCCGGTGGCGGAAAAACGGCTTGGACACACCGAGCCTCAACTCGGTGTCGAAATTGCCCCCGCCTCTACGGCCCGACAATTACCAATCGGCACTATTCTTGATCATCCTTCGGTGAAGCGCCTGGTTCGGCATTGTGGGATCCGAAAAGGCGGCCGAGAAGCGCACCCGCTCCGAATCCCAAGGCCAAGACAAAGAACAACTGGGTCGCAAGCATGGGTAATTGGGTTGTGCTTTTCATGAACCCCCACCATTTCCCTGTTTCTGTTCCCTTGCAGGATCGCGATTCTTGGCGTTCTATGGTGAGTTAGCCCTCACGGGTTCGCGCCGTTCTTTTCGGCACCCACACTTCGGGCATTTCAGCACATCAACATTGTCAGTGGGGCAGCCGAATTCTTCTATCCAATTTTGATATTGAGGATGGCCATATTGAATGGGGCTCATGATGGTTTCGGCCTTCCGCATGAAAGCACCACACTTCGGACAGCGCCGGCTGCGTATCTCAAAATAAACGGATACTGCCAGCGGCACCATCAGGAAAGCAACAAAAATGGCGATGATTAACAGCATCTGTCAACGCAAAACCGTCGTTTAGGACAACACGGTAAATCCCTCAAGACGGGCGGCAGCCAACCGCCTATCTGCAAGAACTAGGAACGTACCATCATTCACCCAGCCCCACAAGCCGGCAAGTTGTCGGGATGGCATAAGAAAAATGATCGAACCATATTGAGACCAATCTGTTTGAAAAACCTGACGGCATGAGGCGGATTTATGGAAGCGCAAACGTCGCCCGCAAACATCGTGATCCATCCGCACCGGGAAATCGGACCGGTGGCACCGGGTATTTTCGGTTCGTTTATCGAAAACCTCAACAACTGCATTTACGGCGGCGTGTTCGATCCCGCCTGTCCGACCGCCAACCATGAGGGGTTTCGCACGGATGTCATGGCGGCAGCCAGGGCCATGGGCGTTTCCGTGGTCCGCTTTCCCGGCGGCTGTTTCGCGCCTTATTACCATTGGCAGGACGGGATCGGGCCGCGGGAAAAACGCCCGCTGACCCGCTACCGGAATGTGGAATGGCGGGAACAGAACAGTTTCGGCACCGACGAGTTTGTCTCCTGGTGCCGCCAGATCGATGCGGAACCGTTTATCTGCGTCAACATGGGGAGCGGCACTCCCGAAGAGGCGCGGAACTGGGTGGAATACTGCAACGGGCGGGCGGGCAGCCGTTGGGCGGATCTGCGGATCGCCAACGGCCATGAACAGCCCCACCAGGTCAAATATTGGGCGCTCGGCAACGAGATCAGCGGCGACTGGGAATTCGGTTATGCGCCGACGCCGGAGGATTATATCCGCCGGGCCCGGGAATTCGCCCGGGTGATGAAACATGCGGACCCCGCGATCCGCTTGGTCCTGGCCGGCAGCCATTTCCCCCTAAACCACCAGTTCATGAACTGGAACCGGGACGTCCTGGACCAGTTGTTCAATTACGTCGACTACATCTCCATGCATCATTATATCGGGCTGATGGGGAGAAGCGGCTGCGGCGGCAAGCAATGGGAAACGCTGGGCGCCCTGAAGGTCCATCACAAGCTGACGGAATACATGGCGGAGGTTGAAGATGCCTGCCGGGTCGTCAGGGAAGACATCCGGCTGATCAAGCATCGCCATAAGAACCTGAACAAACAGATCGGCCTCGCCCTGGACGAATACAATCCGTGGTACCGGACCTGGGAGGGCGATCCCGCCGTCGGACTTTGTGAGCAGTACAGCCTGGCGGATTCGCTGCTGGTGGCGGCCTACTTCAATATTTTTGTCCGCAATGCCGACGTGCTGACCCTGGCCAACATGGCGCAACTGGTGAATGTCCTGCCGGCTCTCGTCTGCCAGCCCGGTAGCGACCGGTTTTACCGGCAGGGAATATCCTATGTCCAGGAACTGTTCCTCGCCAACCGCGGCCTGGTGGCGGTTGACGCCTGGTGCCAAGCCCCGACGTTTGCCGGCGAGTTCTATCCGCAAGTCCCGTATCTGGACGTTTCCGCCAGCGTCATGGCGGATCGGACGCAGGTCATCCTCAACGTCATCAACCGGCATCCGGAACAGGCCCTGACGCTGGCTATCCAGGTCACCGGCTGCGAGATCACCGCCATTTCCGGCCAGATGCTGGGCGGCGGCGCGCTGGAACAGACCAATGATTTTGCCGCTCCGGAACGGCTCTCCATCCAACCCATTCCCAACGTCCACCGGCAACAACCGGTAGTTCCCCCGGCCTCAACCACGGTTTTCCGTCTGACCGTCGGTTGAACAACCAGAAAAATCCATGACCACGCTGTCGATGGTCACAATTCACCGTCCCTGTACCCGCCCCAGTTCGGCGTTTTTTATTTGGCACCGTTTTCGGAGGACTTTGGTTCCGATCCCAAAAACAGAGGGCCTTGAGGACAAAGAGGGCACGGCAGGCTTCACCCGTCCCGACACTCACCAGAAGAGTGGTTGACAAATAGTTGACAGGTGGTTTATATTCACTGTAGATGAAAACATTGTTGCTTACAACACCGCAGGCGAAGCTAACCGCGAACACGTTCCGCGGGCTTGAACACCAAAAACTAACCGGCTGGCACGTGGAGGCAAGGCCCTCCGGCTTAATTGATGCGGCAACCGCCAGTTCTCCGGATGTTACCTTGGTGCAATTGAGCGATGCGACCCGGCCCTCCGAGCTAAAGGCCATCATGCCTCGACTGGTTCACCTACAGGCCAAGTCTCCAAACCGGTCTTATGTCCTCTTTTCGGTCAAAGAACGGGCGAGAGTCCGACAACGGGAAAACCAAGCGCAAAAGCGGCATTTTAATAGTGTGGTGACGCAGATCAACCGCGAATTGCGGGCGTTCCCCAATCCGCACTTGGTGAATTTAATATTTACACAAACGCTGCCTGGCCTCGCCGTGCAGTTGGAACATATCCGGGCCAAACTCGACCTCCCCATTGCGCCCCGACCAAGTCCGCTTGATCGGGTGAAAGAGGCTATCGAAGCCACGGGTGATTTGCGCGTGGCAAACGGCGGTAACTTGTCGGCAAAGGCCGTCGCCACCACGTTTGGCGTCAGCCTCAACCAACTTGCCATTTGGCTTGGCCGCACTCGGCAGGCCCTGAACAAGACGCCCGACGCGAATTCGCTTCAGGATGAACTTGCTTTCTTTGAGCGCGTCGCCCGTTTGCGCGCCGTTGTGCCCAACGATTTTTTCTTGAAGTGGTTGCGGATGCCAAATTCGGAATTGGATAATAAGAAACCGTTGGATCTTCTCGCCGCCGGCGAACGGCAAGTTGTGGCCGATCTCGTGGACGACATGCTGATTGGGGCGCCGACTTGAGCCATGACCTCAACTCGTTGAAGCAGATGCTCGCCACCGCCCCGGCAGTGGCGGTGAACACAACGTTGTTTCGACGAGTCACGTTCCAAGCGCTGGCTTCTTATACCCCGCCCAACTGGCTTTATACTTCGGGCAAACCCCAACGCTACAATCCTGCCGGAGTGGATTGCGTTTATTTTGGCGCAGACACAAACATCACGCGGGTTGAGTTCGAAAGCCTTTGGCAAGGACTTCAGGGGGCTAATCAGCCTGCCACCGATTTCTGTGTCGCCGTGGCTTTACAACGCGTGTTGGACCTCACTTCGGCCACAACCTTGAAAGCACTCAAGATTAGTGCTCAGGAATTGTTCAAAAGTTGGCGCCGGACCAAGACTCCCACCTTGACGCAACTGCTGGGGCTGGCCGTGAACGAGACTAGGCTCTTCTCCGCCATTCGCTACCCGTCGAAAGCTACCGCTGACCGTGGACAGGCGGGTATTAATTTTGTGATTTTTCGCGACTGTGTTCAATTTCCAGATTTAGTGGAGATCCTTGGCCCGACCAGTAAGCCTCTTCAAACGTGGCCTTCAAGCAACCGGTGGCGTGGAGGTGCATAATTCGGCTTGTTCTTGGGGCTCCCTCAGTTGCTGACAAACTTCTCCAAGAGTTTCTTCTTGAGTGCGTCGTAGTCGGTTAAATTGATAGTTCCTTCTTCCTGCTGCCAATTCGCGCTCGCGCCGGCCGGAGCAGGCCGCGCCGGATCAGAGAAGCTTTCCAAGCGATGGCTTCCATGACGCCATCATAGCCATGTCAATCTGGCGCGTCAAATGGCGGAATCCGCCGAATGCATGACTGGTGTGTCGGGTAGCCCCAATATCGTTCGCACCAAACTGCCATACACCCGTCAGCGTTCGTCCGGCGTTGTCAGCGTCAAACCGTCGTAGGCGGGGCGGATCTGATGCGGCTCGAAAAAGCGCCGCAGGTCGTCATGGAGGGCTTTTCCGCCGTGGGAGAAATGCGAGACACACAACTGCGCCCCGGCGGCCAGCGCCCCCATGGCCTTCAGCCGTTCCGCAAATTTCACGACCACCCTGGCCCCCATGTGCCCGCCGTCGCAATCCGGCCCGAAATCGACCATGGTGTCGTCATCGATCAGATACGACGCCCGCTGGCGGATGTCCTTGCCGCCCTTTTCCCGGGCCTGGCCGCAGGTTTCGCATTCGCACCACAGGGCGGGAATGCCCTCGGCCGCCGCCGAGCCCAAAATCTTTATTTGCACGGAACGCCATGCCTCCCGGATCGCAACCCTTTCACGTCCGGGCGGTAAGGTAGTGCCAGACGGCATCAGGGCAAAGGCCGTCCCGCCAAGGATGGAGGAGCACGGCCATTTTACCGCGGTTTGCGGGCGGCCGCGCGATGGCGCCTTCCGGATTGGGGACGGGTCACGGTGTCCATTGCCTCATTTCCAGCCGCCCGGTAACGGAGAGGCGACTGGCCCGCGGCGCGGCGGAAACTGCGGGCAAAATAGCTGAGGTTGCCGAACCCGCAACGAGTGGCGATTTCGCGGACCTGCAGGGAGGTCTCCCGCAACAGCCGGGCGGCCTGGGCCAGCCGGGTCTGCAAGCGGTACTGGATGGGGGACAGCCCGGCCGCTTCGCGAAAATGGCGTTCCACGGAACGCGGCGAGAGATGCACGGCCTGGGCCAGCTGTTCCAAGGACACGGTTCCCGAATAATGCTGCTCCAGCAGTTCAAAAGCGGCGTGCAGCCGCTGGCGGCGGAGGGTGGCGACATCGGGGCCGCCACCACTCTCCGCGGCAAACCGGCCCAGGCGGCTGAGCAGTTCCAGCGCCAAGCCGTGAAGCATCAGGACAAACCCCGGCTCCTGCTGGCGCAGTTCCCGTTCCAGCTCATGGACAAGGGCCAGGCAACTTTCCTGGCGGTCGGGAGTAAGCTGGAACAGGCGTGGCGGTGTGCGGCCCTCGCCCAGGGCCGGAAAATCGGGGAACAGCAGGCGAATGCCGGGATGAGTGGCCAACTGCCGCTGGTGGGCGCGCAAGAACTGCCGGCGGAAGAGCACGTTGACCACCGCCGTTCCAGAAACCTTTTGGAACCCGTGGGACTGCCGGCCGGACAAGGCCAGGAACTGGCCGGGCCGGATCGGTTGTTGCAGCCCCCCCCCGAACCGGTGCCAGCCGCTGCCCCGCAGAATGAAGGCGATCTCGACAAACTCGTGCCGGTGAAGGGCGCAGTCACACTGGGCAATACGCTGGATGGTCACCGGCAGGTCCGGGCGCCAGAACACAAAGTTGTCGCGCCACAGATTGAGCTGGCTGGAAGACGCAGGAGCGAGTGCCGAAGAATCTATCGATTTTGTCGGAATTGTGTTATTCATTGTCGAAATCGTGCATAGAATAAGATGGCGATAATGTATATTTGTTAAAAGCAAAAGAAAGTCGGATCCGCGATGCCCGAGAAAAACCGGGCGGCATCAACACGGCGAAAGGAGGTGAGAAACCGCCAACACCCCCGTTCCGAAGTCGGTGCATAACCTGCCGCGCAAAACGTCGCGGCGACGCCTGGAAGGCGTGAAATCAACCTGAGGGAATCGTAAAATGAGGGCAACTCAAATGAAGAAACTTTTCGGTGCTGCATGGGCAGCCGCCATCGTCGGCTGGTGCGTATCCGCGTCGGGCGCGACGGTGACCTACAATTACACCGCCGGTGGATTGAAGGACGGCGTATGGACGGCGGCGACCTATACGCCAACTCCAACACCGACCTCTGGGACTTGGGGAAACGTCTTCATTTACGCTAATACCGGAACCTCTTTTTCTTATCGAGACAAATATTGATAATCCGAACAACCGTACCGCTGGACTCTATCGGGGTGCCTTAGTGTGGACTGCACCGGCGAATGAGGTGATCACAAAAATCAGCGTTGCCTATACGGGAAACCGCGGCAATGGATCCTGGGATCCGGTGATTTATAAACTTGCTCCCGGCGAAGTTTTGGGAGCAGATACGGTCATATTGAATAACAACATTGATACAACCCAGTATGAGCCTAATTGGAAAACCATTTCATTTACGTATAATTTGTCGGATGACACTCGACGAATTGGTATTGGATTCAATACCCCGAATTACGCCGTTTATGATTGGTATATGGCTTACAGCGGAATCGTCATTACCACGACCATCATCCCCGAACCGGCGTCCGTGGGCTTGCTGGTGCTGGGCTTGCTGGTGGTGCTGCGCCGCCGACACTGAAAATTTCGCCGGACAACGATAGATGGGGGGGCTTCAGACACGCCCGGCCGGTCGGACCGGTCCGGCATGTCCGCCCCCCCCAATGAGACCGGATGGCGGTGCGGCACTTTTCGCGGCAGCAGAAAACAGGGGCGGCGCCATGAAAAAAACCACAACGATTTATTTCACACTTATAGAATTGCTGGTGGTGATTGCCATCATCGCCATCCTGGCGAGCATGCTGCTGCCGGCGTTGGGTTCGGCGAGGGAGACCGCCCGCTCCATCAAATGCCTCGGCAACTTCAGGCAGCTCGCCACGGCGAACATGTTATACGCGAACGAAAACAACGACTGCTGGTCCTTGTTGGTCCATGTGATCACATCGTATGACGGTCTTTACCAGAGGAACTTCGCGCCGATCATTGAACTTTATGCGGGCATCAATTTGATCCGCCAAGGCGATTCGCCGTTCAAAGCCGACTGGTACACCTACAACGACTACACCACGCCGCCGGGGCTCGCCTGTCCCAGCCTCCAGAATCCGGCAAAATACAATGGCTTGGTGCAATTCAACTATTTCGGCTACAACATGTCCGGCTTCTACGACGCGGGAGCCACGGACCTTTGGAGCGTGAACAATGGCTACGCCTACAGGCTGACGAGGATCCAGGCGCCGGCCACCAAACTCGCCCAAGTCGACTGTAACAGTTGGAGTGCAACGCGCGAAACCGCGCAGGCGATGATGAGTTTCGGTTACCGGCACCAGGGCGGCCTGGCCTCAGGCGCCGCCTTCTTCGACGGTCATTGCGCGTTGAAACGCTACCGTGAATTGAACCTGCCTCCGGCCAGCATGCCCAACGACATGTGGGACGTTTACGACAAAAGAGGAACGCACTGACAAACGAGCTAAAAGGGCCGCAACGGCGCGCCATTCGCAACCTTTCTGGAAGCAACCCCAACAGGAACTGACATGAATTTCAGGGCGATAGTCGCGGCCATTTTCTGCCTTGCGCCCGTCGT
>JBAZJM010000126.1:0-12554 GCA_041651315.1 Lentisphaeria bacterium | reverse complement strand
CGGCGGCACCGCCCGCGCGGTGGCGGGGTGGAGCGGCGCGCTGGCGGCGCAGGGGGTCGTCTGCCATCATCTTTCCCTGGCGGCGCCGGCGGGCGACACCGAGGTGCTGCCGCCGGCGGCGGCCGGTGGCCGGCTGCACCGGCTGCCGGCGTTCTGGTGGGGGGGGCGCCCGATGGCCCGGCCGTTGGGGGTCGGCCGGGCGGCGGCGCGGCTGCTGCGGGAGCAGGCCATCGACGTGGTGCATGTGCATGGGCTATGGTCGCCGGCCATGCATGCGGTCTGCGCGGCCGCCCGGGCGCAGGGGGTGCCGCTGGTGGTGTCGCCCCATGGCATGCTGACCCCCTGGGCGCTGCGCCAGCATGCCTGGAAAAAGCGGCTGGCCTGGCGCCTGTACCAACATCGGGACCTGCGGTCCGCCGCCGTCCTGCACGCGACGGCGGACACGGAAGCGGCGGAACTGCGGGGCTTGGGGTTGCGCAATCCGCTGGCCGTGGTCGCCAACGCGGTTGACCTGCCGCCTTGGCGGGAACCGGTTCCCGGCCGCCCGCCCCGCACGGTTCTGTTTCTTTCCCGGATCCACCCCAAGAAGGGGCTGTTGCGGCTGGTTGAGGCCTGGGCCCGTCTGCGTCCCGCGTCTTGGCGGTGTGTCGTTGCCGGGCCCGACGAAGGGGGGCATTTGGCCGAGGTGCGCCGGGCCGTGCAGGCGGCCGGACTCGATGCGGATTTCTCCTTTCCCGGCCCCGTCGATGACGCGGCGAAATGGGACCTCTACCGGAGCGCCAGCCTGGTCGTCCTGCCCACCCATTCCGAGAATTTCGGGCTGGTGGTGGCCGAGGCGCTGGCGTGCGGCGTGCCGGTGATCACCACCCGCGGCGCGCCGTGGCGGGAACTGGCCGAACGGCAGTGCGGCTGGTGGATTGACCCCGGCACCGAACCGTTGGCCGCGGCCCTGCGCGAGGCCATGGCGCTGACCGACGGGCAGCGGTGGGAAATGGGGCGGCGCGGCCGCCTGCTGGTCGAGGAACGCTATTCCTGGACGCGCGCCGCGGCGGAGATGGCCCAGGTTTACGATTGGTGCGTGAAGCGGGGGCCGCCGCCCCCGGCGCTGGCCGCCGCCGGCCGGGAAAACCGCCCCCCGGGCCGGCCTCCGGAGATCGCCGTCCTCATGGCCACCTGCAACGGCGCCCGCTTTGTCGGCGAACAGATTGAATCGGTGTTCCGGCAAAGCGACGACGGGTGGCGCCTGTGGATCCGTGACGACGCCTCGACCGACGGTACTCCCGTCTTGCTGGCGGCCATTGCCGAGCGGCAGCCGCAACGGATCCGGCTCGTCACGGACGCCGCCGGCCGGCTGGGGGCCTGCCAAAATTTCCACCGGCTGCTGCAAGTGGCGGAAGGCGATTATTTCATGTTCTGCGACCAGGACGATGTCTGGCGGCCGGACAAGGTGGCGGTCATGATGCAAAAAATGCGGGAACTGGAAAACGCCCACCCCGGGCTGCCGCTGCTGGTGTTCAGCGATGCGGTGGTGGTCGATGAAGCGCTCGCCGTCCTGGCCGAGTCGTTCTGGCAGCGCACCCGCCTGGATCCGCGCCAGGCCCGGAACCTCAACCGGGTGCTGTTCGGCAATGTCGTCGCCGGGTGCTGCACCCTGTTCAACCGCGCCGCCCGCGAGGCGGTTCTGCCGATCGCCCCGGAAGCCGTGATGCACGACTGGTGGCTGGCCATCGAGGTCGCGGGGCGGGGGATGGTCGATTTTGTGCCGCAGGCCACCACGCTCTACCGGCAGCACCCCGCCAACCTGGTGGGGGCGCGTTCGGTGGGGACGGCCTATTTCTTCGGCCAGCTCCGGCGGTTGTGGGCGGTGCTGCGCAACTACGCGGTCATGTACCGGCTGGCCCGCCGCCGCGGTCTTCCGGTCAGCCTGTGGGCCGCCACCGGCTGGAAAATTGGGTCGCTGGCGGGACGCTTTCTGGCCCCGGCCGGGTGGTCGCGGCCCCAAAACCGGGGAGGTGCGTGATGCGCCTGTCACTGATTACGGCGGTGCGCAACGCCGCCGCCACCCTGCCGGCCGCCCTGGCCAGCGTCCGGTGCCAGCGGTGCGCCGGGTTCGAGCTGGAACACCTGATCCTGGACGGGGCCTCGACGGACGGCACGCTGGCGCTGGCGGAGGCGCACGCCCGGGCCGGAGCGGGGGGGGGCGCCATTCGCGTCCGCTCCCAGCCCGACCGGGGGTTCTACGACGCCCTTAACCAGGGCATTGCCCTGGCCACCGGCGAGGTGGTCGGCATCCTCAATGCGGATGATTATTTTCCGCGCGAGGACGTCCTCGAACAGGTGTGCGCCGCCCTGGCATGCCCCGGCGCGCCGCCGTGCCTCTACGGCGACCTGCTGTATGTGCGGGCACCCCGGCCGTCGGCCTTGGAACGGCAGGCGGACGGCGGTTGGTGGCTGGCCGGGGCCGCGCCTTACCGGCAGTGGCGTTCCGGGCCTTTCCGGCCGGCGCGCTTTTATCAGGGCTGGATGCCGCCCCATCCGGCGGTGTTCCTGCGCCGCGACCTGTTCCGGACACTGGGCGGCTACCGGTTGGACCTGGGAACGGCCGCCGATTATGAACTCCTGCTGCGCTTCCTGTTGAAGAATGCGGTTCCCGCCCAATATTTACCCCGGACCCTGGTGCACATGCGCGCCGGCGGCATGAGCGGCGGCGGCCTGCGCCGGCGCTTGGCCGTCCACCGGCTTGACCGCCAGGCCTGGTCGGTCAATGGCCTGCGGCCGGCGCCGTGGACCCTGGCCTGCAAAATTGTCCGCAAACTTCCGCAGTTCATCCTCCCATGTCGTGGTCGTTTTTCGAACCCGGGCTCAAGTATCTGATCGTGCCGCTGGCGGGGTTTCTGCTGGCCTGGGCGGTGGTGCCGGCGGTCATCCGGCTGGCGCCGCGGCTGGGCCTGCTGGATCTGCCGGGCGGCCGCCGCATTCACAGCCAGCCCACGCCCCGCGGCGGCGGGGTGGCGGTCTTCGCCGGCTTCCATGCCGCCTGCGCCGTGCTGTTCCTGGCGCCCTGGCAATTTCCGTTTGCCGGCCGGCTGGACATGGGCTGGTGGCTGGCCTGCCTGGCCGCCTCAAGCTGGCTGTTGCTGGGCGGCTTGTGGGACGACCGCCGCGGCCTGCCGCCCCTGGTGAAACTGGGCTGGCAGGCCGGCGCCGGCCTGCTCTTTGTCGTCCTCTCAGGCGAGACGCTGGGCGGCATCGGCGGCTGCCCGCTGCCGCCGTGGGCCGACTGGCTGCTCACCCTGCTGTTCTTCCTGCTGTTCATCAACGCCTTCAATTTGATTGACGGAATGGACGGCCTGGCCACCGGGCTGGCGCTGCTCTCGGGGGTGGCCTTTGCGGTCATCCTGTTTGTGCAACGGCAGCCGGCGGACGTGCTGGTGCTGCTGGCCCTGGCCGGACCCTGCGCCGCTTTCCTGCGCTACAACTTTCATCCCGCCCGCGTCTTTCTAGGGGACTCGGGAAGCATGTTCCTGGGCTTCGTCCTGGCCGCCGTGGCGGTGGGGGCGGCGCAATCGGCCTCCGGCCTGCTGGCCGTGCTGGTGCCGTTGCTGGTGGCGGGCATTCCGATGCTGGACGTGCTGCTGGCGGTGTGGCGGCGGGGCGTTCGCGGACTCGCCGCCGGCCGGCCCGGCAGCGCCCCGCCGGGCGGCGGCATGATGGGCGCGGACCGCGAACACCTGCACCACCGGTTTCTCGACCGCGGGTTCACCCAGCGGCAGGTGGCCCTCCTGCTCTATGGCGCCAATCTGCTGCTCTGCCTGCTGGCGCTGGCCATCTTGGTCGTGGAGGGGGTGCGCATGATCCTGGTGACGGCCGCCGTGGTGGTGGCGGCCCTGCTGGTCGCGCGCCATGTCGCCCAGCTGGAAATGTGGGACAGCGGCCAGGTCGTGGTGCGCGGCCTGCGCCGGCCGCCCAGCCGCGCCCTGCCGATGATCCTGTATCCGGTTCTGGATGCGGTCTGGCTGGCGGTGACCTTGCTGGGATCCCTGGGGCTGGGCAACTGGCTGGCCGCCGGCCCCGCCACCACCGCCTGGGTGCTGCCCCGGGAGGAATTCATCCTGCTGGCGCCGGTGGCGGTGGGCGTGCCGTTCCTGTTCCTGGTGGTTGCCGGCTGTTATGTCCGGGTGTGGAGCCGGGCCCGGCCGTGGGATTTTGTCGTCCTGACGGGAGCGTTGGCCGCCGGTTTTCTGGTGGCGGCGGCGGTGCTTCAGACCGGAGCCCCGGCGGCCGGTTACCGGCCGTTGCTGCATGGCCTCCTGGCCTTCCCGTTCCTGCTGGGCATCCGGCTGTGGTCGCACCTGTTCCGGGACCTGCTCTGCCTGATCCGGCCGCCGCACGGCGCGGCCGGGGCGCCGGACAATCTCCTGCTGGTGGGGGGCGGCTGGCGCTGCCAGTTGTTTTTGCGGGAACGCAAGTCACCCGCGTTCCTGCTCTCCGAGGGGTGCCGCATTGTGGGCATTTTGGACGATGATGTGAACCTGCGCGGCCGCCGGGTGTACGGCTATCCGGTGGTCGGCACGCTGGATGAAATCCACCGGCACCTCGACCACCCGCCGATCCGGACGCTGGTTGTGCTCTGCCATTTGGGGGAAGAACGGCAGCACCTGCTGGCCGCGGCGGCGCGGCAGCATGGCCTGCAGCTGGTCGAATGGCGCACGGAAGAGGGGCGCCCCGCCTGGGCCGACCGCCGCTGACCGGCGCTGACCGGCGCTCATACGATTTTACTTCAAAATCGTTCTCTCACGGAGACACAAAGGCACGGAGAAATAAACCATATTTAATTTTTGTCTAATTAATTATGGTTTCTTTGTGATCTCTGGTGCCTCCGTGAGAAAACATGACGGTTGAAATGAAATTGGTATCAGGCCGCCGGCCGGGACGCCACCGTTTTGGCCGGGTTGCCGGCCACGATCCGGCCGGGGGCCACATCCCGGACGACCACCGCGCGGGCGCCGACCACCGCGCCGTTGCCGATGCGGGTTCCCGGGCCGATGAAGGCATCGGCCGCCACCCAAACGTCGTCACCCAGGGTGATGGGCGGCTTGATCAGGGGAAACTCGGGCCGCCGGTAGTCATGGGTGCCGGCGCAGAGGTGCGCCCCGTGGGAGACAAAACAGCGCGCGCCGATGCGGATCCGGCCCAGATTGTAAACCAGCGCATGCTCGCCGATGGCGCTGTCGTCGCCGACCTCCAGGTTCCAGGGGAAATAGATGACGGCCGAGTTGTAGATGTGCACGTCCCGGCCGATGCGGGCGCCCAGCCCCCGCAGCAGGCTGTTGCGCCAGCCAAAGCAGATCCGCGGGCTGAAACGGAACAGCGGCTTGATGGCCCCCCAAATCAACCGTTGCAGCATTTCCCGCCGGCGGTAATTCCGGCACCGCCGGTGGGCCTTAATGTCGTAAAAACCCGTCGGCGGGGGAGCGCCGGGGGAGGGGGTGACGCTGGGCCAGGCGACGGCGGCGCAGGCCATTCCCAGGCACAGCCAGAACGCGGGGGCCACCCCGAGAATGGCGTCATTGAACAGGCCGCTGAGCAGATAGCTCGCCAGGCCGGCCGTCAGCCCCGCCGCCAACAGCCCGGCGGGGCAGGCGGCGGTGGCGGCCATTCGCGCGGCGCGGCCCATGCCCAGTCCGGCCAGCCCCAGGAAGAGCAGCAACGCCGGCAGTCCGGCGCCGACCAGCAGTCCCAGATAGAGATTGTGCGGCTTGCTGACGCCGACGCCCGGCGTTCCAAAGGCCGCTTGCTTGCCGGCCTGGTCCTGTTGCGGGAAGAGAAAGGCAAAGGTGTCCGGCCCGTGGCCGGACAGCCAGCAGGATGGCAGCATCGGCAGAGACTTCACCCAGATGTAACCCCGTGACGATCCCAGGCGCATCCACCAGGCCGGGGCGGCCTCCGCCCCCGCGGCGGCTGGCGGTTGTAGCTGCTGAATCCGGGTGAAATGTTTCTTGTTGTCACTGGGCAGGGCCGGGTGAAACCCGTCCGACTCCGCCAGGAAATAATAGATGACGTTGGAGCTTTCCCGGGCTCGCAACACCAGTCCGTCCAGGGTTGGCAGCCAGGCCAGCGACCAGTTGGTCTGGGTCGGGCCGAGCGAGATCGGGATGGCGCCGGGCCGGTTGTGCTTGCTGAGCGGCATGCTGTTGGGCAGTTCCCGCCCCGCGCCGTCAAGGAAATGGAAGTCGTCGGCCGCCACTTCAACCCGCACCATCCCCCGCGGCGATTCGAGGAACAGCGTCCCGTCCTCCTCGACGCGGTAGGTGACGCCGGCCTGGTTCGCCAGGCCGTCCATGTGGCCGCCGGTCAACCGGGTGAGCAGGGGGTGGCCCCGCAACAGGTCGACGGTCAGCAGCAGGCCGGCGGCCAGGCAGATGACGCCCGCCCCGACGGCCAGCCCGCGCCTGGACCAGTGCCCGCCCCGGCGCCGGTGGCACAGCCAGCCCAGCACCGCCAGGCCGGCGATCACGCCCACCAGGCCGGCCCGCGACTGGGAGGCGACCAGCGCGGCCAGCAGGATGGCGGCCGCCCCGCCCGCCGCCCAGCGGCCTGCCCGCTTCCGGCTGCCGTCAATCATCAGGGCGACGGCCAGCGGCACCGCCAGGGCGGCCAGGCTGCCAAAATAGTTGGGGTTTCCCAAGGTGCCGCTGGCTTGGATTCCGGCGCTTTTGTGGCGGAGGCCGGCGACGCCGATCAGCGGTCTGGCCCAGTCGCTCAGCAACGGATCCCAACCCATGGCTTGCGCCAGTGCGATCAGGCTGACACCGGTGGCGCCGGCCAGCACACCGGCGGCCAGCCAGGAGGCGGCCGCCGCGTTGGCCGCCAGCAGGCAGGCCGCCCCGAACAGCAACAGGTAGCCGACGTTGGCCAGCAGGCCTTCCCCGTGTTCTGGGAATCCCCAGACCGCCGTCTGCGGATAAGCGGACAGCAGCGTGGAAACGGCCACGGCCAGCAGCCCACCCCCCGCCAGCAGCAGGGGCCGTCCCGGCCGGGCCAAGGCCCACTCCGGCGCCGCCCGGCGCCGTTGGCTGGCCAGCCAGGCCGCGGTCAGGGCGGTGGCCGCCCCGCCACCCATCAGCAGGCATTGCAGTTTGAACAGGACAAACAGGTCGGACGACGGGATTTTCCAGCTCAGGACGGCCGTTTCAGAGGAACAGGGCATCGGTATCCGGTGCACCACCAGCATCGTGGCCACGACGGTCAGCATGCAGGCCGCTACCGCCGCCCCCAGCAACCAGCCGCTCCACGGCCGGGTCGGGGCGTCTGGCGTTACCGTGCCCAATAGGTGATGAGCAAGCTCCGGCAGGCTGTGGACGACCAGCTCTGCCTGTTCCTCGCGGGCGCTCCCGAAACCGTAGGTGCAGAAGCAGCGCCGCACTCCTGCCCGGCGTCCGGCTTCCAGGTCGGTGAAGTGGTCGCCCACCACCCACGAATCCGCCGCCGCGCAACCGCTTTGCCGCAGCGCCTCGAGAACCGCCTCCGGATGCGGCTTCATGCGGCGTCCGGCCGCCCCCCCCATGACCACGGTGAACAAGGGGGCCAGGCCGAGCCGCTCCAAAATTTCCACCGTGAACTCGTGCGGCTTGTTGCTCAGCACCCCGAGCCGGTAGCCGGCCCGGTGCACCTGTTCCAGCGTTTCCCGGACGCCGGGATACAGGGTCGTGGCGTCCAGCAGATGCGCCCCGTAATGCCGCCGGGCGGCGGCAACGGCGTTGTCGGCCTGGTCGGCGGCCAACTCCGGAATGGCCCGTGTCACCAGGTTGCGCAATCCTTCGCCGACGCACGCCGCGATGCGCTCCTCCGCCACCGCCGCCAACCCGAACTCAAGCCGGGTCCGGTTGATGGCGGCCGCCAGGTCGGCCCGCGAGTCAATCAGGGTGCCGTCCAAGTCAAACAGGATCAAACCGCGTGCTGCTGCCGGGGAGTCCATGGCGTGAAATCAATCCCTCCAATGCCGATGCCGCGCCAAGGCGGCGGATCCCCAAAATGCGGACTCCGCAACCTTGACGCGGCCGGAAAACAACCGTTCTGGGAACCGGTGGCGGGCGCTTACTTCGCCGCGGCCGGCGCGGCCGGCGGCGGGGCGACGGGCTTCAGGCCGGGCATCGGCATCTTCTCGCCCACGGCCGGCATCTTCATCTTGGCCATCATGGCATCCAATTCATCATACATCGCCTTGAGGTCCGGATCCTTTTGGGCGAACATGGCGCGCCGCCGTTGGATGAGTTCCTTGATTTCATCTTCGAATTTTTTCATTTCCTCCGGGAAGTTCTTCTTGACGATGCCTTCCTTGACCTTGATGGTCTTCTGCAGCATCCGCATGTGCTTGATTTCCGCCGGGGCATCAGCCGGCAATTCGGTGCTCGGCGCCATCTCCATCCGCGGCCCGGCTTTGACAGCCGGCGCGCCATGGTTGTGGCCGGCATGGGCGTCCGCCGCCTCGTCGGTGGCGGCCATGGCCATTGCCGTGCCCAGGCCGAGAACCAGGGTTGCCAGCGTTACGGTTGTCTTCATGGTGTCGTGTGCTTTCTTGTGGAGGGTGGCTGCGGCGCCGCGTTCTGTCCGGTGGCGGAACATGACAGCCAAAGATGCGGTTTAAGACCGGGATGAATATACCCTGACACGCGCCCCCGGCCAAAGTTCCGGCGCCCCCATGGATTTCATCTTGGAAACGGGCTATCTTGTTTTCAAACACCGGTGCCAGTCAGGAGTGGAAAGGGGTCATGTTCGCCTATCTGCTGTTTATCGTGCCCGGCTTTCTGCTGTCGCTGTGTGCCACCTTCTATGTCAAAAGCACCTTCGCGAAATATGCGCGCATCCCGTCGGGCCGCCGCCTGACCGGGGCTGAGGCGGCCGCGATGATGCTGGAACGGGCCGGCGTGCGCAACGTCACCATCGAGTTGGCGGACGGTTTTCTGTCCGACCATTACGATCCGCTGCACCGCGTCCTGCGCCTGTCGCCGGAGGTGCATGACAGTTACTCGCTGTCGGCTGTCGGCGTGGCCTGCCATGAGGCCGGGCATGCCTTGCAGCATGCGTGCGGTTCGGGCTGGATGGGGCTCCGCTCCGCCTTGGTGCCGGCCACCAACATCGGCAGCAATTTGTCCTATGTCTTCATTCTGGCGGGGTTGTTGTTCCACAATCCGCGGCTGGTTCTGCTGGGGGCGGCCCTGTTCTCAATTGCCGTCCTGTTCGCCTTGGTCACCCTGCCGGTGGAATGGGATGCCAGCGCCCGCGCCAAGGCCTGCATGGCGGCCGACGGCATTGTCACCCCGGCCGAGGCGGCTGACGCCGGCCGGGTGCTCAATGCGGCGTTTTTGACCTATGTGGCGGCCGCCGTCACGGCCGCCCTGACTCTGCTGTATTACCTGTGGCGGGCCGGCCTGTTCGGCGGCCGCCGCAACGAATGATTGTCGTCCCCATGGTTACCCCCGTTCCATCCAAGCGGAAATTTGGCACCTGGCAGAGCCCGGGCCGGCTGCCGTCGGTCAAGGCGCCGGGCCGGCCGCATGGCGAATCGTCGCCGCGGAAAGCGGCGGTGCCGCCGGAGCATGCCGCAACCTCTCCGCGGCCGGGCGTCGCGGTTCCGGAAACGGCCGCCCCGGCCGGGGCCCCCCCCCTGCCGGCAACGGTGCCCGAAAACGGCCTGACGCCGTCCCCGAAGCCGGAACCCCGCGCTTTGCCGCCGCCGGTTTCAACCGGGGGACACGCTTCCCGCCGGCCGGTTCTGCACCCCTGGGCGGGGGGGCTGGGCGGCGGTCCTGCGGCCCGCAAAGAGGGGAAAACGCGCTCGGACGAGGGGAGCGGTGCCGGTTCCCGGCCGCGGCTCCAGGAAACGCATTCCCCGGTTTTCGCCTACCTGAAAAAACCGTCGCTGCTGGACTTCCCCGGGCACGTGGCGGTGGTGTTCTTCACGGCCGGCTGCAACATGCGCTGCGGCTTTTGCCACAACCTTACCCTGCTGGGAGCCCCCCGGCCGGGCATGACGTGGAGCCGCCTGGACACCGTCTGCCGCATTTTCCGCAACCACTGGGCCGGGGGGGCGGTCATCAGCGGCGGTGAACCCACCTTGCAGCCGGAGCTGCCGCGTTTGGTGGCGCTGCTGCACCGGCACGGCTTTGCCGTCAAGCTCGACACCAACGGCAGCCAGCCCGACGTCCTCGCCGCCCACCTGGACAAGTTCCAGTATGTGGCCATGGACTTCAAATGCCGCCTGGAACGTTACGCGGCCATGACCGGTTTCGCCGAAACCCGGGCCATCGCCCGTTCGCTGGCGCTGCTCAAGGCCGGCCAGGTGCCTTACGAACTCCGCACCACGGTGATCGACGGCGTGCATGACGCCGCGGAGATCCGGGCCATGGGCGAACAGGCCGCCGGCGCGGCGCGCTTTGTGCTCCAGCCGTTCCTGCCGCACGAGGATCTTCCCGATCCCGCCCTGCGCACGGTCAAACGCACCCACCGCGAGCAGTTGGACGCCCTGGCCGCCATCCTCCGCGACTACGTCCCCTGCGTGGAAATCCGCGGCGCCTGAGCGGGCGCCTGGGGGGACCGGCACACGGCATGCCGTGTGTTGGGGCGCGCTGAAAACCTCGCTCGGTGCGCCTCTCTTGGACCCCGGGGGGCAACCGTTTTTTCCGCGGGGCGACCGACGTCTCACGGCGTCGGGGCGAGTTCCAAAAGGGTGATCTCCGGCCGGCTGCCGAAACGCACGCGCGGTGCCCAGTCACCGTCCATGCCGAGCCCCCGGTTGACGTTCAACCAGATGTCGTCCATCCGGTACAGGCCGCCCTCAAAACGCTTATGAGTACGGGAGAGGGTGGTCACGGCACCGTACCACGGCAGGCACACCTGGCCGCCATGGGTGTGGCCGGCGCAGACCAGATGGATGCGGCCCGGTGGCAGTGGTTCCAGCATGACGTCGGGCGTATGGTGGAGGAGCAGGAAAAACTCGCCGGCCGGAACCTTGTCCGCCAGCTTGGCGATCCGCCATTCCTCACCCATTTCCACGCTGGCCACCCATACCTTGGTGCCGGCCACTGGCAGGCATGCCGGTGTCACTGTCGGTTCCTGGACGCCGGTGCCATCGAATAGGGACGCACTGTAGTCGTCGTTGTCCCAATTGCCGCGGACGACAAAGACCGGTGTCAGTTTGGCCAGCTGCCGCAGGCTGTGTTGGGCTACGGGCACGCCCCGCTTGGAATTGGTGAAATCGCCGGTAACGACGATCAGGTCGGGATGCAGGGACGCGACCAAGCCGGGCAGGCGTTCCTCCAGCCGTGGCCGGGCATCACAATGGAAATCGGACAAATGGATCAGACGGATGGGGCGGTTGGCGCCCTTGAGGGACGGGAAGACCATGCGCCGATGCGTGATTTTCGGCCAAAACGGTTCGATGAGCCAACCATAGGCAATGCACAAGGTACCGGCTGTTGCCAGGATCAATACCAACCGGTTGAACCAACGGCGGGCTGGTGTCTCCGAACGGGGGGTGCCAGGGTGCCACGCCGCCCAGCGTCGAACCAGAATGCCTACCGCCAAAACGTAGACGGTCGCCACGGTGGCGAAAAACAGGACAAGTAGGATGGCTTGGCGGAGCATGGCGGTTAATGTGGGAGTTGTCCCGTAACAGTCAAGGCGGCATTCCATGCCGCAAGACGCCGATCATTCCAAGTTCGTTACCCCCAAAAAAGAGGAAAGCCCCGGGGGCTTTCACTGGAGTTTGGCAGAACTCAACGGGTGCGGTATTCCCGTCCCAGCGGGACGGGGCGGGAATAGGCAGGGGCTTCAGCCCCTGTTTTGTCACCCCCGATTTCGCGTGCCGTCAGGTACGCGGCGAATCGCGGCGTACCTCATGAATAATGCACGCTGAAGCGTGGACTCAAACGACCGGCGCCCCGGGGGTTTGAGTCCAGTCACTCACCGCCGCCCCAGTTGTAGCGCGGGTCGCGGGTGAGCTCTTCCACCCGCCGGGCGCAGATCGTGTCGCGGTCGGCTTCGCGTTGCTTCACCTGGTCGCGGATCTTGCTCAGCTGTTTCTCCAGCTCGGCCAGCCGTTGGCGCTGGCTGGCCAGCCGTTTCTCAAACGCCTTGTTGACCGCCGTCTTGATTTCGGCGCGCAGGGCGGTCTTTTCGGCATCGGATTTGGCGGCGCGATATTTGGCGGCCAGTTCCTGGCAGGCCTTGTCCTCTTCGGTTTGGCGGCCCGTGAACATCCGGCCGCCCAGCAGGTTGCGGACCTCCTTGCGGAACTGTTCGGGATTTTTACTGCGCAACTCGCTCAGGCGTGCGAACTCCTTGGGGTTGTCCTGGCGCAGCCGGTCCAGCAACCGTCCTTCCGGGAGGGGCCCCGGCTGATGCGGCCCCCGCATGGCGGCGGGCGGGGCGCCCGGGGGCAGTTGTCCGTCCTCCTGGCCGGCTGTCGGCGGTGGCGGCAGGACATCGTCGTCTCCCGGGGGGACTGGCTGTGGCGGCATGGGGGGCGGGGGCATCGCTTCATCTTCCGCGGC
>JBAZJM010000125.1:0-12559 GCA_041651315.1 Lentisphaeria bacterium | reverse complement strand
CCCCCATTTCGCGTGCCGTCAGGTACGCGGCGAATCGCGGCGTACCTACGGCACGCCATCGTTTCATTTTTCGGAACAGGGGCTGAAGCCCCTGCCTATTTTCATTCAGTCCCTACGGGACGAAGCCACCCCAAAATCCTGCACTTGTGCCAAACTCCAAACGGCGGCCTCGACGACGCCCTGAAATACCGGCCCCCGTGCAACCTGGCCCACGGGCATCATATTACAGGTTTTTTCGGCCCCCGCGCTCATGCCGGCACGGGGCAGTGATGCATCGGGGCAAGTCACACACAACCGTCGGGATTTCAGTCCATGGCCAAACGCATCCTTCTTTTTGTCGTCACCAACCTGCTGATCATGGCGACGCTGTCGATCGCCCTCACCCTGCTCTCCTTCACCCCGCTCGGGCCGGTGCTGGCGCGGGCCAGCGGTGCGCACTTGGTGCCGCTGGCGCTGTTCTGCCTGATCTGGGGCATGGCGGGTGCCTTTATTTCCCTCGGCCTGTCCCGGATCATTGCCAAGTTCTCCATGGGCGTCCAGATTGTCGACCCCAACGCTCCCGGCGCCTATGCCGGCCTGGTGGAACGTATTGCCCGCCACGCCCGCACCGCCGGATTGCCCATGCCCGAAGTCGGCGTTTATGAGTCGCCGGAGCCGAACGCCTTCGCCACCGGCCCGACCCGCAAACGCTCCCTGGTCGCCGTCTCCACCGGACTGCTTCAGCAGATGACGCCCCAGGAGGTCGACGGCGTGCTGGCCCATGAAATCACCCACATCGCCAATGGCGACATGGTCACCATGACCCTGGTCCAGGGGGTGGTCAACGCCTTCGCCATGTTCCTCTCTCGCGTCATTGCCTACCTGGTCGGCCGCATGGTGGACGAGAAGATCCAAGGGCTGGTGCGTTTCGGCGTCACCATCGCCCTGGACATCGTCTTCTCAATTTTGGGCGCGCTGGTGGTGTGCTGGTTCTCGCGCCGGCGCGAATTCCGCGCCGACGCCGGCGGCGCCCGGCTGGCCGGCCGCGACAACATGATCGCCGGTCTCGCCCGCCTGCAGCAGCTGGTCAACGGCCCCGAAGACGAGCGCGGCGCCGCGTTGGCCACGCTGAAGATTTCCAACCGCCGGCGGTTTTCCTTCTTCGCCACCCATCCGCCGCTCGAAGAGCGCATCCGGGTGCTGCAGGACAGCGCCGTCCGCTGATTCAGCGGCCGGCCGGTGCGGGGCGCGAACCGGCCGGGCGTGGCTTGCCCTTGATAATGGTCGTGGGGGGGGCAGGCCCCGGCTTGCTCAGCTCTTCGATGGGCACCGTGTTCTCCTCCGGCAGCGTGGGCGGCAGGCAGCGGGGAAACGCCGCCACTTGGGCGCGGGCCTGGTCGAGGGTGGCGCGGGCGGCCGGCGCGAGCGGCAACGGTCGCTGCTCGCCGAACGGCCGGGCCAAACGCAGGGCCGTGGCCAGACAGAGCAGACCGTCAGTCTGGGCGCGCAGGGTCATGACATCCCCGGCCAGCCCCAGGCGGAAGGCGCCGCGGCACACGGCCGGCTGGGGCAGCCCCATGGCGACCGGAGCGCTCACCTGCCCCTGCAGCAGATACAGCAGACCCAAATGGCCCGCCGCCAGCGTGCCCTCGGCCGCCGCCGGCATCTTGCAGGCGCCGAACAGGTCGGCGGCCGCCAGCAGGCCGAAGACGCGGCTGGCCGCCGGCCCGACCGCCTGGCCGCTTTCGAACCCGCCCACGCCGTCGGGAAACACCGGATCCACCACCTGGCCCATCCGAATGGCCAGGCAGAAACGGTCGGCCGCCGCCGCCAGTTCCCGGTCCCGGTCGTACGTGTAGTACTCGTTCATGGCGGCCAGCAGCCAGCCGGGCGGCGGCGACGGCAGGTCGCCCCCACCGCGAATCCGGGAGGCCCCGGCAACCTGGAGACGCAGCGACTTTCCGGCCTGGTCAAGGAAGGCGGCGTGGCTGGTCCGCTCGTACAGGCGCACCAAGGCCACGACAGCCATGGCGGCGGCTTCGCGGGCCGCGGGCGTGGGACGGATGTTGCCGGACGGATAATAGCGGTCGCCGGCAAACGTGCCGTCCGGCTGAACCTGGCGCAACAAATGGGCGCCCAGGCGAAGCAATGGCTCGTTATTCGCACCGTCTGACGGCGAACCGGCGAGGGCCGCCGCCCGACAGAGGACCATGGCGGCCAGGGCATTGGCATCCAGGGCGGAATGAAACTCCTCGACCACCGCCAGCGCCCCCGGCTCCCCCGGCATGGGCTTCAACCGTTCCCGCAACCGGCGCGCAATGCGCTGGGCGATTTCCGCACCCGCCGGATCCGGCGCCAGGGCGTTCCACTCCAACAGCGCCAGGGCGGCCGCCGCCTGGTCGGCGGCGGTTTCCTGGTCGCCCAAACCGGCCACCCAGCCGGGAACCGTGGCGCCAAACGCGCCGTCCATCCCCCAGTTGCGGCGCAGAAAACCGGCGCTTTCGGCGGCGGCGGCCTTCAGGGTTTTGGCCGTGGCCGGCGCCGGTATGGGATGCCCGCGGAACAGGGGTTGCACCGACACACCATCGGTATAGAGCGCATACGTTTCAAAGAAACAGGCCGGCGCCGGCAGAGGACTGGCGGCGATGGAACGCCAGGCCGCCAGGCCCGCCGGATCCTTGGCCGCCTCAAGCTTGGCAGTGACGGCATGCACATCCAAAAAGCGGGCCGGAGTAAGCAGGCCGCCGTAGAGGAGTTGTTCCGGCAGGAAGGCGGCACGGGCATCTGCGGGAAAGAAGGCCAGGCCGATGAGCCCCGGCAGGGGCAGCGGCGTGCTGCGCAGAAACAGGCCGAGGTTGAGCCGGTGCTGGACCACGTCCACCTTGAGGCCGGTGGCCGGCTTGCCGGCGCCGGTGGCCAGCGCCTGCTGCAGCGCGTTGGCCGCGGCGGCCCGCACTCCCTTGCCGCCGGCACACACCGTCACGGCCGGACGCGCCGGATCCGGCTGCCAGGTCAGGAAAACCATGCGCGGGGCCTGGTCCGGCGGCAGCGTGCGCAAAAACAGGGCGCCGTCGACCCGGCCCGCCATCAGGGCGGCATGCAAATCCAGGGCGAGCCGGGACCAAAACGGTTCCGCCATGACCAGCGGCGCCTCACCGCCCTCAAACCACAGTTGCGCCGCCGCGGGTGCGGCCGCCGCAGCGGACTCCGCAGGCGGCACGGATGCCGCCGGCACCGCCAGACTCAGGGCAAGAAAAAACACCACCGCAAAAAGAGGTTTCATGGGAAGAAAGATAGTCCGGTTTTGGAGCGCGGCAATCGTCACCACCGGCCAGGTCCGCTCCGCAGGGGATTCCCTTGTGCTCCGTTCGTTCGATCCGTGACCGACGCCACCCGGCCAGTCGCGCCTTTCAGAGCCGGGAACGAAGCGCCACTCCTGGGCGCGGGAGTGACCGGTCAAATCGGCAACGTTCATCGGTTGAACAGTTGACCCGTCACTGGCGTTCCGGGCTCTGATGGCCTCCGGACTCGGAGGGGGTACCGTTCCCCGGACTGAACACCGCCCCCGCGAACCGCCCCCACGGAACGGATCTGCGCCCCGGCTTGCCGCGGCCGCGGCCCATGCTATATTTCTAACGTTCGTTATAAAAAACACACCGCCCGCCGGACCCCATGCCCCGACCACGCTCAACCAAGACGGATCCCAGCCTTCAGATCCTGGACGCCGCGGAACGGGTGTTTGCCATCCTCGGGTTCGACGGCGCCTCCCTACGGCACATCGTCCAAGAGGCCAAAGTAAACCTGCCCACCGTCTACTACCACTTCGGTTCCAAGGAAGGGTTGTTCCTGGCGGTGTTCAGACGCCGGTTCGATCCGGTGCGGGACGAGCACTTACGCCAGCTGCGGCGCCTGGAACGGGCAGCGGCCGGCCGGCCGCTGCCGGTGGCGGTGATCATGGACGCTTTGGTGGCTCCCTCCCTGCACCTGATGGCCGGCGATGCGACCGGCAACCTGGCGGTCACGCAGTTGATGGGGCGCATCATCACCGATCCCAACCCGAACATGCAGGCGCTCTTCCAAAAACATTTTGAGGGGACGCGGCATAAATTTTTGGAACTTCTTCAGCACAGCTGTCCGGACCTCCCGCCGCTCGATGTCGCCTGGCGTTTCCAGCTGGCCATCGGCGCGATGGCGTTTACCCTCTGCAACCCCCGGCAGATCCCCTTGGCGGACAGCGCCGGACGCCAAGCGCCGGACGCCCGGACCATGCGCGACCAAATGGTGGTTTTTTTCGCCACGGGCTTCCGCGCCCCGGCCACTTCCCCACCGCCAGCTCCGGCAAAAAAACCTTCCCCAAAAGCGGCCGGAAGACCGCCGCACTCCAAAACTGTGGCGCCCCCAAACGCCTCAAAAACTAAGGTGGAATGCCAATGAAGACGCAAAGAAACCAAACCTGTTATCTGGCCGCCACGGGCGCCCTGCTCGCCGGACTGCTCCTGCCCGGCTGCGGACAGTTAAAGAAAGCGGCCGCGCCGCCCGCGCCGATTCCCGAAGTGGCCGTGGTGACCCTGCGCGCCGAACGCGTGACGCTCACCGACGAACTGGCGGGACGGGTGTCCGCCTTCCTGGTCGCCGAAGTGCGGCCCCAGGTGAGCGGCATCATTCAAAAGCGCCTGTTCGAGGAAGGCGCGGACGTCAAGGCCGGCGACCTGCTGTACCAGATTGATCCGGCCTTTTACATGGCGGCCCATGCCAGCGCCCAGGCGATGTTGGCCAAGGCCGAGGCCAACCGGACCAGCATCCGCCTGCGCGCCGAACGCTACCAAAAACTGCTCGCCGCCAAGGCGGTCAGCCAGCAAGACGTCGACGATGTCACGGCGGGACTCCTGCAGGCCGAAGCCGAGATTGAGGCGGCCAAGGCGGGCGTGGAAGCCGCCCGCATCAACCTGGCCTACACCGGCGTCACGGCGCCAATTTCCGGCCGCATCGGCAAATCCGCGATCACCATTGGCGCGTTGGCCACGGCGCACCAGGCCATCCCCTTCACCACCATCCAGCAATTGGATCCGGTCTACGTGGACGTGCCCCAGTCCAGCGCCAGTCTTCTGCACCTGAAGAAAAACCTGGCGAACGGCAACCTGAAGGGCGGCCTAGCCAACCAGGCCAAGGTCAGGCTGCTGTTGGAGGACGGCACGCCCTACGCGACGGCGGGCACCCTGCAATTTTCCGATGTCACCATCGATCCGAGCACCAGTTCCTTCATT
Organism: Lentisphaeria bacterium; assembly: GCA_041651315.1. Classification (GTDB taxonomy): domain Bacteria; phylum Verrucomicrobiota; class Lentisphaeria; order Oligosphaerales; family CAITYL01; genus CAITYL01. The sequence goes on along the minus strand of JBAZJM010000125.1, from coordinate 7,316 downwards.
CTCCGGATGACCTTCCCCAATCCGGAACAGACGCTACTGCCGGGCATGTATGTCCGCGCCGTCATTGAGGAAGGCATGAACGAGCAAGCGATCATGGCGCCACAACAAGGGGTGACCCGCGACCCGAAGGGCAATCCCCTGGCGCTGGTCGTCGACAGCGACGGCAAGGTCCAGCAGCGGTCGCTGGTGCTTGGCCGCGCCATTGGCAACCAATGGTTCGTCGTGTCCGGGCTCAGCGCGGGCGATCGGGTGATCGTCGAGGGCATGCAGAAGGTCAAACCGGGCTCGCTCGTGAAGGCGATCCCGTTTGCGGCTGACCGCCCAACCGCCTCGGGAGCGGCTCCCGCCGCCCCGGCAACGGCCACCGGGAAGTGACGGAGATTTAACACATGCTATCCCAATTCTTTTTGGACCGTCCGGTGTTCGCCTGGGTCATTGCCATCATCCTGATGGTGCTGGGCGGGCTGGCCATCCACAACCTGCCCATCTCCCAGTATCCGCCGATCGCGCCGCCGTCCATCGCCATTTCCGCCTCCTACCCCGGGGCCTCGGCGGAGACGGTCGAAAATTCCGTGACCCAGATCATCGAGCAGAAGATGACCGGGTTTGACGACATGCTGTATCTCGCCGGCACCAGCGATGCCGCGGGCAGTTCCCGTCTCGAACTGACCTTCAAGCCGGGGACCAACCCGGATCTGGCGTGGTCCAAGGTGCAGAACAAGCTCCAGCTCGCCATGGCCAGCCTGCCGGAAGTGGTGCAGCGCTCCGGCGTCATGGTCAGCAAGTCCACCAAAAACTACCTGATCATCGTGGGGCTGGTGTCCGAGAACGGCAGCATGGACGGCAATGATTTGCGGGACTATGCCCAGTCCAACCTGGAAAAAGTGCTGGCCCGGGTGCCCGGCGTCGGCGAAGTGGAGAATTTCGGTTCCCAATACGCCATGCGGATCTGGTTGAATCCCGACAAACTGACCGACTACAGCCTGACGGTGGAGGATGTGATCCTGGCGTTGAAATCCTACAACGTGGAGGTGTCCGCCGGACAGTTCGGCGGGATGCCGGCGGTGCCCGGCCAGCGCCTCAACGTTTCCATCATCGTCCAAAGCCTCCTCAAAACCCCGGATGAGTTCGCCAATATTCCATTGCGCACCAACCCGGACGGTTCCACCGTGCGGATCAAGGACGTGGGACGGGCGGAACTGGGCACCGAGGCCTATGACATCGACGGCAAATACAATGGCATGCCATCCGCCGCCATGGCCATCCGGCAGGCACCGGGCGCCAACGCGCTGGACACCGCCGACGCCATCAAGAAGAAATTAGAGGAAATGAGCCGCTATTTTCCCCCAGGCATGAAGGTTGTCTACCCCTATGACACCACCCCCTTCGTCAAGGCGGCCATCCACGAGGTGGTCATGACCCTGTTCGAGGCCGTGCTGCTGGTTTTCCTGGTCATGTGGTTGTTCATGGGCAATATCCGCGCCACCCTGATCCCAACCATTGCGGTACCCGTGGTGTTGCTGGGCACTTTCGCCGTATTGGGGTTGTTCGGCTTCTCCATCAACATGCTGACCATGTTCGCCATGGTGCTGGCCATCGGGCTATTGGTGGATGACGCCATCGTGGTGGTGGAAAACGTGGAACGGATCATGGCCGAGGAGGGGCTGTCGCCGCGGGAAGCCACCGCCAAATCCATGCACCAAATCACCGGCGCCCTGATCGGCATCGGCCTGGTGTTGGCGGCGGTGTTCGGCCCGATGGCGTTCTTCGGCGGCTCCACCGGCGTCATCTACCGTCAATTCTCGGTGACCATCGCCGCCGCCATGCTGCTCTCGGTGGCCGTGGCCTTGATCCTGACCCCGGTGTTGTGCGCCACCCTGCTCAAACCGGTGGCCAAAGGACATGAAGCGGCGGAAGGCGCCATCTTCTTCCTGCGCCCGTTTTTTATGTGGTTTGACCGGGTCTTTTTCAAAATTCGGGAAGGATATGTGGGACTGGTCGGCCATGCCTTGGCCCGGCAACTACGCTATGTCGCGGCGTTTGTTCTGATCGTGGCCGGGCTGGCCTGGCTGTTCCACCGGATGCCCACCTCCTATCTGCCCGACGAGGACCAAGGCATCCTGCTGGCCCAAATCATCCTGCCGACAGGATCCACCCTGGAACAGACCCAGGCGGTCGCGAATGACGTTCAACGGCATTTTCGGGAAAATGAAAAAGACGCCGTGGAATCCTGCATGACGATCGCGGGCATCGGCTTTTCCGGCCGGTCGCAGTGCAACGGCATGGTGTTCGCTAAGTTGAAAGACTGGAAGTTGCGCAGCCGCCCGGAATTGCGAATCAAGGCCATTGCCGGCCGGGCCATGAAGGCCTTCTCCGGCATTCGCAATGCCATGGTTTTCGCCTTCCAGCCCCCCGCGGTCATCGAGCTGGGCAATGCGCGGGGGGTGGATTTCCAGTTGATCGACCGCGGCGGCCTCGGGCACGCCGCCCTGCTGGACGCCCGCAACCATTTCCTCGGCATGGCCGCCCAGGATAAGCGGCTGACCGCCGTCCGCCCCAACGGCATGGAAGACGTCTCCCAATTCCGGATCGACGTGGATTGGGAAAAAGCGGGCGTGCTCGGCGTGCCCATCTCCAGCATCCATGACACGCTGGAGGCGGCCTTCGGCAGTGCCTATGTCAACAACTTCATCCAGGCCGGCCGCGTCAAGCGGGTCTACGTCCAGGCCGACGCCCCCTATCGGCGGTTGCCCACGGACCTCGAAAAGATCTACGTGCGCAACACGGCCGGCAAGATGGTGCCGTTCACGGCCTTCGCCACCACCCGCTGGGAGAGCGGTTCGCCCCGGTTGGAGCGCTTCAACGGCTTCCCCTCCATGAACATCTGGGGCGAGCCGGCGCCGGGCCGGAGTTCCGGCGAGGCGATGCAGGCGATGGAGGAGATTGTCGGCAAACTGCCGCAGGGGATCGGCTTTGACTGGACCGGGTTGTCCTATCAGGAACGGCAGTCCGCGTCCCAGACCGGCCTGCTCTATGCCTTCTCCATCCTGGTCATCTTCCTTTGCCTGGCGGCCCTGTACGAGAGCTGGCCCATTCCCATCTCAATCCTGCTGGCGCTGCCGCTGGGCGCCATCGGCGGCATCATCGCCTCGACCTGGCGGGGACTGCCGAATGACGTCTACTTCCAAATCGGCCTGCTGACCACCCTCGGCCTGACCACCAAGAACGCCATCCTGATCGTCCAGTTTGCCAAGGCCAGGGTGGAAGAAGGCAAGGGATTGATCGAAGCGGCCCTGGAAGGCACGCGCCTGCGTTTCCGCCCGATTGTCATGACCTCGCTGGCCTTCGGCTTCGGCGTGCTGCCCCTGGCCTTGAACACGGGTGCCGGTGCCGGCGCCATGAACGCCATCGGCACCTCGGTGCTGGGCGGCATGATCACCGGCACGCTGCTCGTAGTCCTGTTTGCACCGCTATTTTATGTCTTGATCGAAAAACTGTTCGGCAAGCGCCGGCCCGCCGCCGGCACCCCGTGACCCGGCAATAAAGACATCCCCATGAAAAATCACCGTCGTCTCCTGTGCCAGTCCGCTGCCGTCACCGGCCTGGCCGCCGGCGTTCTGGCCCTCGCCGGCTGCACCACCCCGGCCTCCGACACCCGGAAGCCGGTCCCCCCCAAGATGGACGCCGCCTTCGCCAACGGCCGCCAGGCGGACGTCACCGCCACCGCCCCGGTCGCCGTCGAATGGTGGCGCGGCTTCCACGACCCCACCCTCGACGCCCTGGTGGGCCAGTCCCTGCGCTCCAACCAGGACCTGCGGATTGCCCTGGCCCGCATCCAGGAAACCCGCGCCCTCTACGGCGTGGCCGTCCTCAGCGCCTTCCCGATTGTCACCGCCAACGGCGGCTACACGCACGGCCTCAACAGCGAGGCGGCACAACCGGGCTACTCCCATGAACAACGCAAATACGACCTGTACAACGCCGGATTCGACGCCACCTGGGAACTGGACTTCTTCGGCCGCGTCCGCGCCGGCATCAAGGCCGCCGATGCGGAAATTGCCCTTACGGAAGCCAACCTGCACGATGTCCAGATCACCCTCGCCGCCGAGGTGGCCCGGAACTACTTCGAGCTGCGCGGCAACCAGCAGCGGCTCGCCGTGGCCCGCCGGAGCGCGGAAAACCAGCGGGAAAACCTCGAGATGACCCAAGCCAAGCTGGAAGCCGGCACGGCCACCGAGTTCGACGTCTCCCGCGCCAAGACCCAGCTGCACAACACCCTGGCCCTCACCCCCCCGCTGGAAGCCGCCATCCAGCACGCCATCCACCGTTTGGGCGTCCTGACCGGCCAGCCCCCCACCACCCTGGGCACCACCCTCACCCCGCCGGCCCCGGTGCCGGCGGTGCCGGAGCTGGTGGCCATCGGCGACCCCGCCGGCCTGCTGCGCCGGCGCCCGGACATCCGGGCCGCCGAAGAGGCGCTGGCCGCCACCAATGCCCTCGTGGACATGAGCACCGCCGACCTCTTCCCCCGCGTCTACTTCAACGGCACCTTCGGCGTGGAGGCCACCAAGTTCCCCAACCTCGGCCGCAACGGCGCCACCACCTATTCCTTCGGCCCCCACCTGTCCTGGGCCGCCCTTGACTTGGGCCGCGTCCGCGACCGCATCCGGGCCAGCAACGCCGCCGCCGACGCCGATCTGGCCCGCTACGAAAAAACCGTGCTCAATGCCCTTGAGGAAACGGAAAACGCCTTGGTCGACTTCGACCGTGAGCGGGCCCGGTGCAGGTACTTGGTTACGGCCGCCGAGGCCGCCGAGCAGTCCGTCACCCTGGCCCGCCAGCGCTATGAGGGCGGGATCGCCGACTTCCTTTCCGTGCTGGATGCCGAACGCTCCCAACTGACCATTCAGGAAGAACTGGTCACCAGCAAAACCAGGACCAACACCCACTTGGTTGCTCTTTACAAGGCGCTGGGCGGCGGCTGGGAGGCCAAGCCCGTTCCGCCCCCCGCCGCGCCCGCCGCCCCCCAAAAATGAGGGGCATGGCCGCGACGGAAGGATGGCTCCCGTTGCGGTCCTGAACGTGCCTGGCGAGAGGAAAAAAGCCGGTGATCCCCGGGGGGGGGGTCAGCCGGCGGGAGCGGCAAACCAGGCGGGGTCGAGCGGCAGGCCGACCAGGCGCGCGTCCTCAAGGAAGGTGGGCGGTGTGCCGCCGCCGGCAAAACGTCCCTGAACCTTGCCGTCGGCCGTGATGCCGGTGCGCCGGAACCCGTAGAGATCGCGGGTGCGGTACTGGCCGTCCTGCAACTCCAGCACCTCGGCAATCTGCATGACCTTGCGCGAACCGTCCTCGAGACGGGCCGTGTGCACCACCACATGCACCGCGGATGAGACTTGGGCCCGCAGGGCGGACAGCGGAATGTCAATGCCGCTCAGCAGCGCGCAGGTTTCGATGCGCAACAGGCAGTCGCGCGGGCTGTTGGCATGGATGGTGGACATGCTGCCGGCGTGGCCGGTGTTGAGCGCCTGCAAGAGGTCCAGCGCCTCGCCGCCACGGATTTCGCCGACCACCAGCCGGTCGGGCCGCAGGCGCAGCGTGGAGTGCAGCAGGTCGCGGATGGTCACCTCGCCCTTGCCGTTGGGGTCGGGCTTGCGGGTCTCAAAATAGACGGTGTGCGGCTGCTGAAGCTGCAGCTCGCTGGCGTCTTCCAACACCAGGATGCGCTCCTTTTCGGGAATGAAACCGCTCAGCACGTTGAGCACGGAGGTCTTGCCCGAGGAGGTGGCGCCGGAGACGATGACGTTGCGGTGCAGCTTGACCAGGGTGTCGATGATGCGCGCCCCGGTCTCGTCCAGGCTGCCGAACTCGATCAGCCGCGCCGCCGTCAGTTTCTCCTTCTGGAACTTGCGGATGGCGATCACCGTGCCGCCGCGCGCCAGCGGCGGCAGCACGGCATGCACGCGCGAACCGTCGGGCAGCCGCGCATCGAGCCGCGGGTTGTCCTCGTTGAACTGACGCCCCACCGACTTGGCCACATTGGTGGCCGCCGCCTTCAGGGCCGGCTCGCTGACAAACTTGGCGTCGGTCTTTTCCAGCTTGCCGCGCCGCTCGACATAGATGGCGTTCGGGCCGTTGATGAGGATCTCCGAGACCGCCTCATCCTCCAAGAACGGCCGCACCGGTTCAAAAAAGAGCACCAGAAACGATTTGTCGTCGGCACCAGCCATAACCTCATCCTCCACCGGTTTGACCGTTGTCCACCATGCCCGCTTCAAAGCGGCACAGCGTCGCTTGAATATAGGTCCGGATTAACCGGGCCGCCAGAGGCTTTGGCCGGCTGAGGCGCGGATGCGGTCGGCCTCGGCTTCCGAGATCACATGCTGTCGAGCGGCGTGATGGTGAGGGCCTGGAGGCCGGCCGCCAGGATGCGCTGGACGCGGTCGGAAAGCTCGAGCCGGGTCCGGCGCAGGGCGGGCGTGGGCGCGGCCAGCACCGGGCAGTCGTGGTAGAAACGACTGAACGCCTTGCCCAAATCAAGCAGGTAGCCGGCGAGGCCGGAAGAGTCGAGGTCGGCGGCCGCCTGGCGCACCGCCGCACCATAGCCGGCGCAACGCAGGGCCAGTTCCTTTTCCGCGGGCTCCCCCAGCACGGACCAGTCCGCCGCGCCGGCGAAGGCGTCGGGGCCAGCCTTGCGCAGCATGGAGCGGATGCGGGCACAGGCGTACTGCACATAGGGGCCGGTATCGCCCTCGAACTTGATGGAGGCTTCCGGATCGAAGAGGATGGTGGTCTTAGGATTGACCTTGAGCAGCATGAACTTGAGGGCGCCGAGGCCGATGGCGCGGGCGCGCTCCTCGAGATCGGGGGGCGGCGTGCCGTCACTGCGCCCGGCAACGGCCTGACGGGCAAGAGTGGTCATTTCATCGAACAGGTCGTCGGCGTCCACCACCGTGCCTTCACGGCTCTTCATGCGGCCGGAGGGCAGGTTGACCATGCCGTAGGCCATGTGATGGCAGTCGGCAGCCCAGGCATAGCCGAGATGGCGGAGAATGGCGAAGAGCACGCGGAAATGGTGGATCTGCTCGTCGCCCACCACCCAGATCTGGCGGTCGGGATTGAACTCGCGCTGCTTGAGCAGGGTGGTCCCGATGTCCTGGGTGATGTAGACGCTGGTGCCGTCGCCGCGCAAGACCACCTTTTGGCCGAGTTTGTCGGCTTCCAGGTCGATGAAGACGGCACCGTCGGCGCGCTTTTGGAACACGCCGCGGGCGAGCCCGTCCTGGATGATGTCGCGGCCCAGGGTATAGGTCTGGCTT
>JBAZJM010000124.1:0-12582 GCA_041651315.1 Lentisphaeria bacterium | reverse complement strand
GGCATGATCAACAAGAAGACCACCGCCGTGCGCGTCATTCCCGTGCCGGGCAAAAAAGCCGGCGACAAGGTGGTCTTTGGCGGCCTGTTCGGCGAGAGCGCCATCCTGCCGGTGCGCAATGCCGGCAAGTCGGCCCGCTTCATCCACTTCGGCGGCCGCATTCCCGCCCCCATCCACAGCCTGCACAACTGACTTTTCCGTCTGTTCTCGGGGTCGGTATCGGTATCGGTATCGGAATCGGTATCGTATGGAAACCCATAGATCCATGAGGCGCTTTCAAAAGTTGGATTTTTAACGGACCGTCATGTCATACCCCCCTGGCCGGCGGCGGGTGTGGCGCCGGAATGTTGTGCTACAGTTCACCTCCTTGGCGGCGGTTGCGTCTGGAGTTGGTTTTCCGGAACGCCCAACCCGTCGTCGCGAAACGGAGCTGGCCAGGGGCCGGCCGTTTCTTTATGAGTTTATGGACACCCGCGAAACCGCCGAACTGTTCAAACGCTATTACGCCCCGGTGTGGGCGCCGCCCGAGGATTTTGTCGTGGTGGACGGCATGGGCACCCGCCTGGTGGATGCCGATGGCCGTTCCTACCTTGACTTTGTCAGCGGCATTGCCGTCAATGCTCTGGGGTACCGCGATCCCGAACTGGAGGAGGCGTTCCGGACGGCCGCGCCGCTGCCGTACCACGTGTCCTCGCTGTTTCTGCAGGAGGATCGGGTGAAGCTGGCCCAGGGCCTGGTGGAGCATTCCTTTGGCGACAAGGTGTTTTTCTGCAATTCCGGCACCGAGGCCAACGAGGCGGCGATCAAGTTTGCCCGCAAATGGGGCAGTTCGCAGTTCTCCCCCGCCAAGCACCGGATCATCACCTTCCGCAACGGCTTTCACGGGCGCAGTTACGGCGCCCTGTCCGCCACCGCGCAGGAGAAGTTCCACCACGGTTTCGAGCCCCTGGTGCCGGGGTTCATCTATTTGGAGCCCAACGATCTCGACGCGTTTGAGGCGGCGGCGGACGGCGCCACGGTGTGCGCCGTGCTGGTGGAGCCGGTGCAGGCCGAGGGCGGCATCCAGCCCTGCGACGCCCGCTGGCTGGCCGAGGTCCGGCGCCTGTGCACGGAACGCCGGATCCTGCTCATCCTGGATGAAATCCAAACCGGCCTGGGCCGGCTGGGCACACTGTGGGGATACCAGCGTTTCGGTGTCGAACCCGACATCATGCCTTTGGCCAAGGCGGTGGGCGGCGGAATTCCGCTTGGCGCGGTGGTGATGCGGGAGGACGTGGCGGCCTGCCTCAAGCCCGGCGACCACGGCAACACCACCGGCGGTTCCCCGGTGGCGGCGCGCCTGGGACGGGTCGTGCTGTCCCGCCTGCTGCGTCCGGGTTTTTTGGCGAACGTGTCCGCCAGTGCCGACCATCTGCGCGAACGGCTGACCGGCCTGCGCCAGCGTTTCCCCTCCCGGGTGTCCGAGGTGCGCGGCATGGGGCTGCTGCAGGGCTTGGCTCTGACCGGCGAGGTGGCGCCGCTGGTGACCGCCTGCCGCCATCACGGCCTGCTGGTCTGCCGGGCCGGCGGCAATGTCCTGCGCGTGCTGCCCCCCCTCACGGTGTCCCGCGGGGAGATCGACGAGGCCGCGGAGATCATTGGCACGGTGCTCGCCGGGGACTGAACGGCCGCACCATCCGGGACCGAAAAAAACGGCCGGGGCTGCGGAAGCCCCGGCCGTTGGTTGTTTTCTGGCGTCCTGCGGGGGGGGGCGGAAGGCCGCCCCCGTGCGCCTTACAGCAGCTCGGCGATCTGGACGGCGTTGAGGGCGGCGCCCTTGAGCAGCTGGTCGCCGGCGACAAACAGGGCCAGGCCGCGGTTGTCGGGGAACGAGATGTCCTGGCGGATGCGGCCGACCAGGCAGTCGTCCATGCCGGAAGCATCGATCGGCATCGGATAGCGCTTGCCGGCCGGATCATCGACCACCTGGATGCCGGGGGCCTTGGCCAGGATGGCGCGGGCTTCCGCCGGGGTTATCGGGCGTTCGAACTCGAGGTGTGCCGCCTCGCTGTGGGCGCGCAGCACCGGCACGCGCACGCAGGTGGCGCTCACCAGCAGGGTGGGGTGGTGCATGATCTTGCGCGACTCGTTGAGAAACTTCATCTCTTCCTTGGTGTAGCCGTTCTCGAGGAACTGGTCGACCTGCGGGAAGAGGTTGAAGGCGATGCGCTGGGGCAGCGCCTCGATCTTCAGCTTTTTGCCGCCCTTGAGCACGTCGGCGGTCTGCTCCTCAAGCTCGGCCATCGCCTTGGCGCCGGCGCCGGAGGCGGCCTGGTAGGTGTCGACCACGATCCGCTTGATCGGGTTCACCCGGTGCAGCGGGTTGACCGCCACCAGCAGGATGGCGGTGCAGCAGTTCGGGTTGGCAATGACGCCCTGGTGCCATTTGACGTCGTCCGGATTCACTTCCGGCACCACCAGCGGCACGTCGGCGTCCATGCGGAAGGCGCTGGAATTGTCGATCATCACCGCGCCCGCCTTGACACAGATCTCGCGGTATTCCTTGGAGCGTGCGGCGCCGGCGCTGAACAGGGCGATGTCAACCCCCTGGAGCGATGCCGGGGTCAGTTCCTCGACGGGCAGTTGCTTGCCCTTGAAGGTCATGGTCTTGCCGAGCGAGCGGGCCGAGGCCAGCAGGCGCAGGCTCTTGACCGGGAAGTTCCGCTTCTCCAGGGTCTTGAGCATTTCGACCCCGACGGCGCCGGTGGCGCCCGCAATGGCGACGGTAAATTGACGGCTCATGGAATGGCCCTTTATCTTTAAACGGAGGGTCTGTGCTCAGACGGCGCTGGCCACCAGGTCGCCGACTTCGGCGGTGCTGAATCCCATGCGGCCCGCGGCCTGGGATTTCATCTTGGGCGTGGTGGCGGTGACCGCCGCCTCGACGGCCGCGGCGGCCTGGGCCTCGCCCAGTTCGTCCAGCAGCAGGCCGCCGGCCAGGATGGTGGCGATCGGGTTGATCACGCCCATGCCGGTGTACTTGGGCGCCGAGCCGCCGATCGGCTCGAACATGCTCACGCCCTGCGGGTTGATGTTGCCGCCCGCGGCCACGCCCATGCCGCCCTGGGTCATGGCGCCCAGGTCGGTGATGATGTCACCGAACATGTTTTCCGTGACGATGACATCGAACCATTCGGGGTTCTTGACCATCCACATGGTGGTGGCGTCGACATGGCAGTAGTCGGTCTTGACCTCGGGGAAGTCCTTGGCCACCTCGTAGAAGGCGCGTTCCCACAGGTCGAAAACGAAGGTCAACACGTTGGTCTTGCCGCACAGGGTGACCTGGGCGGTCTTGCCGGCGGCCTTGTCCTCGGCCTTGAGGCCGCGCCACGGATGTTCCTTGGTGTGGCGGCGGCGCGCCAGCTCGAAGGCGTAGCGCAGGCAACGCTCGACCTGGTGGCGGGTGTAGACCATTTCCTGGGTCGCCACCTCATGGGCGGTGCCCTTCATGGTGATGCCGCCGTGGCCGGTGTAGGCGCCGCCGGAGTTCTCGCGCACGACCACATAGTCGATGTCGGCGGGCTTCTTGTTGGCCAGCGGGGTTTCCACGTTGGGCAGCAGCTTGACCGGGCGCAGGTTGATGTACTGGTCGAGCTCAAAGCGCATGCGCAGCAGGATGCCCTTTTCCAGGATGCCCGGCTTGACTCCCGGATGCCCGATGGCGCCCAGGTAGATCGCCTTGAACTTGCGCAGCTCGTCCACCGCGGAGGCCGGCAGCACCTCGCCGGTGCGCAGGTAACGGTCGCCGCCGAAATCGAAGCTGTGCAGGTCCAGCTTGAAGCCGAACTTGTTGGCCGCGGCCTTGAGCACCTTGACGCCTTCGGCCATGACTTCCGGGCCGGTGCCGTCGCCGGGGATGATCGCCAGTTTGTAGTTTTTCATGACCCAGTCCTTAGAACGAAATGTTGCCGCGCGGGTGGGCGCCGGCCGCCGCGGGCGGCTTGGGCGCATGGGTAAACCGGATAACATAATCAGCCTTTGCCGGTTTTCCCGCCGCCCAACCGGTTGTCCGCCGCCGGGGGAACCGCAAACGGGCAGGGGCGGGGGGAAACGGACACAACGGACAGAACGGACAGAACGGACAGAACGGAGCCGTTGCCCCCTTGGCTGCGGTCCTGCCCCTGCCCAGGTGGCCCGCCGTCCTGTCGTTGCCCGCCCGCCCCGTTCCGTTCTGTCCGTTCTGTCCGTTCTGTCCGTTTCCCCCTTGGCCCGCCGCCCCCCCCTCGTGCTCCGGCCGTTTGCCCGGCGGGGAATCGATGCTATGTTAGAAGGCTTAACTCGTTCCGGCTCCCCTGTCTGGCCGGACACAGGAAGGACACCATGGACAAGGCTAAGAAAGAAGCGGTCATCAAGGAGTTCGCCCAGTCGGCGAACGACGTCGGCTCGGCGGATGTGCAGATTGCGCTGCTCACCAGCCACATCAAAGAGCTGTCGGGCCACCTTGAGACGCACGTCAAGGACAACAGCAGCCGTCGCGGCCTGGTGACGATGGTCAATCGTCGCCGTCGCCTGCTGGCCTATCTGAAGCGTGAGGCGCCGGCGCGTTATATGGCGCTGATCAAGAAGCTCGAACTGCGTCACTGAGCGCGGTTTGGCGTGAGAGGCGGGCAGGTCCGACGGGGGCCTGTCCCGCACCTCCCCGCCCCGCCGCAACCCCCAACCCCACACCGGACCCCGTCAACCCAGTCCGCCGGGCATCCGCCCGCACCGAACGCACCCCACGCTGCCAGCCTGCGCGCAGGCCGGATGTGGAATTCGGCCGGTATAAGCCCCCGCCCCCGCCGGGCGGAGATTTATACCGCAATTCCGCACCCGCGCCACATAGGCCGGCCCCAAGCGGAGTCGCCAGTAGGTGTGTCGTGTTCCCGGCCGTTTCCCGAAAGGAACATTCGAACCTATGAGCATTGAAACCATCTCCATCGACATCGGCAACGGCCGTACCATCGAACTCGAAACCGGCAAGACCGCCCTGCTGGCCGCCGGCGCCGTCACCGTCCGCCAGGGCGACACCATCATCCTGGTCACCGCCTGTTCGGCCAACCCGCGCCCCGGCCTGGACTTCTTCCCGCTGCAGGTGGACTACCGCGAGCGCTTCAGCGCCGCCGGCAAGTTCCCGGGCGGTTACTTCAAGCGCGAAGGACGCCCGACCGAGAAGGAAATCCTCACCGCCCGCATGACCGACCGGCCGCTGCGGCCGCTCTTCCCCGACGGCTTCATCGACGACGTCCAGATCATGAGCACCCTGCTCAGCGCCGACGGCGAAAACGAGGCCGACGTGCTCAGCATCTTCGGCGCCTCGGTGGCCCTGAGCCTTTCCGACATTCCCTTTGCCGGCGGCGTCGGCGCCTGCCGCGTCGGCCGCGTCAAGGGGCAGTTCATCGCCAACCCGACCCATGACGAGATGAAGAGCAGCGACCTCGACCTGGTCTACGCCGGCGTGCCCGGCAAGGCGATCATGATCGAAGGCTCCTGTAACGAACTGAGCGAGGACGACCTGTCCAAGGCGATGGAATTCGCCGACGGCATCATCACCCGCCTGTCCGCCGCCGTCCAGCAGCTGGTCGCCAAGGCCGGCAAGGCCAAGCGCAGCTACGAGTCGCACGCCGTTCCCGCCGACCTGCTCCAGGCGGCGCGCGAGTTCTGCCAGGGCAAGCTGGCGGCTGCCCTGACCATCACCGACAAGCTGGCCCGCCAGGCCGCCCTCAAGCAGCTGACCGAAGAGCTGACCGCGGCCCTGGCCGTCAAGTTCCCGGTCGCCGCTGGCGCCCCCGCCCTCAACATCAAGGGCACGATGGAAGTGCTGACCGAGGAAACCGTGCGCAAGCTGATCCTTGACCAGGGGATCCGCTCGGACGGCCGCCAGCTCGACGAGCTGCGCCCGATTAGCGCCGAAGTCGGCCTGCTGCCCCGCACCCACGGCAGCTCCCTGTTCAAGCGCGGTGAGACCCAGGCCATGGTCACCACCACTCTCGGCGCCGACGGCGACTCCCAGGAATTCGACGTCATCACCGGCGGCACGGGCAAGAAGCGCTTCATGCTGCACTACAACTTCCCGAACTTCAGCGTGGGTGAGTGCGGGCGCATCTCCGGCCCCGGCCGGCGCGAGATCGGGCACGGCGCCCTGGCCGAGCGCAGCGTCGCCGGCATGATTCCCGAAGACTTCCCGTACGCCGTCCGCTGCGTGTCCGACATCCTCGGCTCCAACGGCTCCTCCTCGATGGCCAGCGTTTGCGGCGCCACCCTGGCGCTGATGGACGCCGGCGTGCCGATGAAGAAGCCGGTTGCCGGCATCTCCGTCGGCTTGGTCACCGGCAGCGACGGCCGCCGCGTCTTCCTCACCGACATCCTCGGTTCCGAAGACCACTACGGCGACATGGACTTCAAGCTCGCCAGCACCCGGGACGGCATCACCGGCTTCCAGCTCGACCTCAAGATCGCCGGCCTTGACCTGGCCGGCATGCGTCAGGCGATGGACCAGAACCGCGTCGCCCGCATGAAGATCCTGGACATCATGGAGAAGGTGCTGGCCACCCCGCGCACCGAGATGAGCGAGCACGCCCCCAAGATCCACGCGGTCAAGATCAACCCCGAGAAGATCGGCGCCCTGATCGGCCCCGGCGGCAAGGTCATCCGCGGCATCACCGAGCGCACCGGCGCCCAGATCGACATCCACGACGACGGCACGGTCAACATCTTCGCCTGCAACGGCAAGGTGCTCGAAGCCGCGGTCGCCGAAGTCATGGCGGTTTCCGCCGAGGCGGAGATCGGCAAGATCTACAAGGGCGTGGTCAAGTCGATCAAGGAATTCGGCGCCTTTGTCGAGATCTTCGCCGGCACCGAAGGCCTGCTGCACATCTCCGAGATGGCCGACTACCGCGTCAACCGTGTCGAGGACATCTGCAAGATGGGCGACTTCGTCACCGTCAAGGTCATCGACATTGACGAGCGCGGCCGTGTCCGGCTCAGCCGCAAGGCGGCCCTGGCCGAGATCAACTGATTCCGTTCCGGGGGCCGGGCGCCGTTCGGGCGCCGGCTCCCGGAGCCCGTTTTTTCCTTGCACATCCCCCAACCGTAACCCCCGCCCCCCTCCAGGAGGCCCTTCCCATGAAAAGCGATATCCACCCCAACTACGTGGACTGCACGGTCAACTGCGCCTGCGGCGCCCAGTTCAAAGTGCGGTCGTCCAAGCCCGAACTGCACATCGGCATCTGCTCGCACTGCCACCCGTTCTACACCGGCAAGCAGAAGCTGATGGACACCGAAGGCCGCGTCGACCGCTTCCGCAAGCGCTATCAGAAGCCGGCCGCCGCCGCCGCGGTCTGATTCGCAAACAAGCCGAAACCGAAAAGCCCAAAGCCGGCCATCATGCCGGCTTGCGGTTTGCCCGGTTTCCGCTTTTTCCCTTCACGCGGTGGACGCTGATCGGCGCCCGCCGCGTGACTGTTTATTTGGGGCCTTGGGTTGGTTGTCCCGGTTTCAGCTGGTGAAAGGGTGCCGGGAAGAGCTCCATTGATCCCGGCTAAAGTCGGGACAACGAACGAACACCCAAGCGGGCTGCCGCCGTTGGAGAAGACTGCCTTATGGATCTGGCGCCGCACATCGCCAAGGCTGACGCCCGGCTGCGCGAGCTGGAGGCCGTGCTGGCCGCCTTCGACTTCAAGGCCCCCGGCAACGACCAGCGGCGTTACGAGGCGCTCTCCCGCGAGTACCGCCGCCTGGCACGCATCCGCGAACTGTGGGCCGACAGCGGCAAGGCCCGGCAGGACCTGGCGGACCTGGCCGAACTGGCCGCCGCCGAAAGCGACCCCGCCTACGCCGCCACCCTGCGTGCCGAGGCGGCCACCCTCGAAACGCGCCTGCCCAAACTCGAGCAGGAATTGCAGCTGCTGATCCTGCCGCCGCGTCCTTTCGAGGACCGCGACCTGATCATGGAAATCCGTCCCGCCGCCGGCGGCGACGAGGCTGGCCTGTTCGCCGGCGACCTCTTCCGCATGTATTCCCGCTTTGTCGAGACCCAGGGCTGGAAGCTCGACCTGCTCGAACTCTCGGGCAATGCCGTGGGCGGCCTCAAGGAAGTGTATTTCTCGGTGCGCGGCGACGGCGCCTTCCGCCATCTCTGCTACGAGAGCGGCGTGCACCGGGTGCAGCGGGTGCCGGCCACCGAGGCCCAAGGACGCATCCACACCTCGACCGTCACCGTGGCCGTGCTGCCCGAGGCCGAGGAGGTCGACTTTGAGATCAAGCCGGACGACCTGCGCATCGACACCTGCCGCTCCTCCGGCGCCGGCGGCCAGTACGTCAACCGCACCGACTCCGCGGTGCGCGTCACCCATCTGCCGAGCGGGCTGGCGGTGTTTTCCCAGCAGGAGCGCTCCCAGCACAAGAACCGCGACATCGCCATGCGCCTGCTGCGTTCCCGCCTGCTGGAGATCAAGCAGCGCGAGGAGGCGGCCAAAAACGCCGCCGAACGTCGCCAGCAGGTCGGCACCGGCGACCGCAGCGAGCGCATCCGCACCTACAATTTCCCCCAAAGCCGGGTCACCGACCACCGCTTCGAGATCACCCGCTACGACCTGCCGGAAATCGTCGCCGGCGACCGCTTCGGCGACCTGGTCGAGACGATCATGGGGCGCGACCTCGCCGCCCGCCTCGCCGCCGAACTGGCCTGAGGCGGACGCCTCCCCCGCAGTGCCGGCGGCTCCGCCGGCGCCTTCTGGAGTTTGGCGGAAACCCTGTCCGCCCGCCGCCGCCGCACTCCGAAGACAGCCTGAAGGCTGGACTCAAACACGGGGCGCAGGTCGTTTGAGTTCACGCTTTGGCGTGTCTGGCCTTTTGCATAAGTACAGGGGGCGGCTTCGTCCCGGAGGGACTGAATGACAATAGGCAGGGGCTTCAGCCCCTGTTCCGGGAAATGAAACGATGGCGTGCCGTAGGTACGCCGCGAGGCGTCGCCCGGCCTCGGGCGGACCGGGGCGTCCGTCGCGCCGCAACCCTGCGGAAGGCCAGGACAGGCAAGATTGCCTGTCTCACCTTGGGGGGCGAGTTTCATTAAGAGGAACCCCGACGAAACTGACCTGCGTCCCGCCTTCCGGCGCAACGTTGAAATGCCGGGAACCCGCGATACGCTTTCGGAATCGACACCGCCGGCAGACACCGGCGGCCGGCCGGGAGAACCGATGCGCCGTTTCCTTGTCCTGTTATGCCTGACATGCCTGCTGCCGGGGATTTCCGGCCGGGCCGCCGACCGGGTGCCGGTGGGCACCTGGCTGTATGCCAACCCCGCCGTTGCGGAGTCCGCCGGCGGCGGGCTGACGGTGCGCTTTGCCGATGCCGGCCCGGGGCGGCTCGTGGTGGCCTGGGGACGGCGCCACCGCAAGGACCGTGAGACGCGCGACGGCACCACCGAGGCGCAACGCGAAAGCTTCAAGCCGTTCAAGGCCGAACTGGCCGACGGCGGCCGGACCGCCCGCTTTCCCCGGCTGCCCGCCGACTACTACGACCTGGTGGTGCTGGATCCGGCCGCCCTGCGCCTGTGGGAGGGGCTGGCCCTGCAGAACAGTGCGGAGTCCGCACCGGCATCGGACGCCGTCCTGGCCGCGATCCGCACTGCGCTCGACCGGCCGGCCGGCAAGATCGCCGGCTGGGAGGCGTTCTTCGACCGCAAGGCGTTCGTGCGCGCGGAAACGGCCGACGATTTGGCCGCGGTCCTGGTCCAGCAGATGCGGCTCGGCCAGGCCTTTGCCGAAAGCGGGGCCGTGCTGGAGGGGTGCATCCACAGCCTCGATGTGGTGTGGTTGCGGCGCGCCGAGGGCGCGGAGGCGGAGTGGCAGGTCTTGCAGCGCCAGCAGCTCTACCGCGACGAACTGCCGGCCCGCCGCTTCTTCGAGCACCGGTTCGTGCCCGAACTGCGCGGCATCCGCATCGGCGCCCGCGTCCGCGAACTGCGCCTGCCCGACCTGCCGCGCTGACGGCAGCCCCCGCTAGATCAAGGCGGTTGCTTATTCTTGTCGTATGTTCATCGCCCGCGTGATAACCGTTTTGTGCGCGTTAACCAAGGTGCACAATCCGGATTCCTCCACAAGCGCCCGCACATTCCAATCGGTTTCCGCAGGAAGTTCGTTAATCACTTCAATCTGTGACCACGGAATTGACCGGATGGCCTTTTCCCCTTCTACAATGCCGCCGACGTAGGTGTTCGGCGCCAGAAAAGCCTTCCTCGTTCCTGCACCATGCCCGAAGTGATAGGTCTTGCAAAGCAAGGTGAGATAATAGGGCGTTTCTTGAAGGACATTGCCGATGGCAACATGATTATGAGCCGAGGGATACATTTTCACCCATCTGATTCGTACGACTTTACCGGATAACATGGGGGGCTTCCTCCTTTGGGGGCAGTCACTGGCAGCACTATGCCACGCCGTTGTATCACGGTCATTTAGAATGGGTTAGTTTTCCGTAAAAACGCACAAACGTCTCCTCTGTCGGCCCAGCGTCCTATCCGGGGAATCGGGACGGGTGAACTGTGCTCCGCTTGACATGGTGATACCATGGTTATACCTTATCGGTATGAAAACCGCCATCTCCGTTCCCGATCCGATCTTTCGGCGCGCGGGTCTTTTCGCCCGAAAGCTGCACCTGTCGCGCAGCCGCCTGTTCGCAACCGCGGTTGACCAGTATATGCGCAACCATCCGTCCGAGAACGTGACCGACAAGCTCAATGCGGTTTACCAAGACGCTCCGTCCCGGATCGGCCCCGCCTTGCGGGCCATGCAAGGCAAGGTCTTGTCGAGGGAGAAATGGTAATGGAACGGGGCGACATCTGGTGGGCGTCGCTTCTTGAGCCGCAGGGGGCCGAACCTGGCTATCGGCGACCGGTGCTGGTCGTGCAATCCGACGACTTCAACTGCAGCCGAATTCAGACCACGATTGCCGTGGCGCTCACGTCGAACCTGTTGCTGGCCCAAGCGCCGGGCAATGTCCTGCTGAAAGCACGGGCAACGGGGTTGCCCAAAGATTCGGTTGCCAACGTTTCGCAGGTGGTGACGCTGGACAAGGATTGCCTCACCGAAAAGATCGGCCGTCTTCGGGCGGAAGACTTGCATCGTGTCGAGGACGGCATCCGCCTGGTACTTGCGCTGGCATGACCACGCCGAATCCAATGGCGGAGATCGCCGGGTAACGCTGGCAAACTCCCGCGGGCCTACTTTCCCGCGCCGGCGCGGGGAAATGGGACGTATGGGACACCTGGGAGCTATGGGCCGCTGGGGAGCGGCGGCATACTTCCCCCAGCTACCCGTGCCCGGAGTGAAGACCTTGCAGCATGGTGATCACACTACGGCTGCTTCAGGGTGATGGCCACATAGAAGGTCTGGCGGACCTGTCCCTCGGGCATGTCGGTGTAATTGCCGTCCTTCAGGTCCGCGTCCCGGATCGGCACCTCGAGCGTGATCCCTGTCCCATTGGCCGTGACGGCGGCCGTGAGATCCGTCACCGAACCGGTCATGCTCCAGCGTTCGACCTTCGCGATCCGCCTTTTTTTCAACGCCGGCAAGGCCAGCGCGAGCATCGGTTTGCCGGCGTCCAAGTGAATCGAATTGCCGTCGGCATCGATATAGATCTTGGCCGAGTTGCTCGGAATCAGGTGGATGGCCAGCACAATCCGTTTCCCATCCACCAGGAATGCCTCCATGGCGCTGAGGCGTTCGTCCAGCTCCGGTTTCAGCTGGGGTGTGCTGGTGACGGGCGCGTATAGCGTGACCTTCTCGCCCTTGAGCAATTTGCCCAGGGCGATCAGGCTTTTGCCATGCGCCGAGGGGCGTTCGCCGGACAGGAAGGGTCCGGCCGTAGCCGTAAGCCTTGGGATCGTCCGGCGACCCCATGGCGAAGAAGAACAGCTTGTATTTGTCCGGCGCCGGCTGGTTGCGCAGACACCAGTCGACAAAGCGCGGATAGCTGTTGCCCACAAAATTGGGGTCGCTGGTGAAGCCGAACTCCGTCTGCCAGATGGCCAGGTTGAAGCCGCGTTTGCGGGATTCCTGCCGGAGAAAGGCAAACGCCGAGATCGGGAAATAGTGGACGTCGAGGACGTCAATGCTGCTCCAGGCCCGGTGCCGGTCGAGCAGGGCGACATACTCATGGAGGCTGCCGCAGCAGGGCCAGCCGCCATATTCCAGCCGGTCCCAGCCCAGGGCGTCCTGGAAAGGTGCCGCCATTTTGTCGGCGCTGCCCTGGCAAACCCCGGAGGCCTCCAGGAAATTGAAGGTGTCCCCGGCGCGCAGGGCCGGAGCACCGGCCAGGAGGATTGCGGCGGCCGCACCTGATAGGAACTTGGACGTCATGGTGATCTTTCGTGTTTTTATTGTACCGCGGTTAGGTTTGAAGTTTTAAACAATGGCATTTCTGCAGGCACGGGCGTGTCACCCATAGCCATCAGGTTAGGCTCGATTTTGAGCGCCAACGGCGCGCCTTCATACCAGCCTGGGGCAACGCCCCAGGAAAAGAAAAAGATAACGTCTCAGCCCTGAAGGGGCGTTTCATGAAACGGGC